>CAZNDX010000001.1:0-19188 GCA_964572035.1 uncultured Methanosarcinales archaeon
TACAGCCGTACAGCAAGATTTATATATCATACATACCAAAATACGACTATGATAAGAGGTGAACGCGGCAATGGAGCCGTGGTGCTGATATCAGTCAGTATCATCGGCGTTTTAGCCATAGTCGCCCTCGTGTCAGGACCAACAGGATTAGTAGCCCAAGGACAATCGTTCTACCCAACGATTCCCGCAGAGCAACTAGGACTTTACTGCACGAGCGGAGAAGCGATTTACCTTTACACTAACGGCGCGTACAACCAATATTGCTGTCTTGAAGACATGGTTGGACAAAACGCGTGCCTAACAATACGCAACATACTTGCGCAATAAACGCGGAGGAAAATTAAAATGGCGGATAAAAAAGAAGTGAGCATATTGCTTTTGGGAATTGTAGCGATCCTCGCAATCGTAGGATTGGTACTTCTCTTCACAAGTCCAGCGGCAACTGGAAAAGCGTGGTTCCCACCACCAGTAGGTCCGGAGATTCAAGCGCCAAGCGGAGTTCAAATCATCCCAGGCCTTGAAAGCATGCACCTAAGCAGATGCCCAGACGGACAACTGCGAGAGCGCGAACAGGGAAACATCAGATATGACGTTCTCTCAGGACACATGTGCAACTGGTTCTACTGCGGAGCCCTATACGGATCCCCAGACCCAAGATTCCAGCCAGTAATGGCCTGCGCGCCATCAACTGTATGAACAACCAAAATATTTCTTTAATTATTTTTGCATTCACCGCCCTCGCGGCAGTGTTTGCATTTATTATCATACTAGGCGGACCTGAAATGGACAAAGTAACAGGACAAGTCGCCAGTTCTAAGTTTTACCAAACAACAATGCGTTATTACAACCAAAACCCGAACGCAGTCACAACTTACAATTTAGTTGACGCGCAAAAAGCTTGCTCAAGAACAACCTGCCGAGACGGAAGAAGCCCAACTCCAACAGGAAGACTGGACCCTGTCGCAGGCCTATACGAGTGCTATTGCTACACAACATTCTCAGGCGACAAAACATACACCGTCTGGACATCAATCTACTACAAGTAAGTTTATATTGCACCTATTTTCTTTTTAGAATATGAATGAGAAACTAAAAGAAGTTCTAGCCAAAGAAGGAATAACAGAATTCAGACCATCACAACAAAAAGCATTAGACAAAGGACTACTTGAGCACAAAAGCCTACTAATCTGCACGCCAACAGCAAGCGGAAAAACATTAATAGCTGAAATGGCAGCAATGCAGGCCATCTTAGAGAAAGGGGCAAAGGCAGTTTACATCGTGCCACTAATCGCCCTGGCAAACGAAAAAGCCAAAGAATTCAAAAGAAAATACGGACACCTATGCAAAGTCGCTTTGTGTACTGGGGATTTAGACAGCGCGGACCCTTATTTAGCGGATTACGACTTTATAATCTGCACATCAGAAAAACTGGACTCTCTAATCAGACATCACTCGCCATGGCTCGCGTTCGTCAAATGCGTCATCATTGATGAAATACATCTGCTAAACGACGTTGGAAGGGGACCGACACTCGAAATTCTGATTACGATATTAATGAAACTGCTAAAAGACGTCCAGATAATCGGGCTGTCCGCAACAATTGGCAACCCCCAGGAGTTGGCAAAATGGCTAAAAGCGGACTTGATAATAGACAACTGGAGACCAGTTCCACTTCACAAAGCAACACTCTTCGGCGGCGAGCTTGAATTCATAAAAGAATAAAATAAAGACAAACCGCCAAAATCATTGGAAGCTTCGTGATGAAAACTCCGACGAAAACAGCGAAATAATCAACATTGTACAATTCTTTACCCGCTCTGAAAAACACAGCGCTTCCCAGAACAATGCCGTAAATTAAAATCAAAATTGAAAGGAAAATACCGTAAGGAATAAAAGAAATCGCGCCCGCAAGCATGGCGGCCGTAGCTATTGGGGAAATTGACAAAACAGTTGTCGCGATTCCCTCATAAAAACCGCCATTGCCGTCCAAAACGTGCATGGCGACACTAAAGAAAAACGCGAAAACGAGGAAAAGACCAATAACTCCAAACAAACTGCCAACAATCGCGTAAATCAAAAATTCCTCAGGAACAAGCTTCAACTTTGTTGAGAACAAAAGCAAACCGGCTGAAAACATCAACGAAGAAGCGATAAGATAAATCAACGACCTAAAAACACTCTCTTTCTTGAAACTCTTTATTTCAGCGACAGGATCGTAAAGCAATCTTAACATAAACACACCTCTTTGCTCTCTGTTTGATTTGATGTTTTATAAACTTGACTATAAACCAATGCTTGCAAGCAATTTCTCTTTATCGAATGGCTGCAAGTCCTTGTATTCCTGACCAACGCCAAGGAACAAAATAGGGCGCTGGGTTACATAACTTACGCTAATTGCGGCGCCTCCTTTCTCATCAACATCAGCTTTTGAAAGAATAATCCCGTCAATGCCTACAGCCTCATTGAACTGCTTCGCCTGCTCAACACAATCATTACCTGTAATGCTTTCTCCCACAAAAATTTTCAAATCTGGTTTTGCCACGCGAATAATCTTTTTCATCTCATCCATCAAATTAATGTTGCTATGCAAACGACCAGCAGTGTCAACCAAAACAACATCCGCCTTTTTCGCCTCCGCGTGTTTAACTGCGTCAAAGGCAACAGCCGCAGGGTCAGAGCCATAATCGTGGCGGATTAATTTAATTCCAAGCTTGTCGGCGTGAAGCTGAAGCTGGTCAATCGCCGCAGCTCTGAAAGTATCAGCCGCAGCCATAACAACTGAGAGACCCTGAGACTGCAAGTAATTCGCGACCTTCGCGATGCTAGTTGTTTTTCCGCTTCCGTTGATTCCAATAAAACAAATAACGTAAGGCTTTTTCTCCTTAATCTTGTCAAGAATATTGAAAGTTCCAACATTAAACAAACCCTCGATGCTGTCGTGCAAAGAAGACGCGATAACCTCATCAACCTTCCCTCTCGGAATTGGCTTATCAACAAGCTCAGACTTTAGATCAGATTTAATTTTTTCAATGACTTCCAGCGCGACATTGTTTTCGAGAAGGGCAAGCTCCAAATCCCAGAACAATTCATCGAACTTATCAGCGGAAATCTTTTTCGTGGTAATAACTTCAGTAATTTTGCCAAAGAACCCCTTTTTCTCCTCAACTTTTGGCTCGACTTCGACTTTTTCCTCAACTTTCTCTTCTTTTTTGAAAAGTTTTGAGAAGAAACCCTTTTTCTCCTCAACTTTTGGCTCAGACTTAACTTCAATTTTTTCTTCAATCTTTACTTCTTCAACTGGTTCAAGTATTTTCTCCTCAACTTTTGGTTCTTGAATCTTGGGCGACTCTTTTTTGATTTCTTTCTTTTCTTCCTTTTTAACTTCCTTCTTTTCTTCTTTCTTAACTTGTTTTTTACTTGGCTTTTCTTGCTTTGAAACTTCCTTCTTTGCCGGTTTTTCCTCTTTAGCGACTTCGATTTTCTCTTCAGGCGCCTCCTCCTCGACCTTTTTCGAGAAAGACTTCATTACGCCCTTCAGCTTGTCTTTTAGAAATCCAAACATTATTTCAACTCCGCGCCGATCTCCTTCGCGCGCTTGACAAGCTTTTCAAGCTGCTGAGCTAGCTCAACATTGACCTTTTTCAACTCAGATTCCTGCTCGGAAATAACACGCTTCGCGTCAGGAACTTTCTTCTGAACAACAGCTCCCGCGCCGACATTCAGCAGAACTTCGCTTTCCTGCTCAAGCTTCGCCTTGACAAGAATTCCAGGCGTCAGGGTGACAAACATTTCATCTCCCCTCTTCGCCTTCGCAAAATCATCAAGCGCCTGCTGAACCAACAACATCTCCTCGATTTGAGACTCAATCATACCTGATTGGCGCTGAATCTGCATCATCTGCTGCTGCAAAATCTGAAGCTCAACGTATTTCCTTTGCAATTCCTGCTTTTTCGCGTCTGAAACTTTGTCGTCGCTCATTTTGCCAATTTCTTCAAAAGCGCCTCAAGAAAATGCTCGTATTCGTGCTCGGCTTTCAAAAAACCGACAGCTGCGTCTCTGGCGCCGGCCTTTTCGCCCTTCTTGAACGATTCAAGGTCGCGCTTAACTAACATTGCCAAAACTTTCTTTTCATCACTGCTGAACATTTTTTTCCTCCGCAAGCTTAACTTCAATTTCCCCAAAGGGTTCGGCCTGCTCTAATTCCACCTTCTGCTGATTAGACAAATGCAAAAGAGGGATAAACGTGTAAACCTTGTCCTGCTTGGAATGAGTGGGCAAAAGATCGGTGAACGTAAGACGTTTTTTGTAAGAAAACATAGACTTCAGTCTTTGAAGCAAATTCGTCACGCTAGCTCCCAAATCAAACTTTCTAACAGGCAACGGCAAAGGCGGAGGAATGCTCTGCAAAACACGGCGCTGTTTGACTTCCAACGCCTTGTCCAACGCTTTGACAAGATCGAAAACGCTGACTTTACGGCGACGCGCCTGAGGCATTCTCGGCAACAGCTCAAACTCTTCCTTCAACGCTTCGCGCTCACCTTGAGCAAGTTCCTGCTCCAAAGAATCATAGAAAGCCTCCTGATTCATATCAGTGCCGGCGATAAGACGGTCAAAATCATCCATATCATCGCTGACCAATTTATTGCTCTTGATTCTCAACAAAATAGAAGCGGCAAGAACAACTTTCCCGCCAACTTTCAAATCCTGCTCCTTCAATTCGCGAAGACGCTCAATATACTTGTCAGTTAACAGCGAGATGTTGACATCCCAAGGATCCATCTGCTCAGTGCTGATAAGATCCATAATGATAGTCTTCCAGCTAATCTCGTTCTGCTCAACCAGCATGGAAAAAATCTTGTCCTGCATACAGAAAAAAGACGAAAGATGCTATATAAATGTTATCTTGAAAATCAGCTCTTCTTAACAGAATCACACATTTGCTTTAATAAGGTTATCAGAGAAGGATCTAAATCACTTGAAGCTATAAAATGCGCGGAAACCTCCCAAGAACGAAGCTTACCAATCAAAAACTGGACAAACCTTTGAACAACCGCAAGGCCGTTTGAAGTTACCAAAGTGTTCAGCCCTTCAAGAATCAAAACGGTCTGATGATGGTTGAAGCTTTGAAGAGACTGACCAATAACAATGCTAAGTTCAGTTACAGCTTCGGGCGAAGGAATTGACACAACTCTTTCATGAGTCGCCTTTCCAAAAGCGTCGATAATAAACCAATTTTCCAGATTAATGCGCCTGGATTTAAGCTCCTTGGCAACATCATCACCTGGACGAAGCATAGACGCATAGACGCCAAAAGATTTTTTTGGAGAACCCCTTGCGATAGAGAGTCCAGTCTCGTGAACTTTAGTTGATTTGACCAGATGACAAATAATTTTATTCGTCATCACTCCCCCCCATTTGAGCCGATTTTGCCCACGCGGCGAGACACATAAAGATATAGCCCAAAACATAGATGAAGTCAACAAAAGTACCAGTATGGAATGCAGAAGTCACCGATTCATACGCGAAAAGAGTCGCCTCTGCGACGAACATAAAGTACGCGATGCAGAGCAAAATCCAAGGCAAAACGAGCCTGCTCCTGATTCTAAGCAGTGGTGAAATCAAAACAACAGAACAAATCAAGGTAAGAGACGCGATGAAAATGTGAATTAAACTAACACCCATTATCGCTGAAAAATCTTCCAAAATAAAAAATATTGAAATTGTCAAACCAAGCAAAACAGAGCCAAGAATCCACGCCAAAGTTGAGCACCACTGTGCGCGAGAATCTGAAAAAGTATTCTGAAGCTGCCTGAAAACCGCCAGCAAAATAATTGACTCCCCAATTATCCAAAGCAAATCCACAAGACCTGGACTTGGAGTCAGAACTCCAACAATTATTTCCTGATAACCCCACACTATTTCAGCAAAAAAGAAAACTAACGAACCAAGAGCCAGAAGCCCCCATACCGTTTTTTCATCCCTAAACTTAATCTTCCTTGAAGTAATGTAAAGAGCCAAGGTAGCGCAAAAAGAAACAACGATAAACGAAACATCGTTCACAAAAACAAGATTTTCGTATTTTGCAAAATAAAATAACATTACAAATAAAGCAAAAATGGATATCGCACTCAATGTCTTTAATATAAATTTCATCACTTTACACGCTATAAAAGGATATTATAAAATTACGTCACTACTCAATAATAGATTAATAGAAAATGGTGGACCAGGGCGGATTCGAACCGCCGACCTTCTCGGTGTAAACGAGACGTTATAGCCGCTAAACTACTGGTCCTTAGGTATGAAACACAAATAGCCCCTTTAAAAAGGTTGCCAACGTTCCGAACTTTTAAATAGGGAAAGTCCATAAAAAGAGCAAAAAGAGGAAATAATGAAGAGACAGAAAAAGAGACAGTCATCTAGAACGCTAACCTACGTTCTGCTTGGACTCGCCCTACTAATTGCAGCAGGAATCTTCGCGTACTACTCTTACGACCCACTAAAAGAAATTGACATACCAGTAACAACCGCAACGCAGGACGTATATTCGACACAACTGCCAAACGGACTAACAGTAACAGTCAAAGAACTTGAGCACAGCCCGCTAGTCACAATACAATTCTGGGTAAGAGTCGGCTCACGAAACGAGCCAGCAGACAAACTAGGAATATCGCACATCTTCGAACACATCTGGTTCAAAGGAACACAAACACAACCAGTAGGAAGTTTCCACAAACGCGTAGAATCACTGGGCGGAGAACTAAACGCGATGACAAGCCTCGACTGGACAATGTACTTCGTCACGGTTCCAAAAGACAAATTCGACGACATCTTCCCGTACATGGCGGACCTTCTTCTAAACCCAATGTTTGACGAAACAGAAATACAAAAAGAACTCCAAGTAATAACAGAAGAACAAAGATTCAGCTTCAACAACCCGTTACAATACGTCGACGACCAATTTGCTCACTTACTGATTGAGGACCACCCATACAAAAACCCAATCATAGGAACAAAAGAAACAATTCTTAACGCGACACAACAAAGCATCAAAGAATACTACAAAACCTGGTACTCGCCAAACAACATGAACATCGTCGTAATTGGAAACATAAACCCACAAAAAGTAGTAGGCGACGTTGAAAACGCGTTCGGACACATGGAACCGCAAAAGCTTCCAGAATCAAATTATCCAGCACCAAAAGAGCCAACGCAATCAAGATACAACACATCAACAAAAGACATTGGATACACCTACATCGCGACAGGATACTTCGCGCCAAAAGCGACAGACCCGGACAGATACGCGATGACAGTTCTAAATTCAATACTAGTCGGCGGAGACAATTCACGCATTGAAAGAATAATGAAACAAGAAAAACAACTCATATCTTCAGGAGTCGGAGCCTACGTTCCATTAATCGACACAGGAGTCATACAAACAATAATGACAGTTGAGCCGGACAAAGCAGGACAGGCAAAAGCAGAACTGCTCTACCAAATGAACAGATTCAAAACAGAAGACGTAACTGACGAAGAACTAGAACGAGCCAAAGCCCTTCTAATCACACAAAGACTCAGAGAGCAGGAAGAATTATTCCAAATCGGCTATACGATAGGACAAGCATGGGTGCAAAACGACTTGAAGATTTACACGGACTACATTGACAACATAAACAAAGTCACAAAAGAAGACATCAAACGCGTTGCGAACAAACACATCAACCAATACACAATGTACGAGCTGAAACCAAAACTATGAAACGAATAATCATGCTGCTATTATTTTTGGCCGCCTGCTCCAGCGTAAACTATGAAGAACACACGGACGCCGGAAGCAAATACGTCCTTGACAACGGACTTACGCTTCTAACAAGACAAAACAACGACACAGGACTGGTCGCGATAGACTTGCTAATAAAAAGAAGCATAGCGCAAGACGGAGACAAACCAGGACTAGGATTCCTGACAACAAGAATGCTACTCGCAGGAACACCAACGCGCTCACGGGAACAAATAATCAGCGAAATAGAAAACATCGGCGGAACAATAGAAGCAAGCACACGCGCGGAATACGCAGAAATAGCGATATCCGTACCATCAGACAAAGTAAGCGCGGCGCTAGACATATTATCCGACGTCATAAAAAATCCAACATTCACCCAAGAAGAACTTGACAGAGCGAAAACAATTCTCATTGAAGAACTTCAAGCGAAAAAAGACCAACCAGAAATCAGAACAGAAGACTTGTTCATGGCGACAATATACCACGACCATCCATACAAAAACCCAATAGACGGCTACCCTGAAACAATAGAAACAATCACCCGCGAGGACGTAATAAAGCACTACAACGAATGGTACGCTCCGCAAAACATGTATTTAGCGATTGTCGGCAACATAAACCAACAAAAAACTGTTCAAGCAATTGACAAAATGCTTGGAAGACTTGCGCCTACTGACAAAATCGAAATTGTTACTTATCCCGCGCCAAGAACAGAAGCAACAACAAACACGCAAGACATGGTACTCGAAAGCTTCTACATCTACCAAGGATACCAAACACCACCCGCGACGCACGCGGACTTCGTTCCAATGAGACTCGTTCACAGTTTATTGGGCTCAGGCTCCGGAAGCAGACTATTCTATAACCTGCGAGAACAAAAAGGGCTCGCGTACACGGTATACAGCATCAACCCAAGCGCGCGAACAACCAGCTTTCTTAGAATAACAATGATAAGCAGACCGGACGTGGTAAACGAATCACTCACAGGAATTTCTGAACAAATAGAAATTATCAAAACAGAAAGAGTCCCAGAAGAAGAACTAATCCTCACAAAACAAAAACACAAAGGATTCTTCGCCCTAGACCACCAAAAAACAGCGGACCAAGCGAATTATTTGGCGCTCTACGAAATGCAAGGATTGGGCTATGAATTTGATACAAAATACCCCTCGCTTCTTGACAAAGTAACAACAAGCGACATACACACCGTCGCGAACAAATATTTGAATAACCCAGCAATAGCGATTGTAGGGCCTTTCAACCAAAGTTCAATACAGTAATCTTTTTAAACGACCGTTCTCGCTTTAATTGAATTCGCGCCAGTGGTCTAGTGGTATGATATAGCCTTGCCAAGGCTGGGGACCGGGTTCGATTCCCGGCTGGCGCATACTTTGTATTCTAGGCGGGAATCGAAGATCCAGCCACTTCGTGGCTGTCCGCCAAGCAAGCTTGGCGTTCCCGGCTGGCGCATACTTTGTATTCTGAACTTATAGAAAAATAAAGAAAAAAGGTGGGCCCGAGGAGATTTGAACTCCCGACCACTGGTGTGCTTAGAACGCGCGGCTTGTTGTTTTTGTACCGCGCGCGGTCATATAAGACCAGCGCTCTACCGGGCTAAGCTACGGGCCCATTGTGTGTGAGAAGTTAGTCACTGCTTTTAAAGCTTAACTAAGTTTCACAGCAACAACTTTTTAAACCCTAACTCCGTAATATACATTATGAAAAAGAGGAAGAAGGCGAAAGCGGCCAAAAAAGTATTCAAAGCTCCAAAACCTTCTGAAAAATACATTCTGACTGGAATAAACGGATTTGACGCCCTATTCAGCAAAGGAATTCCAAAAGGAGTATCGACGCTGCTCTGCGGAGGACCTGGAAGCGGAAAAACAATATTCTGCCTTCAAACACTATACTACGCCGCAAAAAGAGGCGAAAAATGCTTCTACATGACATTCGAAGAAACGCCCGAACGACTTCGCGAGCACATGAGAGATTTCGGATGGGACCCAGAGCCGCTCGAAAAAGCGGGACTCTTGATGATAAAAAAGGTCTCACCGCTAGATATAACAAGACAAATAGACGCCATGCTTGAGCAGGCAAGAGGCGAACTGCTTATCGATTTGAAACCTCTCATCGTTCCAAAAGGATTTGACCCTGACAGAATAGCAGTAGACTCGCTTTCAGCAATAGCAAGCGCGTTCTACGGAAAAGAAGAAACATACAGATTATACATAGAGCAATTGTTCAACTTATTTGAAAAAATGAAAGCGACAAGCTTTCTTATTTCAGAAACGCAAGACCCAACAGTTAAGCTTACTGAATCAGGGGTCGAGGAGTTCCTCGCCGACGGAGTATTCATTTTCTACAACGTAAGACACGGAAACATAAGAGAAAGCGCGATAGAAGTTCTCAAAATGAGAGGTGCGGGATTCGATAAAAAAATAGTAGCAATGCAAATCACGGAAGACGGAATAGTGGTCTATCCGGAACAAGAAGTCTTTACCAACATATAATAAAAATATTTAGAAATTATTTTTTCAAAAATCTTGAAACAGACCAGACAGAATAGCGCCTAATCTTCTTTCTTAACGCAGGAGCCTCGAGACGAATCTTCTGAAGCCTGTCGTTAAGGGCAGCCATACGGTTCTTATATCTTGTCTGGCCAAGATTTTGACCATAGTATTCCTGCTGACAAGACTTCATCATCTCTTTAATCACTCCAACATCCTTTGACGCCCAAGAAAGCCTGGAGCGCGCGAGATAAAGCTTAATCTCATTGCTCGCAATAAAACCCGAAAAGCCAAACAACGCAACCGCGAAAATCAACCACGCGAAATTATCAAAAGCAAAATAAAATATTGTTCTCCTTGACGCCTTAATAAAAGCCCTCGTTCTTGACAAATCAACACGAGCATCTTCAAGAGCGGCAAAACCCTCATTCACTTTCTCAAACACATCACTAAAACGCTCCTGAGAATACAACTGAAGCGCCTGTTCATTGAAGTATTCGACATTTGACAAGTTGAGAGACGACTCCTGCTCAGACATAGTCAAATCAAGAAGACGCAAAGCGTCTCTGGCAGCGAAAGCAGTCTGAGCTCTCGCCTTCAAAACATAAGACTCCTCAACAACAAAAGAATAATTCGTTCCAAGCTTTTGGCCCGAGCGAATCGCAGCGTAAACAAGAGCGTAAATCTGGTCAGCCAACTCCTTTTGTTCAGGAGTCTGGTTTAAAAGGTCAGCGCGCCTCAAAAGGGCTGAAACATTCTCTCCATAATACGCCTTCTTCATCGCCGCAAAATCAATATCAAAACTGCCAAAAGGAACGTTAGACTCATTCAAATAATCAATCAACCTTTGAGTCTCCTCAATAGCGATTCTGGCCTGAGGCTCAGTCGCATTACCCACTGGAGAAACAAAAGTCTGAGGAGCAAAAACCCTCGGCATGGGCTTTTGACTCTCTGGAACCTGCTTCTCGCTAAATGCCTGCTGAACAACAAGAGCGAAAACAAGCAACAGAATCACAACTATTGGAAAAATAAACAAAGCGAGGCGAACGTTTCTTATTCTCATTTTTTCCTACCCCTCAACTTCAACAATTCAAAATCAACATCAAGATGAGCAAGACGGCGCTGCAAACCATTCTCGCGCTTTCTGTACTTATTCGCCCCAAGGGACTCTTTCAAATAATAACTCTCCTGCAAAACCTTAACTTGCTCAGTCAAAGATTTCCTTTCGTGATCAATGCTCAAGAGCTCTTCCTGAACCGAGAATAGCTTCGCCCTCTGAACTCTCAATTTTGAGCGCTCGGCGTCAATCTTCTCAAGATGAATCTCGAAATCGGAAAGCATCCTGTGATAAGCGGACATCGAAATGGACTTTTTCAAGTAAGCCTGCTCAGAAGCTTTCTTCATCTCATCATACAAAATTTCCTCCTCGTCATCAAGCTCGACAAGACGAGACTGCACGTGGCGAACGAACCAAGAACTGTAAGCCGATGCTCCGCCAACCGACAATAAAGCTGAAAGCGCGACCAAAATCCACCAATTTCTCACGAAAAAGTTCAACAAATTGAAAGCTCCCTTAAGCTCAATAAACGATATTTCACCCGCCTGAGCCGCCAAACGAATCGCGCGCTCAAAATCACCATCATCCAAAGCGCCAACTGCCAAAGCGACTACACGCTCAGCCTCTCTTGTATCAAGACCCCTCATTCTAGCGTCGCGAATTCTTTCTTCAACATCAACTATGTCCGATTTCGCCTCAAGACCCAAACTCACAAGATTTCTCAAGGAGTCAAGCAAAACATTAACGCGCTCCCCATTGTTCGCCTTAACGGCCTCTGAAAGCTCTTCATAAATTCTCAAAGCCCTAAAATCAGGCAAGCCGTTGTCTCTCAGTTTTTTGATTAAAGCGTCCGCCTCTGCCATAATATCATCCTGCTTCTGCGGACTCAAATCTTTCACAATAAGCTTGACAGTATGCTGAATCAAAATTGGTTTCTTGATTACTGAAATGGTCGGGAAACCTCCCTTAACAACAGTTTCCTGCGCCTCCAAAACACCGTGAACCAAGAACTTAACTTCATAACTATCGGCAGTCGCGTAATTCGGAGCGAACAGACTCACAAGGAACTGGGCCGACTTTGAAAAAGGTATCAGATTCAACCTGTCAGGAATCCACGAAAAGTACTGAGCAAGGGGACCGTCAATCTCAATCCAAACATCGTTTAGAACAGTGTTTTGGAAAGTGTTCGTGACTTTTAGAGGGAAACGAATCTCCTCACCGCGATAAACTTCCAAAGTTGAAACCATAACAACAGTCTGCTCCGGAAGAACTTTCTCAAAAGTACCGGCAGGCAATCCTCCACCGCCACCTCCTCCGCCCGCAGCTCCTCCACCCGCGCCGCCTCCACCACCGCCCGGACCGGGAGGAATCGGTGTCGCCAAAACTGAAACATTAACAGACGCTGAAGCGTAAACAGTGCCGTTAGAACTGTTCAAGTATGAAACATTCGCTGTATTAACGATAAAAGTGCCTCCAAGAGCGGTAACGTTTACCGTAATGTTAACAAGCAACGTGTCTCCGCTGGAAATGTTCGGCAAGGACCAAGACGAATTCGAAAAGTTTGAAGGCGACGCGTTAAGGAACGTAACACCACTTGGCAAGACATCAACCAAAGTGACGTTAGTCGCGGTCGCGCTGCCAGTGTTCTGAATTGAAACCTGATAAACAAGCTGGCTTCCAGTAAAGACCGGATTTGGATTCGCTGACTTTGAAACAGTCAAAAACGGCTCAGTGCCAACGGTCGTATTAATTGTCACGTTAGCCGTGAAGTTTGAACCAGACTCAGAGGACCAATTGACAATAGCAGTATTATTGAACGAACCGCCCTGTGAGGCGTTACCGCTCACGTTAACGACAATTGTAATACTAGTGGAATTGAAACCAGTAATATTGCCAATAAACCAAGTATTGTTTGTCAAATTTGGAGCAGGAGTCGCGTTAACAAAAGTCACGTTCGGGGCAAAAATATCAAAAACAGTCACATTAAGCGCAGTCTTTCCACCAGTGTTGTTAAGAGTAATCGTATAAGTCAAAAGACTGCCATTTGGCACAGGATCTGGGAAATCAGTCTTTGTAATGTTAATCTGCGGATCGGTTGTAGTTGAAGTGTTAATGAAAACAACACCATCCATCAACTGAGTTGTTCCAACAGTCGTCATCATAACAAAGTCGCCATCACCCGCAGTGGTTCTGTTAACCAACAAAAATCCAGGAACGGAGGAAGTTTGAGCAGTGGAAGAAACGCTTCTGACACTCGCGTTATTATTCGGAGTGTTATCAGTCAGATCATACGAAGTTGAAGCAGTGGTTGTCAAAACATTATTTGCCCTCGTAACAGCGGCAGAATAAACGTTTGAACCCTCAGGGTCAAACCAAGGGAAAACAACATCTGCAGCGGCAATCGCGGCAGACGCGGCAGTTGTTATCGTAACTGAAGTAAGACCTGAACTTGAAACCAAAATAGTATTTCCAAGAGCCCCTCCGGACTGAGTTGAAGAAAACATACCGCTGGAATTTGTCGAGCCAGAAGAAGGAGTCATAACACCTGCTGAAGGAGTAAAGCTTACCGGAACACCCGCGACACCAATACCGTCCTCATTAATAACAACCGCGGTAACCGTCGGGTTCGCGCCGCCGGTCGCGTAAGCATACAATGAACGATTCGCACGCTGAGGAAGACGGAAAAAAGCATCCGTAACTGGAGTGGTTGTCGCAACCAATATAGTAATCATATCCGTCTGGCCCTCCGAAACAGGAATTATCTGAATCAACGAAGGAGTTGTAGTAGTTTGAGCAACAACAGTTGACAAAGTAATAATTCTCGGACCAAAACTTCCCTGAATCGTCGTGGCAGTCGTTCCCGAAGTGGTTGTCAAAACGTTATTTCCGTCAGTAACTGAAGCGACCCTTACAATTCCTGAAACAGGATCAATAATCGAGTAAACTGGAGAAGCCGCAACTAACGCGACGGAAGCAGCAGCAGTAATATTGACAGGATTCAAATCCAAAGCAACAACCGAGATATTGTCTCCAAGAGCGCCGCCAGATTGAGTTGATTGAACAATTCCAGTGTGGTCGGTGGTGACGCTCGACGGAGTCATAGTTCCAGCGGTTGAGGAGAAATTGACCGTAACGCCTGAAACCGGCACGCCATAAAGATCACGAACAAACGCCGTAACTGTTGGATTGGCGCCGCTTGTCGCGAAAGCATCAACAAATGTTCTCTGATTCTCATATAACATAATCGAGCCATCTTGCAAAGGAGTCGTAGTTCCAACACCAATGCTCGCAATATCACTGCCATACGTTCCCCTGGAAAGGCGGAATCTTCCAGGAACATTTGTTGCCTGGCTTACAATAGTTCCAGTGCTAAAAGTAACGTTGTTGAGAGGAGTATTGTCAACGTTAGTCGGAGTGACCACACCAGTCGTTGTCAAAACACCTTGAGAGCCAGCAACCTGTGAAACCGTCGCTACGTTGACTCTGTTGGTCGAGTTATCCCACCAAGTAATTGCCCTGCTCGTCGCCGCAACAGCAGGAGAAACAGCGGTGACTATAGTCCAGTTCTGCGAAGAAGTGTTTACAACAATAACGTTACCTGCAGCGCCTCCCGATTGAACGGAAGTCACGGTTCCATCGATACCCGTCATACCTGAACTCGGAGTCATAACTCCGGCAGAGGATGAAAAAGTAACAGGAATATTTGGAACTCCCGCTCCCCTTGAGTCAGTAACGACAGCAGTCACAACCGGATTTGCACCGCTATAAGCATAAGCGAACAAAGAATTGTTGGAATTATTTCTCAAGGTTATAAACGCATCAGGAGACGGAGCAGTTGTTGGAATCTCAACAAAAATCTGGTCGCCATTACCATAAGTTCTTCTCCACACCGGAATTATCGAAATATTTGGAGCAATTTGCGGCTGAGTCAAACCAACTGACAAAGTAACCTGATTCAAAACAGTGACATCAAACAACGTTACCGTTGGAGTAATGGTTCCGCTGTTCAAAACACGATTCGCTGAAACAGTCGCAACTTTAAGATCTGAATTCGCCTCGTCAAACCAAGAAACCCCAAAACTCGAAGCGGCAATGGCAACAGAGTTAGCTGTCGTTATGACCGCCGAGGACGCATTCACTGACGATACTGTAATCGTGTTTCCAAGAGAACCGCCTGACTGGACTGACACAGCAGAACCATCAGGACCAGTAACAACGGAAGCGGGAGTCATAGTTCCAACTGAAGAAGTGAAATTAACAGTAACTCCAGAAACACCTATTCCAAACGCATCTTTGACAACAGCAGTAACCGTCGGATTTGAACCGCCAGTCGCGAAAGCCTCAAGAGTTGTCTCGCTTGAAGACAAATTCATAACAGAGCTGTTAATTGTAAGAACCGCGTCAGTCGCTGCATTGGTTGTAAGGACGTTAACCTCAATAACATCACCATTGCCTTTGTTTGAAACTGTAACAAACGCCGGATCAGTAGTCACCTGCTGAGTTGTCGCTCCAAGAGTTATCGTCAAATTATTTGTCGGTGAATTGTCAATCGCGATAAAACTCGTAGTTGTGCCTGAAGCAAGAACATTGTTCGCTCTGGTAACAGTCGCAGAACGGGCAATATTTCCAGAACCCTCAAACCAAGAATAAACATAATCAGCAGCGGCAACAGCAACAGAAGCAGCAGTTGTGATTGTAGTTGAAGTCAAATTTTGAGCGCTAACAACAATCGTATTGCCAAGAGCCCCGCCGGACTGCTGGGACGTCGCAACACCATCAGAGTTCGTCAACGCAGAAGACGGAGTCATGGTTCCAGCAGAGGAAACGAACGAAACATTAACTCCTGAAACGCCATTGCCAGAAGCGTCAGTCACAACAGCAGTAACCAGAGGATTAGCGCCACCCTGAGCGAAAGAGTACAAATATTGAGAAGCGTCGCTTGGAAGAGTAATAAAAGAGTCAACAGCAGGAGTTGTAATTGTCTTAGTCATCGTAATCAAATCGCCAGAAACCGAAGTTCCCTGCGCAACCTTCGCCATCGCTTCAACTGTCCCAGTCTGCGCCAAAACGGTCGTAATACTCAAAATTCCAGGAGTATCAGGAGACTCATCATTAGTTGTCATTGCGGCAACACCAGTAGTGGTCAGAGTTCTATTCACCAAATTAACAGTCGCCAAGTGAAGCGAGCGGTCAGTTGGGTCAATCCATCCAAAAGAAAAATCAGTCGCAACGGTCGCGGGAGCGGCAGAAGCGGTCACAGTCTGGTTTCCATAAATCGTTGTGACGTTAATCGTATCTCCAAGCGCTCCGCCAGATTGAGTGCTGACAACAGTGCCATTAGGACCAGTAACGGCTGAACTTGGAGTCATAGTTCCCGCGGAAGAAGAAAACGAAACGTTAACTCCTGAAACCGGACGGTTGAAAACATCAAGAACAACAGCAGTAACGTTGGGATTCGCCCCGCCAGTGGCAAAAGTCTCAAGTTTCGTCAATTGATGACGGTCAAGAATAACCGCCTGATCGTTCGCAGGAGTCGTTGTCGCCACAGTAACCAAAATGACGTCATCAGTTCCGTAAGTTCCAGGAGAAATCATCAAGGAACCAATAGATGGAGAGGCCTGATTTACAAAAGAACCGGAGCTCAACGCGACATTATTGAAAGGAGTCCTGTCAAGATTTGTATCCGTGACAACAGCAGTCGAAGTCAAAACGTTAAGAGATGTTAAAACCTGAGAAACCGTCGCGACATAAACCATCTCAGTCTGATTAGGACGCCACGCAATAACTCTACTTGTTGTTGCAACCGCAGGAGATGCCGCAGTAATAATTTGAGAAGGCTGCAAAATAAAACCATCATTCGTCGTTCCTGTAACATTAATCTGGTCCCCAACAACGCCACCAGTTTGAGAAACAGTAACTGTGCCATCGGGACCAGTAACCGCGCCGGCCGGAATAGAACCGGATGAAACTGTGAAATTAACCGTAGCATTCGCAATTCCTGTGTTATTCTTATCCATCACGACAACAGTAACATTCGGATTCGCGCCGCTAGTCGCATAAGCGAACATATTGTACTGAGGTCTTCTAGGAAGAACCAAAAAGAAATCAGGGTTGGCAGTTGTTGTCGCAACGTTCACCTGAATAAAATCGCTCTGCTGGTAAGTATTGTGCCAAATCAAACTCTCAGAAATATTAGGAGCGGAATGAGCAGTAACATAACCCATAGAAATCGACGCAGGGTTATTGACCGTTCCGCCAGCGACAGCAGTATAAGTCGGAGTTGTTACAGTTGAAACCAAAACGCCATTAAGGCTTGTAACCGCAGTCTTAACAAGCTGAGACCTATTATCGAGCCAAATAATTGTCGGACTATTTGCGGCCAACGCCACCGATGCAGCTGTTGTTATTGTGACATTCGTCAAATTAGTTGAAGACAAAGTAATCAAATCACCAAGCGCGCCACCGGACTGAGTTGAATTCACAGTTCCGTCAGAGCCAGTAACTCCCGAACTTGGAGACATAACACCCGCAGAGGACGTGAAATCTACAGTAACTCCCGCAATACCAATGCCTTCACCATCCGTAACAACAGCAGTAACAGTAGGATTCGCGCCACCAGTCGCATAGGCGCGCATATTAGTTCTAACACCCTCGGCAAAACCAGGATCTGCAGGAGAAAGCTCAATCTCATACTCTCTTCCTGGAACCAAGTCATCACGAATCTTAACCCAGGAACCGTCGCATCGCTGAGCCTCAAAATTCCACAAAGCGCACTTAAACAAATCAGTGCCCATAGAAGTCAATTTCACCGTTGCTTTTTCAAAATCCATTTTTGACGGATCAATAGCGAACACACGCTTCAAATCCTCATCCTCAGGACCCGCGGAAAGCTCAGGAATATCAATTCCAATGTCAAGCGAGGAATCATCTTTCAAGTTCTCAAAAGAAATACTCTGAATAACGGGATGCTCAAATTCAACATCAAGAACACGAGAATTGGCTGAACGCGCGGCGAAATCTCTCTTAATTATTGAAACTACCGCGTTGCCCTTCGCATCAACAGCCTTAAGAGAAAAGTCAGTAACTCCTTCAACCACAACTTGCTTCAAATCAGAATCCAATGAGACGTCCTGACTCTTTTCCAGTTCCGCACCTACAGAAAAGGCAAGAACTAACACAAAAAGAAAAGAAAGCCACCTCATTTGGTGAAGCACACCCTTTTAATTGAAGTCATAACTGGATTATTTAATATTACCCCCATTTTTACCTTATGTAGAGTAGACTAAGTTCATTTAAAAGCTTTACGCAGTCCTGATTTGAGCAGCGTCATAAATTTGAAGAAGCCTCAAGTCAGGATCACTTACAAAATAACTTCCATCTTTTTGAATCTGAGCCAAATTTCCAAGCGAAGAAATCTTTTCCTCAAGATTATTAACAACCAACTTAAGCGGCTCAGGACCGCTCTTAACTGAATCCCCTGCAGGATACATCTCAAAAACACAACTTTGATTTTGTCTCGCGACATACTTTACAAAAACACTCTTTTCATCCCGAACAAAATTTATCCCAAGAAGTTTGTAAAAGTTAAGAGATTTTATTAGATGGGAAGTATGCAAAATATGATAAACAATATCATTTTGCGGAATATCATACTTATATTTCTCACTCATTGCCACTCACCAAATTAAGTCATGCTCCGGCCGGGATTCGAACCCGGGTCTCCGCCTCGAAAGGGCAGCATACTTGACCGGACTATACTACCGAAGCATAAAGCACGAAAGAAAGACAGGCGTTTAAAAAGATATCGGATATAAGAATAAAAAAATAAAAAAATAAAA
>CAZNDX010000001.1:19288-33199 GCA_964572035.1 uncultured Methanosarcinales archaeon
AATAAAAAAATAAAAAAATAAAATTAACCTGAAGTCACCTTCACGTTGTCGACACGGCAGTATTCTGAAACCGCGCCAGCAGTGCACTCAAACCTAATCTTGAAGTTTGAGTTGTCATTCGCCGAACTTGGCAGGACAAATACCTTAGAGACGTATCCCGCATCGTTCGCTGAACTGCTTCCAGTTTCTTCGACAACATTCCAAGAGCTTCCGTCGAACCACTTCGCCTTGAACTCATCGGCAGCATCGATGCCAACAAGTTTTCTTTGGTAGCTGAAGTTTATGTTCTGGTATCCGCTCGTGCTGATTGACCTCTCCAAAACGCTCGCTGGCTCTGAAGTTGATGAAGGCTGAGCCTGCGCGTGGTAAGTTCCCTGAGCAGGGTTAACAGTTGACGCTGTCCATGGGTTCGCACCACTTGCAGTTGTCAAAGTCCATCCGCTCAAGCTTCCTGACTCGAAGTCATCAACAAAGACATCAGCAGGACCTGACTGGTCAACTTCATCGTTGTCTGAAGCTGAAGTGCAACCTGGGTCTTGAGGATAGTCGGTCAAATTGTCCGCATCATTGTCAAGACCGTCGCTGCACGCAGGGTTTGTTTCATCGTTGTCCTCTATGCTTGAACATCCAGGGTCGAATGGGTAGTCAGTAACGTTGTCGCCATCGTTGTCAAGACCGTCGTGGCACGCGCTGTATGGTGGAACTGTGAAGTTTGTTCCAGCCGCGTCATTAATCGCGTTCGCTAGCCACTTATAGTTCTCAATTCTTTGAGCAGTGGTCAAGCCGCTGATTCCATCGTTCTCATACGCTTCCGCGTGAACAGATGTCAAAAGCATCTTGCCATTCTTTATCGCCGCAGGAAGGTTTCCAGGGATTGACGCGAATGAGGCCAAAGCAGTTCCAGGGTGAGTCGCAGGAGTGTTCTGCCATCCTCTGGTTGGACCACCATAATAAATCATGTTGTGCCCGTTGCTCAAAGTTGTCATCGCAAATCCTGGAGGAACATCGTAATCCGCGATGCTCGTTATAGAACCCTCAAGAGTTGGGAATCTGTCCAACAAGTTCGCGTGGTTGTAAAATGAACCCTGCCAGAAATAATCGTTCGCAGCATAGTACCATCCAGCGCAAGTGCCCAAGTAAGCTTTTCCGCTGTCAATGAAGTTCAAAATCTTAGTCTTACCGGTTGAGCCGAGAGCTTTTTGTTGATAGTAAGCGTCTCCACCCGGCTGAACATACAACTGCAAGTTAGGATAATTCGTCAAAGTGCAGTCAGACTTGATATTTGTAGCAGTCAGGAAAATATAATTTATTGACGGGTCGTAAGTTTTCCACCAGTCAAAAAAATGAGTCATCCAAGACCTGCTCGGAGTACCGACTCCTCCCGTTCCAGTCTGCCCATAAATCGCAATGTTATGGTTAGATGTTATCGGACAAGCCGCAGCTAACGCACTTGTGGCCATAAGGGCAACAATAAAAACAAAAATATAGAATTGCTTTTTCATTATTTCTCACCTCTTTTTTAAAATTTTAATCACCAAATTAGTACAAAAAAATAAAGAATTTGTTTATATAGTTTTGCTTTAGCGTTTTTTGACCGCAAAATAGTAAATTATCGCGCCAATAATGCCGATAAAAACCAAAACCAGAATCCAGGCGATGCGTTCTCCGTCGGACAAACCCTTTCTCTGCGCCGCGTCAATAATCATCAAAATCCAAAAAACAAAACAGAAAATTCCAAGAGCAATAGCGAGAAGAACAATAAACGCAAGAACAACAATTCCGAAAACATCAACTGAAACTGATTGAGCGAGTAGCATATCGATAGCATTTAGTTCTTAATTTATATAATTTGTCATGGCAATGTTTAAATATTCAGTATACATAAGTGTATATCAGATGATGTACGAAAGAGGGAGCCTGCATCGTCACGAAGAACTAAAAGAACACATTCTCTCCCACCCTGAAATTGTCGGCATAGAACAAAAAGACATAATAGAAGTCCAAACCGAAACCCCTCTGCAAAAAAGACGAAGAACAATTTTCGCAAAACCAGACATAACAATAATTTACAACGGCGACCAAGGAATTCGCAAAAGATTTGTCGAAATAAAAAGCGGAAGCTGCAAAAGAGCAAAAGACAATCTGATGCACCAGCTCCGCAAAATCGAGAAATTCATACGCCACCAAAAAATGCACGCCGAAGTAATCGGCGTTTATCCTCTGGGAAGAACGCTGGAACTAATCGTTCTATAACTCAACGAAACCTTTATAAGCAGGCGCACTCGCCAAACGCTCAATGAAGCGAAGTTCTCGACGCTGGAAGAAAAAACGACAAATGCGCTGGAAGTGGCAGCGCAAGCGCATGAAGAAAGAGCGCCGTAAGCGACGCATCCGCGCATCCTAAATTGTAAACTTTTTACTTTCATTATTATGGAAAATTCATACGAACTTAAGACAAGAATCTCCCTCGTAATGGAGCGCGCATCGATAGTAAAAAAACAATACGAAGCGAGAAACACCTCAAAAATATGCGCGGGAATATTTTCCGCAACCTCGACAATTTTCTCAGCCGGTTCGTTTATTTTTGAAAAGTATGAAGCGTCAATTGCAGGACTCAGCGCAGCGATAATCGGCGGAACAGCATTTTATTTCATTAATAAAAACGCCCAAAGACGAAAAGAACAATTGGAACATCTTGAAAACCGCAGATCAGAACTTGAAGAAAAAGTAAAAAACGCAGAATAATTTCTCTCAGTATACCTTTTTCCGCATTTTCCGACGATAAAAAAGAAACCTTTAAATACCCCTTCTTTTTTCAAAAGCGTCATCGCCTCCGTCGGAATTCAAATCCGGCAATTCTAACATTTCCTTGGGAAACTGAGGAGAGCAACAATCACGCTCACAACAGTGAGTGCTCAACGTGTGCTTGAGCATGAAGGAAATGTTGGTGCAATACGACCAATTCTATATACAATAAATTACATCCTGCGACCATAAGTGGTTGAGTTCAGCAATATCTGAACCGTCAAGCAATTGACGTAATGGGAAAACGCGAAAGGCTCCCAACATTCGTGTTGGGTTCTTTCAACGTCCAAATTTTAACCAACTGCAAGGGTACCTGTTTATCCTGCAGGAGGTTGCTGCTATCAGAATCCGGCTAAGACATGCAAGTGATTGTCGCAAGACAACGCAGCAGGCTGAGTAACACGTCGATAACGTCCCGTAAGGACAGGAATAACCTTGGGAAACTGAGAATAAATCCTGATAGGGAACAAGGTGTGGAATCCTCTTGTTCCAGAAAGATTCGTCGCCTTACGATCGGTCGGCGGTCCATCAGGTAGTTGGTGAGGTAATGGCTCACCAAGCCTATGACGGATAGGGGCCATGAGAGTGGGTGCCCCCAGAAGGACACTGAGATACGGGTCCTAGCCCTAAGGGGTGCAGCAGTTACGAAAACTTCGCAATGCACGGAAGTGTGACGAGGGGATTCTGAGTGCGTACGGTTTAACCGTACGCTTTTTATCAGGGTAAATACCTGGTAGAATAAGTGGTGGGCAAGACTGGTGCCAGCCGCCGCGGTAACCCCAGCGCCACAAGTGGGAACCACGTTTATTGGGTCTAAAGCATCCGTAGTCGGTCCGGCAAATGCCCTGTGAAATCGCATCGCTTAACGGTGCGGCGTGCAGGGTAGACTACCAGACTAGGGACCAGGAAAGGAAAGCGGTATTTCTGAGGGAGCGGTAAAATGTTATAATCTCAGAAGGACCACCAATGGCGAAGGCAGCTTTCTAGAATGGATCCGACGATGAGGGATGAAAGCTAGGGGAGCGATCCGGATTAGATACCCGAGTAGTCCTAGCCGTAAACGCTGCATGCCAGATGTTACACAATCTTCGGGATTGTGTAGTGTCGAAACGAAGGTGTTAAGCATGCCACCTGGGAAGTACGGTCGCAAGGCTGAAACTTAAAGGAATTGGCGGGGGAGCACCACAAGGGGTGCGGCGTGCGGTTTAATTGAATTCAACGCCGGAAATCTCACCAGGGGCGACGGCAGAATGAAGCTCAGTCTGAAGGGCTTAGCTGACGAGCCGAGAGGTGTTGCATGGCCGCCGTCAGCTCGTGCCGTGAGGTGTCCTGTTAAGTCAGGCAACGAGCGAGACCTGCGTTCACCGTTGCTAACGCATTCGCAAGAATGAGCGAGCACACTGTGGAGACTGCCTCCGTAAGGGGGAGGAAGGTGCAGGCTACGGCAGGTCTGTACGGCCCGAATCTCCTGGGCTACACGCGCGCAACAATGGTCGTGACAATGGGACGCAACACCGAAAGGTGAAGCCAATCCTCGAACCACGTCCTTAGTATGAATTGAGGGCTGCAACTCGCCCTCATGACATCGGAATCCCTAGTAATCAGAGTTTAGCATACTCCGGTGAATATGTCCCTGCTCCTTGCACACACCGCCCGTCAAACCAACCGAGCAGGTTTTAGGTGAGAACGGCCTTTTTAGGCCAGGCGAACCTAAGATCAGTGAGGTGGGTTAAGTCGTCACAAGGTATCCGTAGGGGAACCTGCGGATGGATCACCTCCTTTTTTTCCTTTTATCAGGAAGAAAACATCAAAGTATCAAAATTGGTTACACCAACATTTCCTTTCTTTTTTACATCGGGCGCTTAGCTCAGTCCGGTAGAGCACCCGCTTTGCAAGCTGAGCTTCTGGCTCTCCAAAACAGCGGGGGGCCGCGAGTTCGAATCTCGCAGCGTCCATCAAAAATTTTCACAACATTTCCAAAATCAAAAATCATTTTCATCAAATCAGATGAAGTCCATCGACATCGCCGGATGACGGTGGTAGGCTAAGACGTATCACAAATTTTACGTTTATGAGGCCGTTCATAGTCAAAGATCAATGGTCTTTTACATTTCAGGAATTGTCGCAAGACAGTTCCTGAGCTCAGCCCTTCAGGGCTGAGTTGAATAGGCAAAACTTATTCAGTGATCAAAAAGAAAAAATTACTCTACAAGGTGGAAGACTTGGCTTGAGGCGCCGATGAAGGACGCGGCTAACTGCGAAATGCTTGGGCGATCCGTATGCACGAATTGAACCCGAGATATCTGAATCGGACATCCGCCTAGAACTCGAAAGAGTAGGGAACCCAGGGAATTGAAACGTCTTAGTACCTGGAGGAAAAGACATCAATTGAGATGCGGGTAGTAAGAGCGACTGAACTCCGCAGACGGCAAACCGAATCTTGCAATGAAAGTTGCAAGAGATGTGGGGTTTGGACCTTCTTTTAGGCCTCGCCGGAGAACGCGAAGTGTACTGGAACGTACTGCGACAAAGGGTGAAAGCCCCGTAGCGATAACTCGGCAAGCTGTGAAGGTATCCAGAGTACTGCTCCCCGGATACGGAGCAGGAAAATGGGAGGCACTAACTTCCAACCGTAAATACGTCTCAAGACCGATAGCGTACTAGTACCGTGAGGGAAAGTTGAAAAGAACCCTTAACAGGGAGTTAAAAGAGCCTGAAACCTTGTAGATATAGGACGGCACGGCCCTTCGGGGTTGTGTCTTTCGTTTGGAATAACGAGCCAGGGAGTGCATTTGAGTGGCGAGGCTAACTTGACACAAGGAAGCCGCAGCGAAAGCAACACGCTCGCAAGCAATGAGGAGCGCGGTGTGAAAGCGCCGGGAGTCACTCGGATGCGACCCGAAACCGGTCGATCTAAGCCAGGGCATGGTGAAGTGGAGGTAAAACTCCGTGGAGGCCAGAAGAGGTGCTATGTGCAAGTGTTCTTCTGACCTTGGTTTAGGGGTGAAAAGCCAATCGAGACCGGTGATAGCTGGTCCTTACCAAAGTAGGCGTCAGTCTAGCCTTGAACGAGACTGCGAGGTCCGTAGAGCGACGGATTGGAGATTTAGGCATCGAAAGGTGTCGGTTTCTTGTCCAACTCCGAAGAACCTCGCGTTGTAGACTTCAGGAGACGGGGTATATGCGTAAGGTGTATATCCGAGAGGGGAACAACCCAGACCACAGTTAAGGTCCCAAAGTAATGGTTAAGTGTGAACGGGCAAAGAAGATTTGCTCCCAGAGACAGCGGGGAGGTAGGCTTAGAAGCAGCCACCCTTTAAAAAGTGCGTAACAGCTTACCCGTCAAGGGCGCGAGTTTCTAAGATGGACGGGGCTAAATCATTCACCGATACTGTGGGCGACCCAAAAGGTCGTGGTAGGTAAGCGTATTGCTTGGGCAGAACTTTTTCCGAGAGGAGAGAGGGACCGGGCAATAATGAAGATCCTGGCGGTAGTAGGATCATAGACATGTGAGAATCATGTCCACTGAAAGGGCAAGGGTTCCTTGGCAATGTCGATCAGCCAAGGGTCAGTCAGTCCTAACCGAGCATGTAAGACATGTGTATTCGGGAAAGGGCATCCGGTTAATATTCCGGAACTATTTGAGTATGCGTGGCAACACAAGTTGTGTTTCAGACGCTTTCGGCTAAGCGGACACGGACTGTCGTTCGTGCTAATTATCGCACGTCCAGGGAGTATCGTCATGATGAGAACTGGAGGAACGGTAAGAACGGTTTTCCTTTGGAGAATTCCGCCAATGCCTAGAGCCCATGAAAATGGAACACAAAAAAATCTCAGATATCTGTACCCAGAACCAGCACTGGTGCCCCTAGGTGAGAAGCCTAAAGTGTGAAAGATTAATGTAGTTGAGGGAACTCGGCATATTAGCTCCGTGACTTCGGTTTAAGGAGTCCCTGCGTCCGTGCTCGTATGAGTGGCGGTCGCAGGGGGCACTGACTCGGGGGGGCCGACTGTTTACCAAAAACACAACTGGGTGCTAAGCTGTAAAGCCTTGTACACCCGGTGACGTCTGCCCAGTGATGGTATCCGAATACTCGGTTCAACGGGTTTAAGGGCCATTTAACGGCGGGAGTAACTCTAACTCTCTTAAGGTAGCGTAATGCCTTGTCATTTGATTGGTGACGTGCATGAAGGGCGTAACGAGCTCCCCACTGTCCCCAACTGCAAACTTCTGAACACTTCATTCAGGTGGGAAGACCTGAGATCTCCTGTGGGAAGCGAAGACCCCGTGAAACTTTACTGTAGCTTGTAGCTGTATCACGTGTTGCATCGTATAGCGTATGTGGGAGCCGTTTGAGGTTAGGATCGTCAGATCAGAACTGAGGCGACAATGTAACACCACACTCTGTGATATGTGATACTTACCTTGTAAGAGGGACACCTACTGGCGGACAGTTCGGCTGGGGTGGCACGCCGATGAAAAGATATCATTGGCGCCCTAAGGTCGGCTCAGTCCGGTCAGAAATCGGACGTAGAGTGCAAGGGCATAAGCCGGCCTGACTGGATCCCTGATAAGCCCGGATCCAGAGGCGAAAGCCAGGCCTAGCGAACCCCCGTACCTCCTTAGTGGGGGTCGGGTATGACCGAAAAGTTACTCCGGGGGTAACAGAGTCGTCGCGCCTGAGAGTTCATATCGACGGCGCGGTTTGCTACATCGACGTCGGCTCTTCCTATCCTGGCCGTGCAGAAGCGGCCAAGGGTGAAGGGGTTCACTTGTTAAAAGGGATCGTTAGCTGGGTTCACAACGCTGTGAGGCAGTTGGTTTGATATCTACAGGAGATGTTGGAACGCTGAGAGGAAGGACCCTCTAGTACGAGAGGAACGTGGGTTCGGCGCCACTGGTTTACCGGCTGTCCGATAGGGCATCACGCCGGGCAGCTACGCGCTATTAGATAAGCTCTGAAAGCATCTAAGAGTGAAGCTATCCTCGAAAAGAGCGTTCCTAGAGCATGGGTAGAAGACCCGTTTGA
The DNA here is from genome assembly GCA_964572035.1 of uncultured Methanosarcinales archaeon. GTDB lineage: Archaea > Nanobdellota > Nanobdellia > Woesearchaeales > ARS49 > CAZNDX01. The sequence continues at coordinate 27,124 of CAZNDX010000001.1, forward strand.
TGGAAGCGGTGTGTAAGCACGAAGGTAACGACGTGTTCAGCATGCGCTCTCCAACGCTCGTAATTTTCTTAAAGACCACTTGATTTGACTATGAACGGCTCTCTTTTTTTCTTTAGAATTTTTTTGTTTTAAGAAAGAGACTAGCTGAAAGTCTCAACAAAGATTTCCAACATTCTCTCTTTGACTTAAAGAATCTCTTTTCTCAACATCCTGCTTCATCTTCCACTGTTCATGGCGGTACCACATTCCCTTGTCCTCTTTTCTATCGCCTATTTTTGACTCAAGCCATTTCATGTAACCGTACAACATTCGAATGAACCTGTCAAGTTTTTGGTGATGCGCGTCGTGCTGTTCTTTTGCAACGTATTTCAAATCAAAGGCAAGTCTCAGCGCAGCTTCGCATTCAAGGCAGCTCCTATAACAGAAGATAAGATAGTTTAGAAAAATTTTGTAAGATTGCGCCCCGCTTCCCTCTGCGATGTTTAGAGGAAGGCAAGTCGCGGCTCGGCGCAGCTGCGAAGTTAAATTATTGTCTTCATACTGAGGAAAATGTTTAACAAATTCATAAGTCTCAAGAACGAACTGATGCGCGACTTCGTAAATTTCCAACTTTCTATAATTGACAAAAACCATGAAAAATTTGAATTACATGATGAAAGAAAAACTCTTCTAAGAAAAAGTTGAAAATAATTCAACTTTTGTTGAAATCACAAATTATCCAAATCGATTCCTTCCAAATCGGAAAACGAAGGACTTTTTAATTCAACAGCCAACGTGTTGTCGAGAATGCCACATGATTTCTCAAGCTCCCGAACGAAATATGTTAAGTCGTATTTTTTGGCGAATGATAAATAATCCTGAACGAGTTTTGTTTTTGCCGACAAAGCTCCGTTGACTTCACATTTCCCGACTATATTCTCGGCGAGAACCACTGCGTTTCCAAGAGCTATCGCGCATGATTCAACGCCTGAATTTTCCAGTCTTTCAAGTTGGGTTGAAACTCTAAACTGATATGTTGAAAGATCGTCATAATAATCAATAAACGGAGGAGGCATCGCCGCGCCCTTAAGACACATCCTGGTAAAATCCCCAACCATTTCCTCCAGGCCAGATATTGCTTCGTGTCTCAAACTTTTCCCCGCAGATCTTCTAAAATCCAGCTTGAACTCACTTGCAACCTCGTCGTAAGTATAAATTCCCCTATTTACCAAGTCTGAAATCATTGCGCAGGCCAGGACAGTTGAAGGAGTTTTAAGCTCGTTCATTGAAAAAAAATCAGCCACGTGACGAACGACCTTAAATGCGCCAAACTCTTGATAAGACTGCCAGTCACGAGCAGGAAAAGCAGGATTGTCGGCCGCCCTTAAAATAAGGCTTTTAGCCGCGTCAAAACAGTCAGTCTGATGCTTCTGTTGAAACAAACGCTGATAGAGCACTCTCTCTGAAATTCTTTCTGTCATTCTTCACTCACTCTCACTACGGAAGCCAAAGAACCACGCGGACGATTTATAAACGTTTGGATTTCATAAAGTTATTAAGACGATGACGGTTTTTGCGAGTATCATGATTAAATTTCGCAACAAAATAATGAATTTCTCATATCAAAAAATAGCCAAACCAATAATGTTCCTGCAGGACCCGGAAAAAACTCACAAGAGAGCAATACTTGCCGGAAAAATACTTCAAAGCAATTTTGTTACAAGAGGACTAACAAGCGCGCTATTCAACTACCAGAACGAAATGCTGGAGCAGGAAATCAACGGAATCAAATTCAGAAATCCTATAGGGCTCGCGGCAGGATTTGACAAAAACGCTGAAATAATCAGCACAATAGAAAACACAGGATTCGGATTCACGGAAGTCGGAAGCGTTACGGCGAAAAAATGCGCCGGAAACCCAGGAACAAGGCTCTGGAGACTTCCGGAAAAAGAAAGCATAAGAGTAAATCTCGGACTCAACAACAAGGGGGCTGAGGAGATATCAAAACGTCTTTCTGGGAAAAAATTCGGAATACCTGTAGGAATCAGCGCCGCGAAAACAAACTGCAAAGAAACAGCGGACAGAGAAGAAGGAATCAAGGATTACATTGAAACTTTGAAAAAATTCGAGAGCATTGGAGATTACTTCACCATAAATGTCAGCTGTCCAAACGCATACGGAGGACAGCCGTTCAATGACGCGGAAAGCTTCGAACAGCTAATGAAAGAAGTTGACAAACTAAAAATCAAAAAACCAATCTACATCAAAATGTCTCCAGACTTGACAGGAGAAAACGTCAAACAATTAATTGAAATTTCAAAAAAACACAGAATTTCAGGATTCATATGCTCAAACTTAACCAAAAAACACGAATTTGAGAACGGGGGACTCAGCGGAAAAGCAGTTTGCGAAAAGGCAGACAAACTCCTTTCTCAAATATACCTTGAAACAAAAGGAAAAATGACACTAATCGGAGCAGGAGGAATATTCAGCGCGCAAGACGCATATGAAAAAATAAAACTTGGGGCGAACCTCCTTCAGCTAATAACAGGAATGATATACAAAGGACCAAGCGTCATAAGCGACATAAATTACGGACTTGTTGAATTATTGAGAAAAGACGGCTACCAAAACGTAAAACAAGCAGTGGGAACCGCACACAAGATTTAAATAACCAAAACAGATAAATGGAACTAAAGAGGTGAATACATTGGCAGAATCATTAATCATCGGACCGGCTATCGCGCTCGGAGTAATCATCGGCGCATATGAAGCAATCATCATCCACAGAGACGTAACCGTCCCAACACACAGAATGGGACACATGATGCACGCATTCATACTATCAGTACTCTTTGTTTTCGTCGCGATGAACACGCAATTCGTGCTTGACAACATCACAGCCCTCGCGGCAATACCAATAATTGGAAACGTTCACATTCTTCGCATCGCGGTCGGATTAATCGCGGCGGTAAAAGTTCACGGAGTAAGCCGCGCGGTAAAAGTCGGCGGAGGACCAGGACTTGGCGAAAGCTGGTTCCACAGCATACTAGTTGGCGCGCTGATAGCCGCGTCACCATACGCGTACCCATTACTTGAGCCATTGCTGCCAAGCTGGCTAAAGTTCTAATGAACGAAATAGAAAAGCTAACTCACGCGCTCGAACTCGCGCAAGACTGCTTTGAAAACCAAGAAAACATACTCACGATATGCGACTTTGTGGATGACAAGCACAAGCAAATGATAAAACAAGGATTCGCGAACTACGATAAAAACCTAATAATGCACGGAATAATGGGAGCATTAAGCCACTATGAAGCAGAACACTACAAAGAAGAACGTGAAAAACGTCTCGCAACACTACGAGACACTGCGTAAATTAATACTCACGCTCGAAAGCGCGCACGACGCGCTTTGGACGCACAAAAACTTCGGACTAGCAGAGGCAATACTGGGAGAATATTACGAACAACTTCCACAAGAATTAGAAGACGACTCAACAACCAAACCATTGTATCACGCTCTCAAAGACAGAAATCGCGAACTATTATTTGCCGCGGTTGAAGCGGAACTTGAAAGATTACAACTTCTAAAAATAAACGCGATGAGAGAAAAAATAGTTCAAAGAAAACTAAAAAATTACTGAAGCTTGACTTGAGTTCCCAAACTCTGGCCAGGCAAACCGCGCTCAAAGATAACGCGAACCGCGCCGTTTCTGCCGTGAACAGCTGAAACCTTGCCCTTGATTTGGGTTTTGTTCTTGCCAGGAGCAGTCCAAACAACGGACTTTCCAACAAGAGCGTTTGCCTTTTCCTCAGAGTCAACGCCTGAAGCGATTATGATAAGCTGATTGCCCTTGCGTCGCCTGTAGCTTCCCCGAAAATGTGAAATAACTCCGTCCATACCTCACTTGGGTAAATAGGGGGTTTATAAAGGTTGCTCTTTAGAATGGAAAGAGATTGATTAAGGTTGGAATCAGCAGACAGCCCATCAAGTGGCTCTTTGTAACGCCTAATTTTTGGGCTAAAATTCCCAAAGAGGCGCCGCAAATTAGAACTAAAACACCTTTCCAGCCCGACAGAACAACAGAAACAACGAACAAACCGGACAAAACAACAGCGGCAAGAGCCTTCGCGTCACACCAATTGGCAACAAAGACAAACTGCTTTGACAAAAACCAAGCGGCGATGCAAGAAAGACCAAGCCCCAACAAAGAAGATGCAACAAGGGAGAGAAACAAATCGAAAGAAACAGCGTCAACCAACCGGTCAATTATGACAACGGCCCCATTTCTAGTTTTTCCCAACGCGAAAAAAGTCACAAGCGAAACAACAACATCCGCGGTGCCAAGCGCGCCAAGGATTAACAAAAACTTTTTCTCAGATTTAACCGTGATTAACGAAGCGGCTTGACTTGGACTTAAACCAGGAAACAAAGTTATGAAACAAGCAGCGAGAACACCAAAACAAGAAAACCAAGAATTAGTGACTTTAACGTCGAGTTTTTGAAAAGGAACCAATGAAGATGAGAATAAAGATGATATAAGCAGGCTCGCGCCAAACAAACCGGACAACAACGGAAACAACGGCTCTCTCAAAGAACTCAGCGCAAGAAAACCAAGCAAACCTGAAAGTAAAAAGAAAACAACAGACAAAAACCAGTTTTTTCTAAACAACAAAAAAACAACAAGAGCCAAAAGAATCCAAAACAAAAAATCTTTAATTAAAGAAAACAAAAAAGGAAGAACGAAAATCAAAACAGGAATAAGAAGAACGCAAAGCGAACCGCCAATCAACGCGCCAACAATAAGAAGCCGCGCGGACAAAACACCTTCACCTTTCTTTAGCAACCTCGCGCTCGGCGACAAAGCCAAAACATCATCAGAAAAACCCAAAAAACTCGCAGGAATCGCGTCAACAACGGACCTTGAAACAGCCATTGAAGAAAGAAAAACAACACTTTCCAATACAGGAAAACCCAAACCTCCAATTAGAACAGCGAGCAAATTAGTATGAAGACCAGGAATAAGCCCGGCGATAATTCCTATAAAAGCGCCAAATAACACTGCGAGTAACATAATACATATTGGCGAACTCTTATTTTAGAACTCATTCACACAAAAAACAGAAAAAATCCTATTTGACCTGAAAACTTTATAAACAGACCAATATGAACAAGCGCGTATGAGAACCCCAATCATCCCATCAGAAGTTCTAACAGTAATGTTCATCGACATCGTTGGGTACACAAGCACAACAGCTCGATTGACTCGCGAGGAGTTCTCAGCGCTTCACGACTTGTTTGACAACATCGCTCTGCCAATCTTCAAAGTGCACGGCGGAAAAGTCATCAAAAAAATCGGAGACGCATTTCTAGTCACTTTCAAATCACCAACAAACGCAGTAATCTGCGGAAAAGAACTCCAAAACGCGTTCGAAAGCTACAGCAAACATTCACAAAAACCATTGCGCATAAGAGTCGCCATACACACCGGCGAAATACTAATCAAACACGGAGACATATACGGCGACGCGGTAAACACCGCCGCGCGAATAGAAACAATAGCGCGACCCGGAGACATAGTGTTATCAGAACAAACATACTCCGCGATGAACCAAAACGAAGTTGAAGTCATAAACTTAGGACAAAAACAATTCAAAGGACTAAAACATCCAATCAGATTATTCAGAGTAAAAAGCAGCTGGGACGAAGTCCTCCGCCGAAGAAGACTAATCAAACAATTCATAACACGAACAATCCTGATAATATTACTCGCGCTCGCAGTGTTCTTTATACTGACGTACGCATTCCCTCAAGTCTCAGAATTCTTAGGAATATAATCAGAAACAACAAACTCAACACGACCCTTGTATTCTTGCAAACGACCCACTAAAGAAATATTACCTTCTGACGGAACTTTTTCGAATGATACTACTAAAAAATCTTTTGGCACGAAAGTAACGAACGCGACATTATCCTTTTGAACAACTGAAATGACTTCGCCTGTTATGACAAGCTCTGAAGGAGAAACTTGCGGACGGGTGAACAACAGAATTGAAAGACCTGTCATAAAAACGAGGCCACAGAGCAAGTAGAC
>CAZNDX010000001.1:33299-151489 GCA_964572035.1 uncultured Methanosarcinales archaeon
GTGAAACGTTCATAACAAATGGCAAAAAGAGTTCAAAGTCCTTCTAGTATCAAAACATTCAAACAATGCCCGCGCAAATACTACTATTCCTACGTTCTGAAGCTACCTCAAGAGCCAAACATACACCAAGTCAGAGGAAACATAGCGCACTCAGTCCTTGAAAACTTCTTCGACATAGACACGAGCCTAGTTTCCCTTGACAACTACGAAACACATTTGAAAATGATAGTCCAAAGACTGCTCCTAAAAGAATGGGAAGAATACAAAAAAGAACTTGACAAAGTAAAACTAACAAAAGAACAAGAAATGCACTACTTCGAAGACACCATGATGATGCTTTTCAACTGGACAGACCAGTTCTCCAAAAAAATATCCAAAAAAACAGGAACATTCCAAGAAAGATTCAAAGAACTAACACCAATAAGAGAACTTCGCTTCGTTTCAGACAATTACAGCGTACAAGGATACATAGACGCCATAGAAAACCACAACGGACACGTACGCCTGATGGACTACAAAACATCAAAAAGCGAAGACATAAACGAACACTTACTGCAACTGGGAATTTATTCTCTGCTTTACAAAGAAAAACATGGAGTCCTCCCAAAATACGTCGGAGTATACTTTCTGAAAGGACAAGAATGCGAACTAGAGGTTGACGAAGAACTCGTTGAGATGGCCAAAAAAGAAATAGAATACATACACAAACACACAACAACTGACGATATACACAACTATCCAAAACAAACAAGCCCCTTATGCAAGTGGAGCACAGGCAAATGCGACTTCTTCGACGTCTGCAGGCCGTTTGAGAAGTAACCTTTTAAAACAAAACACACTTAGTTAACACAATGGCAATACAAGAGGGACTCCGATGGCTCGCAGATTTTGGACTGCTCGATGTAATATTGCCATTCATTCTCGTTTTCACAATAATGTTCGGCACACTTGACAGAATAAAACTATTCGTTGAAAACGGAAAGCCAAAACGAAACATCAACGCGATGATAGCGTTCTGCGTCGCGTTCATGGCAGTAGTTGTCGCAAACATACTCACGTGGATAAACGCCCTCGTTACGGCGTTCGCAATAACCGCGGTCTTTATGCTATTGATATTATTGATAGCCGGAATCGCAGGAGCCAAAACAACAAACAACACACTCGTGACCGGATTAACACTTTTCATTTTCATCATATCCGCACTGGCGGCGCTCGCGGCTTTTGGAATAATAGACGGCGAAACACTTCTTAACGCGATACTCTGGCCGCTGATTGGATTTATAGCGCTAGGAATAACCGCTTACTTCATCTTCAGAAAAAAGCCATAACCACAAAATCCATAACGTTTATAAACGCTCACAGCGACAAATAAACGGGGCATGGCAGATTACAAAACAACCAAAGACATCAAAATACCAGACTCTTTGATAGATCAAGTCATAGGCCAGGAAGAAGCCACAGAAATAATCAAAAAAGCGGCAAAACAAAGAAGACACGTTCTATTGATAGGCGAGCCGGGCACGGGAAAATCAATGCTCGGAATGGCCCTTGCTGAGCTTCTTCCAAAAGAAAAACTCGTGGACGTCCTCGCGTTCCAAAACCCAAACGACGAAAACCAACCGCTAATCAGAGTCGTTCACGCCGGAAAAGGAAGAGACTTGGTAAACAAGGCCCGCGTTCAAAACATGGGATTCTTCAAGCTTCAAAACATCATACTAATCGCTTTGCTGATTGCGTCACTAGTAATGCCTTGGTGGGTAAGATACAAATACCAAAGCGACGTAATGTTCGCGGCGTTCTTCATCGGAGGCATGCTATTCCTTGGAGCGTACGTGTTCTTCCTCGGAATGGGCGGCAGAAAAGCGATGGGACAACGAACAGACCTGCCAAAAATCATAGTTGACAATTTCAGAAAAACACAAGCGCCATTCTGGGACGCCACAGGAGCACACGCGGGCGCATTACTTGGAGACGTTCTACACGACCCTCTGCAATCAGGCGGACTAGGAACACCAGCGCATGAAAGGGTCGTTGCAGGATTAATCCACAAAGCAAACATGGGAGTGCTATTCATCGACGAAATCGCGACACTGCAGCCCGCGACTCAGCAAGAACTATTGACCGCATTACAGGAAGGAAGATACGCAATCACAGGACAAAGCGAAAGGTCAGCAGGAGCAATGGTAAGAACAGAACCAGTGCCGTGCAATTTCATCTTGGCAGCAGCTGGAAACGTTGAAACAATACAACACATGCACCCCGCATTGCGCTCAAGAATCAGAGGATACGGATACGAAATCTTCATGAAAGACACCATGCAGGACACAAAAGAAAACCGCAACAAAATCGCGAGATTCGTGGCACAGGAAGTAGTTCGCGACAAAAAAATCCCGCACTTCAACAAAGACGCGATAAACGCCATAATTGATGACGCGAGAAGACTCGCCAACAGAAAGGACCACCTAACACTGCGATTAAGAGAACTCGGCGGAATAATAAGGGCGGCCGGTGACTTGGCCCATGAAGAAAACGCCAAACTAGTAACCAAAGACCACGTAGTCCGCGCCAAAAAACTCGCAAGACCTCTCGAACAACAAATCGCCGACAGATTCATCGAGCGCAAACGAGAATACGAAATCATAGTCACAAAAGGAGAACAAGTAGGAAGAGTGAACGGACTCGCAGTAATTGGCGGAGCGGGAACATTTTCAGGAATCATACTTCCAATCGAAGCCGCGGTCGGGCCGTGGGGCAAAGAAAAAGAAATCGTAGCCACAGGAAAACTAGGAACCATCGCGAAGGAAGCGGTCAAAAACGTAACGCCAATCGTGAAAAAGTTATTTGGCGAGGACATAGACAAATACGACATTTATGTTCAGTTTTTACAAACTTACGAAGGAGTTGAAGGAGACTCAGCAAGCATAGCAGTCGCGACAGCGATAATCTCCGCACTAAATGACGTGCCAATAAGACAAGACACAGCCATGACTGGCAGCCTTTCCGTCCGAGGCGAAGTGCTTCCAATAGGCGGAGTATCCGCGAAAGTAATCGCGGCAATCGAAGCAGGAGTCAAACGAGTCATAGTTCCAGAATCAAACATGCAAGACATAGTAGTGGACAAAGAGAAGCTCTCCAAAATAGAATTAATACCAGTGGGAACGTTATCCCAAGTTCTCAAAGAAGCCCTAGTCTGGAAAGGAAAAGAACAGCTTTTAAAGAAAATTTCTGCATAAATTATTAATAATCTGTTCTTTGTATAAACACAATTATTATAAACGCAAAAAACAGACCAAAAACCATGATAGGAAACATACACGACATCAAAGAATGCCCACAATGCGGAAGCCTTGACTTGGTCTACAGAAACGCCCAAGAACAAGTAGTCTGCAAAGACTGCGGCATGATCTTTGAGCCACTTCCTCCAGCTGAAGAGGAAGAATTTGAAAGAGCCGCGGGAATGAGCGAAGCCGCGCCAGCCAAAAAAGCTGCGAAGAAAACAACCAAGAAAAAGAAATAAACACGCAAACTTTTTTCTTAACTTTAGGGATACCCCTCTCACCACGAAACGTCAACTTCATCCGTTCTCTGATAAGGATAAATGTTGGCGTCGTCGGGATTAATTGTTTCTTTTTGCTGAAGAACACCCTGCCACGCAATCATAACACCTTGATCACCAGCGTATTGGAGCGGAACAGGATAAAACTTGGCGCCACGCTCTTTGCACATAATTTCCAACATCTCGCACAAACGCTTATTCGCGGCAACACCGCCGATAAGAAGAAGCTCTTTCTTACCAGTCTGAGCCATGGCCCGCTCTGCAACTTCCGCGAGCATCGCGAAAGAAGTTTCTTGCAAACTGAAGCAGAGGTCCTCTTTTGAAACGCCTTCCTTGAAAAACCTCAAAGCCCTTGTCAGCATTCCTGAAAAAGAAACATCCATGCCCTTGACGCTATAAGGAAGCTCGACGTAGTTTTTCCCCTCTTTAGCCAACTGCTCAATCTTAGGACCTCCAGGGAATCCCAAGCCAATTTCTCTCGCGAACTTGTCCAAAATATTACCCAGACCGTTGTCCAACGTTTCACCGAAGATTCTAAAACGGTTTCCAGCCAAAGCAATAACTTGAGTATTAGGGCCTGAGACATACAAGTAAACAGGGTCCTTAGATTTTGTGATAAGATTTCCAATGGTGAGATGGCAGACACTGTGGTTAACTCCAACTAAAGATTTATTGTATTTCTTTGCCAACTCTTTCGCGAATTTTAATCCGACCAACAACGCAGGGGACAAACCAGGAGCCGCGCTGTACGAGATTAAATCGATATCTTCCATCTTTAATTTGGCGTCATCAAGCGCCTTCTGAAGAATAGAATCTTTCAACTGTTCGTGATGCTTGGCAACATCATTTGGAATAAGACCGCCCTTTTCTGTGGTTAATGTGTCTTTGGCGTTGGCTAAAATATTGCCGTCAAACGTGACTATGCCTACACCGAACGTATGAGCTGTGCTTTCAATTCCGAGGCAATATTTGGTCATAATAGCGAATTCAAATCAGGGGATTAAAAAGATTACGCCTGATTCTTACTGACTTTAGAACTCCAGAAACTTGGCAAGGCAGTTTTGATAAGACCTTCAAATTCAGCGTCAACAACGTAAACAAAAGGCTTTCTTTCAGCGCTTGGAATTTTGTTAAGATATTTGTTCGCTGTCGCGTAAAGGTCTTTCATAACACTACGCTCCATTTTTTCTTGAAGAAGCGAGCCTTCTTTGAAAAACAAAGTGTCACACAGATTGAGCACGTTCTTGTCAATCATACCTGTATTTTGAGTGATAAAAATTAACGTAAGATCTTTGTGGCGAGCTATGGCTAAAAGGTCAGCGAGACCCTTGTTTTCCTTAGTCATGCTCTTTCTTGAACCAAACGAAACTGCGCCTTCGTCCACAAGAACAATTCCACCGTTCTTAACTTCGTGAATATCAGTAATTGAAACAATCCACTCAGGAATAACCGACTGCTTAACACCAAGAGCGAAGCAAGCGCGCTTGGTTTTCGCGTGAATATTCTCCATCAGACGGAAGCCTAGCACGGATTTACCACTTCCTCTCCTTCCCGCGATTGCCAAAATAAGACTTTCATTGAACAATCGGTTTTGGAACGTGTCAAAATCACCCTTAGTGGTTTCTTCCACTTCAAACTCAGAAAACTGAGCGTCACCCTTAGGCTGCTCCTTTTTCATTTCATGATGAGCGTGAGCGGTTTTCGCGGCATGGGAAGTTTTCTTGAACAAAACGGAAACACCCCTCCACAAACCAACCAGCAAAAACCAAATCGCCTTGAAAAAATTAACAATAAGCCAGCCAATAGCTGTGCCTAGGCCTAAAAAGATGATTGCGACAAATGAACGCTTTTTCCGTCTAGACATAAAGATAAAAGAAAAAGAAAGAGGTTAAAAGGTTTACTGTATCTTCGCTATCAGGGAAGCAAGACTTGAGTCCATAGTTCCTATTGAACTTTCCAAATCGCGAACGGTCTTTTTAACTTCATTTGAGACGAAGGCTGAATCGAGAGGCTGAGGCGCTCTGGCCGCTCTGTTTTGGAGATCTCCAACCAAAGATATACATGCCTGAACTTGAGCTGTTAACTTCTTTCCATCCTCATAATTAGGAGATGAAGCAGACAAAGATGTTCGAAGCTCAGATTTCAATGATTCAAGCGCAGCATTAAGATCCTGCAAGGAATTTTTGAACGCCACTGAATCCTTCATTATGCCTGTTGAAAGGGACTGAATAACCCCAAACTTCTTGTCAAAATCTTCCTTCTTAATTACAATGAGGTTCAATTTGTCTGTAAGAAGTTTTTTTACCTTTTTTGCCGCTCCGCTGGCTCTCCATGCGGAAAATTTGCTCGCAACTTTATCCGGAACCTCTGTGACTTTTGTTTCACCCTCAATTGGCGGAGGAAGCTCCCCTTTTCTCAACCGCATAGCACCCAAAGTAAACCAAATCATAGCACCAAAGAAAAGCAATGATGAAACAAATGAAACCCATTGAATAAGAACCCAAATAGCCGCGACATCGCCGCCAACAACCAACTGGCTTTGATTGATAATTGACGAAAATGATTCACGAATTCCAGTAAACCACCAGGCAACCATACCAAAAAACAAAGAAGCAATAGCCCTCATCAAATAACTTGCGAAAGAATCTTGCTCATCCTTTAACCATTTGAAACAAGTCATTATGCCAATCCAAATAATAAGGATTAACGTAAACGCAAAAAATAAAGCCGAATATGTAACGGCCAAAGTCATAAGCAAATTGGAAGGTGTTAAAACTGCAAAAAGCAGGGCGAGCGTCAATGCAAGCATCGTTTTAACATTCTTAGACATATGCTCAAACATATTCAATTTTTTGTTCTGCATAATGCCGTAGAAGAGCGCAAATAACAGCAATGACATAATTATTCTTACAACAACAATAAAAGACTCACTCCCATAGTTGCTGCCGATGTCAAAAAACAACCATTTCAAAGCGTTCCACAAAGCAGTGGCTGGGGACTGCATCTGACTTTGAGCAAAAACCGCAGGAATAGAAGCAATAACCGCAATTGTCGAAGCTAAAAATCTCATATTAACACCTCTCTTCATAGACCACATATTGGAGTGTTTATATATAATCTTTTCTAAGCCAGAAATTGACCCCATTAGTGCTACTTAATAGTAGTAAAAATAGAAAGATTTATAAAGGATAAATTAAACCGTAACTATATGGTGAAAAATAATCACGTAAAAGAGTTGGAAAATATGATACAAACGGAACACCCTAATGTTTACGCTCTAAGGCAAACCGAGCCTTACAAAAATATGATGGAAAGAGAATCTGTCGCTCCAGAATACCTAATCACTTTATCAATATCAAAAGACAGGCAAGGAGTTGACGGGAAAACACAATACAACAAACTTTTTCCATTTTCGCCAAAAAAACCAGGAGAAAAAGACACCTGGCCATACATTTTCAACCACGATGGAAAAATGTACGAAACAAGATTTCTTGACGCATACGAAAACCCGGCAGTTCGCGCTCAAACATTCATAGATTTCTTTGAACAGAAAAAAGAAAGAAAAGACTTAACACACCAAAACGAAACGGCGATTAAAGGAATTCTCGCTGCGGGAAAACAACTAAGCCAATGGAAGAAAAACACACCAACATTCAAATCAAAAAATGACAACAAGAGAAAAAAATACGAAAAACCATACAACGCCATTTACGAGTACCTAACAACTGACAAAGGCTTCGGAATTCCAATGGAAGAAGGCACGAACATTGAAACCGCGCTTTCAAAAGAACTTCTAAGAATAACAGTTGACGCATACGAAAATGTTCAGGAAAACTACAAAGAACTGAAAGGAAAACTGGCTGAACTCGAAAGTCAAGTTGAAGAAGCGAACAATTCTAAACAATTTGGACAACTAATGCTCAAAAACAGAACACAAAAAGCAGGCAAAATAGAAGAAATACAAACCACAAACCCTTATTTAAAAAACCACGTTGACAACCTCAACGAAAGACTGCTAAAATTCAACAACCATTACGAAAAAACAAGAAAAGGACTATTGGACGGACTTGAAGACACCGTAGAATTTGAAACTGTTCTAAACGACGCAGACGAAGTCATTAACAGAGCGGGAGAAATAAGACAAAGCATAGACGAAATAAAATCAAAATATCAAGCCATAGCTGAAGACCTCGAAGTCAGAGCGCACATAAGCAACTTGAGAGATGAGGAAATCGTGGAACTCAAAAAGAAACTATTCATTCAAAACTCCCATAGCGCGCTAAAATACGCAGGAATAGGAGTTTTGATAGCAAGTCTTCTTTTTGGAGGCTACCAACTCATATTTAACGGCGACAAGGCAGAAACAACTTCAAAACACGCCAAACCTTAAGTTTCTTATACCTTAAAACCAAGTACTAGCTAGACTTCTAAGCTTCTATCAAGGGAAACCTTGAGGAGGAGCACATGAAACCAATACCATACGTATCAGCGCCGGCAACTAAATACATTTCTGAAAGCGTCAAACAAGTCAACAACGGCATAAACGCCGTAAACCAAGAATACCAAACCCTTGAAAACAAACTTCAAGGAGACCAAAAATCAGAACAAAGCCTTCTTTACGTTAGAAACGCCGTAAGCGTAATGCGCGACAACACCGAGAGAATCGTTCAAAAATATAACGCACTATACGAAGACCTAGAAGTAAGAGCGCACATAAGCAATTTGAGAGATAAAGAAATTCAAGAACTAAAACTCGAACGGCGAGTTGAAAGGTCGAGCAAAATATTGGAATTCTTGTCCGAATCAAAAGACAAAATCAAACAAGTCGCATTGACAGGAGCTTTACTTACTGCACTTTGCGCATCCGCGTACACACTTGGCTACGGAGTTTGGAACAAGTTAACAGTAGGCGAACTCGCAGAGCACATTGGAAAAGGATTTCCTGGAAAATACGAGGTGAAAGAATGATAACCTACAAAGCCATAATGGGAACAATCGCGGCAGGATTGATAAGCGCTGGGACCGCAGTTAAGAGCTTTTCAAACGATAACTTGGAAGAAAAAATTCTAATTGATGAAGGAAAAGAAAAAATTGTTCGTTTCGAATCAGGAAAAACAAGAAGCCTTGGCGTTGACGTAAAAATGGAAGAAGAAACATACCTCAGCTTCAAAAATCTGGTTCTGCGAATTGAACAGGACAAAGGAAAACGGCTAACGGAAGATGAAGTGTACCGAATAATGCTTGGCGCAAACACCGAAGACCTGTCGGAACTAACATCCTACGAAATGAGCGCAGCTTGGGAAAAATACGGGAGATAAAATGGCGAGAAAGAAAAAACAAACAACTGAAGACCCATTTCAGAACGTTCCAGACATTGACGAAATCATAAGACAGCACGAAGAACCGGACAGACTGGAAAAACTGGCAAAACACAACCCAGAACTCTTGCAAAGATATGAAACGCCTGAAATAATGAAAGTTGAACCACCAAAATACGACCCGCCAATCTCTAGCATAACAAACATACCAATAATTAGGGAGGAAACCATGTACGAATCAAAACACAGACCATGGCACAAAGCCAAAAAAATCGCCAGCACACTAGCGCTCTCTGTTGGAATAGCTTACGGCGCGATAAACCTTTACCAAGGACTAACAATAGAAGACACAATAAACGAACACGACGGGCAAGAATACATCATGAAATTCGAGCCAAACGAAAAGCGCGCGCTCCCCTACCAAATCTCAATTGAAAACCACACGTACTCAAGACTTCGCGACTTAATATTGAGAATGGAAGACGACCAGAAAAAACCATTCAGCGAACAAGACATTTACAACTTAGTCCTCAGAATGAACACGGAAAACTTCAGCAAATTAGACTCAAGCGAGGTGGAAGAAGCATGGAACAAATATAGCAAAGAACGGTGCGCTCCCGAGGTCAAAAAATGAGAGTTAACAAATTTTGGAAAAAGGCAGCGGGCTACATCTGCTGTGCGCTCGGAGGTGCCGTCCTAGGGGCGCAAATGGCAAAGACAAATCCTCCTGTTCTTGATGACCTCGTGACTAAAAACGAAAATTGGTACCAACTAACAATAAAAGATGAAACAATGACTCACAAATACCTAATTTATCATGATGAGTATAGAAATTTCCAATTACTCATGAGGCAAGAGGAACAATTCAAAAAAGGATACTTAAACCACAAAGAACTCGCAGATCTGTGCATTAAATTGGATAAAAACTCAAACGGAATTCTCGAAAAAGAAGAACTCAAATAATCACTTACCCTGCTTCAAACCAGCAACGATAAGAACGCCAATCGCGACAACAGCGGCGATAACAGAAAGAACAGTTCCAGAAGTTACAGGAATCGCTCCCGCGGTGGCTTTACCAGTAATTCCGCCGCCAAGCAAACCAATGCCTAACACAGCGCCAAAAATCAGTACAATTCCCCAAGCCATCGGGTTCATTTCCATTACAGTCACCTTTTTAGAAAAACAATGGTCGGCTGGTATAAAAACCTTGCTCATACACAACATATATAAATCAAACTGCCCAATAAACAATCAATGGAAGAAAAGAGGTTTTGCTGCCAGATAGACAAAAAAGTCAAAGCGAGAGCGGTAATTGAAGGATTCCCCGGTTTTGGCTTGGTGGGAACCATAGCGACAGGATTTCTGGTAGACCACTTGCAATGCGAACAAATAGGAAAATACTGGTTTGAACAGGGACAGCCAACCATCGCGATACACGGATGCAAACTAGTAGATCCAATAGGAATTTTCTACAACAAAAAATACAACATAGTCATAGTTCACAGCATACAGCCAGCGCAGGGAATGGAATGGAGCGCGGCGGATATAGTTTTAGAAGTCGCAAAATCAGTAGGGGCTGACGAAATCATAACGCTTGAAGGCGTGGGAAGCCAAGACCCAGAAAGCACGAGAGGATTCTTCTACAGCGACGAGAAAATGACAAAAAAGAAATTCGAACAGCTCGGAATAGACTGCCTCGGCGAAGGAATAATCGTAGGAGTAACATCCGCATTGCTAATGAAAGCGCCACCGAAAAAAATCAACATCACAGCGCTGTTCGCCGAAACGCACAGCCAATTGCCAGACAGTAAAGCAGCCGCGAAAATAATAGAGCTCTTAGACCAATATCTCGGATTAAAAGTAAGCTACCAGCCACTGCTAAAGCAAGCTGAAATGTTTGAGTCAAAACTCCGCGGAATTCTAGAACAAGCCCAAAAAAGCAAGGAAACAATGACGAAGAAAGACATAAGCTACGTAGGATAATTCTAAAAATTTATTTTAAAAAAAATTGAGAAAAATTATTTTGGAGCAATCCAAGTTGGATAACTTGTCTGAGGAACACCAGCAGCTTCACAAGCGCCAACACGATATCCTCTGACGAAAATTCTGCCAGGTCTCAAGTCAGCCCTCATACAGCAAGTGCCAAGAGCTTCATTAGCGCCACAAAATACTGTCGCGGTTCTCGCGCCAAGCTGAGCATACCCAGTTGGAGCGTTCTGCCACGCGTCAGTCGTGCAACAAACAGGAATTCCACCAGGAACATAAGATGGAGCTTGAATTTGAGGCCTGTCAAACGCGCACTTTCCGTCAATAACTCCTAACAAAGTAACTGGAGCGTTATTTCTCAAAGACGCCTTACGAACACAACCTTCAGCAGGAGTTTCTCCAGGCAAAATTCGTTCAGTAGTCGTCTGCGCAGTTCCTTGGTAAAGGCCTTTCGCGCCCTGAGACCAAGTCTGTACAGTGCAACAAACATCATACTCAAAAATAGCATTGTTGACAGTATTCGCCTGCCAACCAAGGAAAGTCAAACCGCCAACAGATAATATAGCGATAAGAGCAATAACACCAGGAGTCAGGCCAGTCTCGTGCTCAGAAGACTTTTTCTTCTTTTCAGCATAACCAAAAACATCGTCCTTGACTTTGGTTGACTGCGCAAAATCATCGTCGTCGACAGAATAACGGTAGTTATCGAGCTTCTCTATTTGGCTCTGCACCTTCTTTTTCATACAAAAAAACAACACATTCTCGATTTAAAAGGATTCGTCACCACTAAAAAGAAAGAAAATTAGAACGCCAACTTTACGTCCAAACGGCCAGCTCAGAACTGCAAACCCTCACTTTTGAAAATTTTAATGTCATAAGATACATAGTGCCTATGGTTTTGAACCGCCGTTTGCAATCTTCAAACCCTTTCAAAGCCGCCCGCTCATCGAACCAATAGGCAAGCCCTCACTTTCGTTGTTGTAAAACACCCAAGTTCACGCCTTCAAGTAAAGGCTGTTGCGCACTTCACGCTTTTACCCCTGCCTTTTTGCGCAAAATAAGGTCTTTGATTTTTCACACCTGTAAAATATTGGGCACCAGAAAACAAAAATAAATTAGGCACCTGAAAATAAAAATCAAGGTTTGTCGCGCTGTGTGTGACGCGCCGCTACGCGGAATTTTGTCTGAGAACTCACTTTTCGTGTGTAGAAAATGACAAAAATGAACTTCAAAACATATTTTGAAAAAAATATAGCGAAGAATATTAGTTTTGAAAATAGATTTTCAAAAAAATAATTATAAAAAGAAACGTCACTACGACAGAGAAAAGAAAAATCAGCAAAAACACAAAATTTATCGACGATAAAGGTCAAATAAAACAATCAGTCAGGAATTATGTCGACAGCACAACGCATACGAAGAACGCATTAGAGCGATTTAAAGCGAAAAAAATAAACAACCGACAGCTCAAACTTGGCGCGAAAACCGTCCAGAAGCCGGCTAAAACGGCCAAAACACAGCATTCGAAAAAAGCGCGTTTTGACGTTTGGAAGACTTGTCAGGGAAAATGCCAGAAAACTTGTTTGTTTGACAATTTTGCAAAGTTTTGCCGCAGAACCAAGGGTCTTGGCGAGGAACCCCTTGACCTCATTTGTCGGAAAAATGACAGAAAGTCAGGAATTGTGACAACACCGTCGGGAAAATCAGAGAATGAGGTGGTTTGACGGAGCGCGGTTTGGGACATAGTTGGTCAAAAGTGTCGGGATTTTTAGTGATTTTGAGGGTTTAAGGGTCAAAAAATGACGTCTGGGACATGCTAGGAGACCTTTTTGCGAAAAAGTGCGCTTAAAACGGCTCTAATGCGGAAATCGGCGTTTTTGGAAAGTTTGAAACCTGATTTAATTTTCTGACGATTAAAAGTTTTAAGCGAAGAACTGAAGTTTTGATAATGTCGGTATTTTCCGAACAAATGTCGGGAAAAACGGAAAATTTAAATTATACCTCTCCTGCCAGAAGTTCGGTGAAAACATCGAAATAATGCTTGACCACGCGGAAGCTTTAAGCTCAGACTCCGACGAATTATGCCGAGTACTGCTCGCAAGATTCGGCCTCCTGCCCCGCAAAAAAGACGGCAGCGCGCAACTCCACAAACTCCTCCTTGAACTCTACGAACGCAAAAAGCGCGCGAACAGAGAAAAAAAGCCGGAAGAAGCAGTCATGCCCGTCGAAGAAATGGCTCTGCACGCCGGAATAAAACGGCAGACGATGTACGACTACCTCAAACGCTGGCTGGATCTTCAAATTCTCAAAAAAACAAGCTTCGTATCGTCGGGAAAAGTAGTCATCGGATACGAACTCAACGGAACAAACCTCGAAGGGGCGTTCAGAAAAGCGGAATCGACGATAAAAGGACACTTGGACGCGAGTTTCAGGCTCATTGAACAGCTTCAAAATGAGATAAAAAAAGAAAAATTAAGGTCTACATCCAGCACGACAGAGGAATAGCCAGACCAACAATGTTTTTCTTCGCCTGGCAGGCCCTGAATTTCGGATCCAAATACACGAAAACTTTAGTTCCGTCATATTTTTTCAGAACAGGAACGCCTTTTTCCATCATCGTCGTAACGTAATTCTGCACGAGCTCCTTGCTCTGCAGGCACTTTCTCGCGATTTGCTCATAGCTCGCGCAAGGCTGAGTCTCAGTCACGTCGTAAAACGCCTTGAAAACCTCTTTCTCGCGGTCTGTCAGCGGTTCGACTTTAAACTCGACTTCAGGCTTTTCGCCCTTGATAAGCAGCGTCAATTCATCGACGCGCTCCCACAGCTTGTCAAGCTTAGCATTCAGCTCGTTCAAGAGCTCGTTCTGGGCGACAGTCTCCTGCGTTGTTTCGTTAATCGCAAGGCGATGGTCGTCCAATTCCTCGCGCATGCTCTCCAGCACACACGAAAGCGTATCACGTGCATCACTCGACAGCATTTGTTCTCTGTCGTTACGAATGTTAACCACCCCGTT
The DNA here is from genome assembly GCA_964572035.1 of uncultured Methanosarcinales archaeon. Lineage (GTDB taxonomy): Archaea > Nanobdellota > Nanobdellia > Woesearchaeales > ARS49 > CAZNDX01. Next base: position 47,173 of record CAZNDX010000001.1, read on the forward strand.
TTTCATTCGTCGTGAAAAATTACAATGGGTGATGTGGTTTAAATAGTTTTGGGGATTGAAAAAAAATCAGTTTATCGACGATAATCAGGCTTCCTTCGACGCAGCCGGAACGTACACTGTGTGCTTGCCTTTTGAGACAACGTGAAGCAGATTTTCGGCTTCCATCTCCTCCAAAATTCGGTAGAAACTTGACTTTGAACAGAGGCCCTGCTCCTCGACGATAATTTCGCGAAGCTGAAGAGCCCCTACTTTGCCGTATTTGTGAACCAAACTGTTGATTAAATTTTTGACGTATTCCTTGCCATTTCTGGCGAATTTTCTGATTAATTTTTCGCGGATCGCCTCTTGGGGCTCGCGCTTTTTCACGACGGGCTCTGGCGATTGAACAACTTGAGGAACAGGCGCGTGGCTAACGCTGGGAGAATGATGCTCCAAAGGGCGCTCTTTCCTCATCTCGATAAGCTCCAACTTTTGCTCTATGTGCTTCACACGAGACAAAACCGGCTCAAGAGAATAATGCATATCGACGAGACGCCTGATTTCGTCAGCGGTTTTTGGAATGTGATTAACCGTGACTTTCAATTCGTGCAGGGAGAGTTTTTGCTCTTCAGACAAACGCTTCAAAGCAGCCGTTTGCTCGACGAGCTGCTGGTTCTGCGCGTACAAAAAAGAAACCCATTGGTACAGCGCGTCAGTGTCCTGACGAACCTTCGCGAAGCTCTGAGCTACCGCCTCATCCCCTTTTTTCCACAACCACTCAAACATAACGGGCAAAAAGGGGCGCTCATTTAAATATTTTTTGATGGGATAGTCCCAGGACCGTCCCAAAATCACGCAAATAAGGGATAGTCCCAGGGACATTCCCAGAGACCGTCCCAAACGAGTTTATTCTCTATGACAGTGTGACACACAGGCGCCTGAGACTGGGAAAGTCCCAATTTTGGGATAGTCCCAAGATAGTCCCAGGACCATCTTGGGACCGAAATGGGATAATCCCAGAGCAATTTATCGACGATAAACGTCTGGGAATGAGACCGTCCCAGCACATTCCCAGGACTATGATAGGATATTCCCAGAAACTTTCTGGGACTACCGGAAAAAATGCGGAAAAGCACCTCTGGAAAAGGACCAATAGTGACAGTTTGAAGGGGATGAAAACAGGCAAAAAAGAACGCGAAAAAAAGCCCAAAAAAGAAGGCACGGAGGCAGGCCAAAAAAGGTAAAAAATATGGGAAAAATGAGGGTTGAAAATGAGCCAAATAGGGCGGCTGAAACAGGCAAAATAGGGCAGTCGTTCCCCACACAGAGTCTAAAACTGCGCCGGAAAGCCCAAAAAGCAACTTTTACACAGGAAAAGTGAGTGTTCAAACGGGGCAAAAACAGATCAAAAGAGGCAAACAATAGGTTTATTAGGCACCTGAATCTACGAATGAGGTGAATGACAATAGGCGCTTGACGCCTGAAAGCCCCATTATGAGCGAAAAACAGCACAATCACACAGAAAAAGTGAGGCTGCGCATATATGCGCCGGAAGCCCAAGAAGGCAAAGAGGTCGCGATAGACAAGGAACAAATTAGGCACCTGAAAGTTCTAAGAGTCCAAGAAGGACAGAAAATAGTCCTGTTTAACGGCAAGGGAAGCTCATTTGAGGCAGTTTATACGGAAAAAGTGAGCAAGGGAACAATCTTATGTGGAAAACGCCTTGAAAGCCACACAGAGCCACCTGTGAAAATCACACTCGCTTGCGCGGCGCCAAAGGGCAACAGGATGGACACCCTAATAGAAAAGGTGAGCGAACTGGGTGTTTTTGAAGTTATACCGACGATATATTCAAGATCAGTCGTGGAGCCACGCGAGAGCAAAATAGAAAGATTGCAGAGAATAGCCATAGAAGCCTGTTCACAAAGTGAGAGAAACATAGTGCCTATTATTTCTAATAGCGAAAAATTCGAAAAAGTGATGAATTTTTCAAGCAAATTCAAGCATAAAATTATCTGCCACAAAGAAGGCAAGGAAATGCCAGTTCTCGACGGAGAAACAATCATTTTGATTGGTCCTGAAGGAGATTTTACTCCTGAAGAAATCGAGGCGGCTGAAAAGAAAGGATTTGTAAAAGTCAAGCTCGCGAACAGCGTTTTGCGAGTTGAAACAGCGGCGATAGCAGCTGTGGCGCAGGCGGTTTTAAGAGGAAAGGTTTATAAATAAGTTAACTGGAAGTTGTCTTATGGAAGTTTCTATCGTCGAAGAAAGCAAGAACAAAGCGGTCATCAACGTGAAGGGCGAAGGACACACAATCTGCAACGCAATTCGCAAAGAGCTTTGGAATGACGAACACGTCAAAACAGCGGCATACGCCATAGAACACCCATTAATCGGAACACCTCAAATAATCGTTGAAACCGACGGAGCAGACCCAAGAAAAACAGTTCTCGCGGCAGTCAAAAGAGTTCAGAAAGTGGCTGAAAAAATCAAGGACGAAGCAAAATCCCTGAAGTAATTCTAGTTTTTCTCTAAATCTTCGCAAAGAATAAAAAGAACAGGCATAGTGCCTAGCATATGTTTGTTAGAGTAAAGAAAATCAACGGCAAAGAATACGCATACCTCGTTGAAAACGAATGGACGCCTTGGGGAAGCAGGCAAAGAGTAACCAAGTATCTTGGAAAGGCGCACAAGCCGGAAAGAATCAATTCTACTGAGCACGAACTGCCTGAGGGAACGCAGCAAGCGGTAATGACTGCTGTCAAACAAGAGCTCTTGAATCACGGATTCCGCGAAATAAACGGAGTGTTTGAACAAAACGGAGTCACAGTACACCTTGAAAACAAAACAGTAAAACAAGGCAAAAGAGGAGTCACACTCGCAATGAACGAAGGATTCCTATGCGAACACACCTTAGGGCAATTACTTGCTTTCAAACCAACAGACAACAGAGAAGACAGCGCCAAAAAACTCGCGGAACTGTCGCTTGAAGCTGGGCTCAACCTGACACCTGAACAATTCGCCCACATTTTCACTCAAATGCAAAGTTTAAAAATTGAAGAGGATTCCAATTCGCAATGACCGTACCAAAACACATAGGCGTAATCCTCGACGGAAACAGACGATTCGCCAAAAGACTAATGGTAAAACCCTGGCAAGGACACGAATGGGGCGCCAAAAAATTCAGGGAGTTTTTGGAATGGTGCTTTGAAGCAGGCGTAGATGAAGTAACAGCGTATGTATTCTCGATACAAAACTTCAACAGACCAAAAGAAGAGTTTGACTACATAATAAAGGTGTTCAAAGAAGAAATTGGGGACCTTTTGAAACCTGAAAGCTTGACGAAACTGAATGAAGAAGGAACAAGAATCAACTTCATAGGAAGACTATGGATGCTTCCAAAAGAATTACAAGAATTACAACAGCAATTAATGAAAGCGACTTCCAAAAACAGCAAAAAACAAATCAATTTCGCAATGGCGTACGGCGGACGAGAAGAAATAATCGACGCTGTGAAGAAAATAGCCATTGAAGTTAAAGAAGGAAAACTAAACATTGACAAAATCAACGAAGAAACATTCGCCAAAGAGCTTGACATTCAAAAAGAACCAGACCTCATAATAAGAACGGGCGGAGAACAGAGAATGTCAAACTTCCTGCCATGGCAAAGCACGTATTCAGAGTTCATATTTGTTGAGAAAATGTGGCCAGAGATTACGAAGGACGACTTTTTACAGTGCATACAGGAATATGAAAGCAGAGAACGAAGGTTTGGAAAGTAAATTAGGGGAAAGCAGACTAGGACACCACGCCATATACGCCGGCCTGACAGGATTATTCGCCGCAGGGTCTATAATGGCAGGGATAGGCGCGCACCATGTTGAAGAAGGCAAAACACTTCTAACAGTGCTATGCGGATACTCAGGAATGCTAGCAGGAATTACAGCAATATGGTGGAGAAACGATTTCTGGGCATACAGAAGACGAAACCTTTATAAATAACCTTAATCGGTTTTCAAGTATTCCCAATAACTAAACCACCTCGGTGGGAGGGAAGCGAAACATCTTTCGATGTTTGGCACAAATAACAGCACAATACCATGGACAAAAAACAATTCATAGCGGCAATCGCGAAACTACGCCAATCACCAAAACGCGAATTCAAACAAACAGTAGAACTAATCATGAACCTAAGAGGCCTAGACCTCAAGAAACCGGAACACCAAGTAGAATTCTGGGCGCCATTGCCACACGACAAAGGCAAAAAAATCAAAATCGGCGCATTGGTTGGTCCGGAAATGGCGGAAAACGCCAAAGCCAACTGCGACGTCGTTATCACGCACGAAAACTTCAAAACTTACACTGACAAAAAGCAAATCAAAAAACTGGCGGCAAGCTGCGATTACTTCATCGCGCAAGCGAACCTAATGGCGGACGTCGCGAAATACTTCGGACGATACTTCGGACCACGCGGAAAGATGCCAAACCCAAAAGCAGGATGCGTCGTCCCACCAAACGCAAACCTCAAAGTTCTAACAGACAGACTCCGCAAAACAATCAAGGTCTCAGCAAAACTCCAGCCATCAGTTAAAATCGCTGTCGGCAAGGAGGACATGAAAGACGAAGACCTCGCCGAAAATATGCACACAATATACACAAGCGTAGTGCACGCCCTTCCGCAGGAAGCTTTCAACGTCAAAAACGTCCTCGTAAAACTAAGCATGAGCAATCCGGTAAAAGTAGAGGAGGCGGCGAAGTAAAATGGAAAGCGCAAAAACCTGCAAAGCCGCCCAAGAAAAGAAAGACATAATCGCCAAAATAGAGAAATTTGGCAAAGAATACCCAATCATCGCAATCCTAAACATGGAAGGGCTTCCAGCGAGCACACTTCTTAAGGTCAAAAAACAGCTCAAAGGAAAAGTAGAGCTAGTAATGACCAGAAAAACCCTTCTACAAAGGGGTCTTTCAAACTTGAAACTAAACAAGGGCGACGAAGTCATCGGCAAACTAAAAGGAATGCCCGCTTTAATGTTCACAAAAGAAAACCCATTCGCGCTTTACAAAATTATCAAAAAGAGCAAACAACCAGCGGCAGCAAAGCCAGGACAAATCGCTCCAAAAGACTTGATGATACAAAAAGGACCAACACCATTCACACCAGGTCCAGTAATCTCAGAATTCGCAGCGCTCGGCGTAAAAGCAGGAGTTGAAGGCGGAAAAGTCGCAGTCAAAGAAGACAAAGTCGTCGTAAAAGAAGGCGAAGTAATCAAGCCAAACGTCGCAAGCATGCTCGCGCGCCTCGGAATAGAGCCGATGGAAATCGGACTTGATGTGGCATGCGTCTACGAAAAAGGAACAATCTTCGACAAGAAAGTCCTAGACGTAGACGAGAAACAATTCATGGCGAACTTGACCGGCGCCGCAATGGCAGGACTCAACCTCGCCGTTGAAATCGGATACACAAACAAAGACACAATCGCACTACTCATAACCAAAGCAGTCCGCAACTCACGGGCAGTTGGAATTGAGGCAAACATACTAGCGCCAGAGATACTCGGAGACGTTCTAGCGAAAGCGGAACGCATCGCGACACAAATTAAAAATCAAACTAACAATTAACGGAGGAACAAAAAATGGAATACATCTACGCAGCCCTCCTTGTCCACAAGGCAGGAAAGAAAGTAGACGAAGCAACTGTGACCAAAGTACTTGAAGCCGCAGGTGTCAAAGCAGACGGCGCGCGCGTAAAAGCACTTGTTGCCAGCTTGGAAGGCGTCAACATTGACGAAGCAATCCAAAAAGCAGCAGCAGCTCCAGTAGCAGTCGCAGCAGCACCTGCAGCAGGCGAAGCAAAAGCCGCAGATAAGAAGGACGAGAAGAAAGCAGCAGAGGACGCTAAGAAGGCAGAAGAACAAGCCTCAGCAGGACTTTCCGCACTCTTCGGTTAAAAAATTTTATTTTTTTATGATATTTTTTAGCCTGGTGACAAATGTCGGAAGAGACGCACAAAGAACTAGAGGATTTGAAAAAGGAAATAAATGAACTCAAGGATAGCCTTGGGCCTCTAGAACAGCAAAAAGAAGAAGCGTTCTCAAAACGAAAAGAAACCGGCTCACGCATTTCTGAACTAATTAAGCAAATAAAGCCTCTCCGCGAAGAAAGAAACAAACTCACGGAAGAAGTCAAAGCGCTAAAAGAAGAAAGAATGAAACTAACAGCGCAAATAAAGCAAAAAATCGAGGAATTCAAGAAAATACCCGTTCCTAAGGAAAAACCAGCCGCGCAAAAGGGACCACGAGGACCTCCCCCGGGAAGACTGCGCGAGCAAATTCAAAAACTTGAGCAAATAATAGAGACACAGGGAGTCACATTCGAAAAAGAAAAAGCGCTGATGAAAGAAATCAACGCCATGAAAAAACAACTCAAAGACTCCGAACAAAGCGGAAGCGCGTTCAGAGAAAGCCGAGCAGTCTCAAAAGAAATAGAACAGCTCAAAAAACAAGCGGATAACCTACACGACCAAATACAGGAAAAAGCCAAACAAAGCCAAGACAAGCACGAAGTCATACTCAAAATATCAAAAGAAATAGACGAACTCAAGGCGAAAGAAGCAGAGTTCAACAAGCAAATAGACAGCGCAAAGGCGGAACTCGCCTCAAAAGGAGCGCCACTCGACGAAAAATTCCAGCGCGTCAGAGAAAAGCGCCAAAAAATGGGCGAAGAATTCGAAGAGCGCAAAAAAGAAAGCGCGAAACAGCAAAAGAAAAAGCTGTCAGAACTGCAAAAACAAGTTCAAGAAAAAATGAAAAAGGGCGAGAAATTAACAACACAGGACTTGATAATTCTACAGAGCATAGAAGAATAAATTAAAACAAAAACGACCTGAAGTATTTTGTATCCCTTCTAACCGTGCCATTTTCTTTCTTTGAACTTGAATGCAAAACATCATACGGAATCTCAAACTTCGCCTGAACTCCGTTCTGAACATTGTCAATGCTGAAATAACCACCAAGATCAATAGCGCCCGCCACAGCAAGCTTCAAACCAAGACCGCCATGACGAACAACGTCCGTCTTATTTTTTTCCTGGGCATCTTTCGCCGAAGAAGTGATGTCATCTATTAGGCACTCAGGATTTCTCGTCTTTCTGTACTCAATTGAATACTTTGAAAGCTTCTCCTTCAAACCTTCCGGCAAATTTGAGCAATAATTTGTCACTTCAACAACATAATAATTTCTCATATCAGTGCTTTCACGCTGCATTTCAGTTTTTAACAAAACATCAACGATACTCGCATCCTGCTTTTTGCCAAGAGACTTAATCGCCTCACGACGCGCGTTCTGAAGCATCTCAGTGAAAATTCTGCAAAGAGTCGAGGCGTCTTCAATTTTGGTTTTATCGATGGAAACGGGAGGAGCGTTAAACTGAAAATGATAAGTAATCGGAGCAGCAGGCTCATACGCCGACAAAATTTTCTTCGCGTGATACTCCTCACTTCTCTCATTTTGAGCCGCTTTGCAAATGGCCGCGTTAAGGTCGTTCGGCTCAGCGACGCTTCCAGCAGCCGCCAAAATAAAATCACCCAATGTAAGCCTGTCAAATAGCTTAGACTCAACATTTGAAGGCATATCGCTCGGCTTTCCTGACATACAGACGATAGACGCATTCATCATATATAAATGTTGCGTTAAATTTACCACTTTAAAGTGATGATAATTTTGTATCTGGATGGTGAAGAAAAGAAAACAATAATAAGAGGCAAAAAATCAACAGACAACATGGAAGAACAAATACAATATCACGTAATGCTCCTCGCCAAAGAGAAAATCGAAGAAAACATATTCCACAGAGTCGCGACTGACGGAACAGGAGGACTTCCAACACTTCACGGAAACCCAAACGGATTTAGTATGTACAGAGACAGCAAATTCAACACGCTTACCGTCGCCGCTCTTGACGAAAAAGTCGCTCAAACATTTTACAACAGACTAAAAGAATGCATGCCTGAAGCATACCTTGTCCCGCCAACAAAATATGTTTTGAAATAATAAATTCAGAGGAAATAAAATATGAACACGACAATCCCAAAAGAGGACCTTGAATTTCTGGCGAACCTTGACAAAAAATTACACTACGTAACTCAAGCTACCTACAGACCAAACATGGGAGGAAGCCCGTTCCCAATTGGAATTGACCAATACCACAAAGAGGTCAAACTAACAGAAGAAGAACTTAACAAGCTCGAAAAAATCGTCAAAGAACACGATATAACACTAGAACCAGTAAACACCTGCATGGGATTCCAAGTGGGATTTATGACATACCGCGAAGAAAACCCAATCGCGCCAGGCATCGAACCAGAAACTAAACACTACAACATATTCCTAGAACTTCAGCTTCCAAAAGGAGAAAACTTTGAAACGATGAAGAAAAGATTTGACAAAAAAGAAAACTGGAAGCCAAGACATTCTTACGATTACTGACAAAGGCACCTAAAAATGAACACACTCGCTGGCTACTTATGCCAAGTTTTTGACTCAGACAGAAATCACACACTCTTTTTCGGGGAACGACAAGACCCCACGCTTGAAAACCCCTGGGAAAACTTTGAAACGTGCTTCACGCCCTTCAAATCATACAACAAAGCGGAAAAAGCAAAAAAGGGACTGCGAAAACAATTTGACAAACCAACAATTATCAGCATAGACCTCCTAATAGCTGAAACAGGGGAAGAGGCAAAAAGCCTCAAGCAAGAAAAAAATCTCATCGTAATTCAAATTGGAGAAGACTCAAGAAAAATATACGGACCAAGATCACAGCACAGACACACGACGCTGCCTGGATGCCCTTATGAGGAAACACTCGCAACATTCCAAAAATACGAAGACGCAGAATATCTACGAACAGAAATGATTAGACAAACCGGAAACGCAGCACTCATAGGAATTCTCAAAATACAAAAAATCTAACGCTTCAACTTCTCAAAAAACTCCTTAACTTTCTGATTTCCCTTCGGAGAAGCCTTGGGGCCAAGAGCGTAATACTTCTTCTCAACAACAGTGCCCCAACTATACTCGCCTTTTTCCTGTTTAACATCTTGAAGAATGAACTCGCCAAGCTTCACGCCCTTTCTCAAATTGTAATAAATGTTCTCGCGCGTGCAAGCCGGGAACAACTCGTTGTACCACTTGTGAACTTTATAACCGTAAGTTGGACCAGAAACAGAAAGAATCTCAACAATATTCTCGCGAATCTGACTGCGAACAGGACGGCCTCTGCCAGCCATCTAAAAAACACCCGTTTTTGATGAGTTAACCGACATATTGAAAATAAATCACCTTTTTTGCTTATAAACGTTTGTTACAACGCGCTAGTGTCCAAACAATCACCGACGATGACGCTCAAACTCCGCAATCTTGGCGCGCATTTGGACAAGAGCGTCAGGACTTAAACTAATGCTGTCAATTCCAGCGTCAACAAGGAACTTAGCGAACTCAGGATAAGTAGACGGAGCGTCACCGCAAATACCAATCTTCCTCTTATGCTTCTTGGCTACTGCAATAACATGCTCGATAAGATTTCTAACAGCGCCACTGCGCTCATCGTAAATCGGCGCGACCAATGCGGAATCACGGTCTACGCCTAAGGTCATCTGCGTCAAGTCATTGCTCCCAATACTGAAGCCGTCAAAAATCTTGCAAAACTCCTCTGCAAGAACAACATTGCTCGGAAGCTCGCACATAACATAAACATCCAAACCATTTTTGTGCTGAGGAAGACCGAACTTCTTCATCATCGCCAAAACCTTCTCGCCCTCTGCAGGAGTTCTGCACATAGGAACCATGACCTTAAGATTGGTTAAACCAAAATCATCGCGAACCTTCTTTATCGCTTCGCATTCGAGACCAAACGCCTCAACATAATTCGGGTGATAATAGCGCGACGCTCCACGCCAACCAAGCATAGGATTTTCCTCGCTCGGCTCAAACTGTTTTCCACCGATTAAATTAGCGTACTCGTTTGATTTGAAATCAGAGAACCTTAAAATGACATCCTTAGGATAAAACGCGGCAGCAATCATACCAACACCCATCGCAAGCTTATCGACAAAAAATTCACGTTTATCTTTGAAACCTTGAGTGAGTTTCTCTATTTCCTCTTTTGCATTTTCATCAGCAAGCTCTTTAAATTTCAAAAGCGCAAGAGGGTGAATCTTGATGTATTCATTTACTATAAACTCCTCCCTCGCCAAGCCAACTCCGTCATTCGGCAAAAAGCTAAGCTCAAAAGCCTGCTCAGGATTTCCAACATTCATCATAATCTTAGTCTTTGGCTTCGCGACATTCTTAGTATCAAACTTGTTAATCTTAAACTTCAAATAACCATCATAAACAACACCATTCTCGCCTTCAGCGCAACTTACCGTGACTTTTCTTCCCGAATGAATGTTTTTTGTGGCGTCATTGCAACCGACAATACAGGGAACGCCCAATTCTCTTGAGACAATCGCGGCGTGAGACGTTCTGCCTCCCCTGTCCGTAACTATAGCTGAAGCGAGGCGCATAATAGGCACCCAATCAGGGTCCGTCATTTCTGTGACGAGCACTTCGCCTTTTCGGAACTTCGCGATGTCTTTAACGTCACGAATAACGTGAGCGGGACCCTGCGCGATTTTATTGCCAACAGACTTACCCTTGGTGAGAACTTTGCCTTTTTGAAGAAGCTTGAACTCTTCCACAATGCTCCTGTTTTTTTGGGACTGGACAGTCTCAGGACGGGCCTGGACAACAAATAACTCGCCAGTCTTTCCATCCTTCGCCCACTCAATGTCCATAGGAGTCCACTTGCCACGCTCCTGACTGTAATGGTCCTCAATAATAACGCCCCACTTCGCCATCTGAAGAACTTCATCGTCGGACAGACAGAATTTTTCACGCTCAGATTTGGGAGTATCAATCTTTTTTATCGGAGTTGTACCTTCAGAACTGTAAACAATCTTTGTCGCTTTCTCGCCAAGACGCTTGTCAATAATAGGAGTAAAACCTTTCGCCAAAGTCGGCTTGAAAACCACCCATTCATCAGGATTAACAGCGCCCTGAACGACATTCTCACCAAGACCATAGCTTCCCGTCAAAAAAATCACATTCTCAAAACCAGTCTCAGTATCAATAGTGAACATAACACCCGCGCTTCCAACATCAGAACGAACCATCTTCTGAACGCCAATGCTCAGATAGACCTTGAAATGGTCAAAACCCTTTTCTTCACGATAAGCGATGGCACGATTGGTAAACAAGGACGCGAAACAACGCTTGCAAGCATCCATCAACTCGTGAACGCCCCTAATGTTAAGAAAAGTCTCCTGCTGGCCCGCAAAACTCGCATCCGGAAGGTCTTCCGCAGTGGCAGAGGATCGAACAGCAACATCAACCCCCTGCTCCCCGTATTGGCGCGAAAGCTTCTGATACGCCTTCGCGATTTCAACCTGGAGCTCAGGAGGAAAACCGCAATGCAACAAGAGGTCCCTTGCTTTTTGGCCCGCTTCAGAGAGCTTTCTAACATTTTTCACGTCAACATTTCTAAGAATCCTATACAATTCATCCTTAACGCCGGACTTTTCAAGCAAATACCGGTAAGCATGGGCGGTAATCGCGAAACCATTAGGAACCTTAACGCCCTTCTTTGACAATTTGCGATACATTTCACCCAAACTCGCGTTTTTGCCGCCAACAAGCGGAATGTCTCCTATTCCAATCTCATCAAACCAAAGAATAAACTCTTTCGAATCGCTCAACTATCTCCCTCTTTTAGAAAATAACTATGGGAATATCGTTTTTAAAGGTTGTGATTAACTACGCGTGTTGAAAACCTCGCTGCGCTCGGCACCACTGCGGCGCCAGTGCGTTAACCGGCTAAAAATTTGGCGCAAAACTGTTTTTAGCACATCTCATGAACTTTGTTAAGGCGCCAAGGCAGTGATGCACATTTTCAACACGCTCATAGCGCGGAGAGAATAATGAAGGCGACAATTAAAAGCGCAATAAACAGCGAAAGAAAAGGAAAAACATTTTCCTCGGGACGCTCCCTAATGTGCTCAAGCCACTTCCTATCGTAATTCATCTTCACTCGCGCGAAACATCAAAGAAGCAGATTAAAAACATTTCGATTTGAAAAAAAGAAAAAAAATCAAAAATTAATGACTCGCCATCTCCCAAATCGCCTTAAACGCTACAATCAAAGCAGCCGGGAAAACAAACGTCACAACATTTGAAAGCATTGTTGAAACAACAAAACCAAGCGTTATGATGTTCGAAGCGGTCCCTGAAGCGATAAGAACCGCAAGACACGCGATAAGAAACTCCTGAGTCTCGCGGGCCGTAACGTTAAGGAATCCTACAATCAAACCAAGCAGGACCAAAATCCAAGTCGTCATCGGAATTTGAAGCTGAGGCACAAAACCAGCAATAAGCGCCAGAACAACCCCTGACAAAAAAGCCCAATGACCCATTTTACTATCCATCAAAAATCACCTCGTTTTCAGAGAATAAATGAATATTCGCTTTTAAACCTTATCTAAAATTTGTTAAGAATATCATGCGCGTCAAGAGAACGCTCCAACGAGCCAAACAAATCCTTGGACTTAATGGCGAAGCGGAGCTTCAGCTGGGAGATTTCCTCCTTTGAAACCTGAGCGAACTTGTCAGCGTCAATCAAACCATAAGGATAACCGAGGAAGGAAGGGTCAGATGAATTCAATAAAAGCAAGGGGACAGAATTAAACGACTCAACACCTGGCGCGTCAACACGGAAAACATACCTGCTTTTTTCGTGAAGCTTCGCGAAAGCGACACTTCCACCGGCAAAATAAAGCCAGCAACCATTTGGAGCCAACTTCTCCAAAACAAACAACGCGGAACTGCCAGAATCCGTGCAAAGCCTGCAAGTTTTTGAAACGCTTAACAAAAAACAATTTTTCGAAGCGTCAAGAAGCGTCTGGGTTTCCTCAATGTCCACATCGATTTCACCGTCACGCACCAACAAATCGCCTTTGGATAAAGTTTTCGCGAAAGACGCGGCAAACTCCAACTCCAATTTTTTACGCACCAGATTACCAACGGCATAAGGCTCAGCGCGGCGTTTTCTAAACGAGACACGCTGGTCAAAAACCTCAATATTGTATTTTTTCAATTCCTCCCCCTCCATTGAAAAAATTGTTACATCAAAACTAACATCGTCTCCTTTCTTTTGCATAACACTCGCGATAACGCACTCCTGCGTTTCTCTCCCAATTCTAACATTGTTTTCCCAAACACCCGCGTAAAACCTCGCGAACTGCAAAGAAACATTAGGGCCAGACAGGAATTCAGCGTTGCCTCCATCCACGAAAATTATTTTTTTGGAAGACTCGGGCGAAAGGGTGAAAAAAGCGTCCTTTCTAATCGGAATCCGCTCCTTTCCCACCAAAATAACAGAGCCGGAATTAACCAACTTGCCCTGCAAAAACGGAATCAGCCTGTCAAAAACGGACATATGAAAGAATCAAACATTCCAATTAAAAAGAATATCGCAACTACAAACCAAGAATGTGGAACCCGCCAACGGAAATCGCCAAAACAATCAAACCCTCCACAAAACGCCCCGCAACCAAAGCGGCATAGCTCTTCCATCTTGACAAATCAAAAAACCACGCGGCAAGAGCACCAGTATAGCCTCCAGTTCCAGGAAACGGAAGGGAGACAAACAAAAGCAAGCCCCACGCGCCATATTTCTCGACATAAGGATGCGCCTTGTGCCTTGTCTTCTCCATAAACTTGTCAAACAAAGAACGATAATGGCCGTGATGCATAAAACGGTGATGAATGTAATCAAGAAAGAAAAAAACAAAGGGAAGCGCGGCAATATTCGCGATAACGCACAAAAAATAAGCAGCTATCGGATGAAGACCAGCGGCCATCGCCACAGGAATACCCCACCTAACTTCCAAAATCGGCAAAAAGCTGCCAATAACCGCAAGAGCAATCAGCCAGTAATCCATACCTTCTTCACCCTCGATTTAACATAATCGTCCTTGAACAAATCCTTAACAACATGCTCAGGCCTTGTTTCCTCACGCTCAATTTTCGCCCAAACACGGCCGTCTTTCACAAACGTTTTTGAATATCTCTTTTTGAATTCTTTGACAGCAGACTCAATCTTCAACGGAGGACCCATCCAGTCCATAACCTTCGGAAGCTCTCTCGTCTTGAGCAAAAACCACCACTGGCCCTCATCATTACGATTCCAACTCCAGCCGGAATCCAAAACAACAAAATCAGACAAATGATTTCTAATAAACTCAAAAGCGCGGACAAACTTGGTGCCGGAAATATCCTCTTTGTCAATAAGAGACAGAACGCCAACCTTAACAACGTGACCTTTCTTTCTCAACTTCTCAAAATCAATCTCTTTTTCCTCAAAACAATCAAGAGATGGCTTTTTAACGTAAGATTTCGCAGCTTCAATAAAACGATAAAAATTCTCATCAGTCAAGGCGGCGGCCGCGTTTCGGTTTGGCTGAACGGGATCAACCAATACCAAAGGACCTTCAGTCTTGCTCTTGTTAAGCACCAGCAAAGCCCTGCCCTTCAACGCGTTGTTGTAATCAAGAACAACCTTAGAACTCCACTTAGTCGCGGCCCTAATGAGCTTATCAAAACCGCCGTAATAAATCGTCAAAATATCAACAACATGGCCGGAAAAACCGCGAATATAACTCTCAGCGCCATAACACTTCGAGGCTTTGCAAAACTTTTTCACAAGACGAATGTCATCCTTAAACTTTTTCCCCTTCTTATTTACCCACGCGACGTGCAACGGCGAGAAATCAGTAACATTAACAGCATCCTTCGCCTTTCTTATGTCAAGAACGGGAACAAGCTCATATTTGACTTCATCCCGCACCCAAAAATAATCACGGCTGCCGTGCAAACGCTCAAACTTAAAAGGTTTCAAGGCCCGCTCAAGCAAATCGCTAATGTTATGGTCTTTATGCTTAAGATTGAACTTCACGAAAACATCAACATCATAATCGCCGGACAGCCAAGTGTCCTTCGCGTAACTGCCGCCCAAAACCGCCTTCGCAGCGATTTTATTTTTTTTAAGACTTTTATTGACAGAATCCAAAAACGCCTTAACAGACTTCAAAACCTTTGAACGCTCCACCTTGCTCGGAACAATCTTGGACAAAACCTCTTTTCTAACTGAATTTTTCGACATTGAACAAAGATATGGAATATCCCTTTAAAAAATATGAGGAAAAAAACCATTTGGAGTAGTAACTAAACTTTATAAACACACGACGGATACAACACGTATGATGGACGCGCTGCAAATAACGACATCAATCGCGGTACTCTTGTTCATAGGACTCATTTGCAGCTGGATAGGAAGGCAAATAAAACTGCCAGACGTTCTTTTGCTGCTTGGAGTCGGAATATTATTTGGGCACTTGCAATACAAAGGACTGCCACTAGTGGACTTTCCACCCGCGTTTCTAAGCAGCCTCGCGATATTAGCGCTGGCGATGATAGTATTCGACGGAACCGCAAGATTACGTCTTCGCGAGCTAGACACGTTCTCATTAAAGGCAGTTAAACTCATAACAATATTCACACTGTTCATACTGATATTTTTCGCAATAGCCGCTCACTACATACTCGGGCTGGACTTCTGGACAAGCCTTCTTTTCGCGGCGATAATGACAGGAACAGGACCAGAAGCAGTGTTCGCGTTCACCCAAAAACTGCGAGTGTTCACAATTTTGAAATTGGAGAGCATTTTCAACACGCCGGTCAGCGTCATCCTGCCATTTTTGATACTTGACCTTTCAAAAAACGTGGCAACTGGAGCGGTAACAGAATTCGCAGAACAACTCGTGCCATTCATACTCGCGCTAGTCGTTGGAATCGGCTCAGGAGTATTCGTCGGAATAATACTGTTCAAAATCGTCCAAAAAGTATACGCGGACATCTACTCACCACTCGCAGTAATCGTCGCCGCACTTCTGTCATACGTCCTCGCTGAAAACCTAGGAGGAAGCGGAGTCCTCGCAGTAACAGCGCTCGGAGTATTCTTCGGAAACGTCTACGTAAAAGAAAAAATGACACTATTGGACATAGAATCAGTATTCGCCAAAACACTCCACATACTAGTCTTCATTTTGGCAGGAGTCGTCATTAAACTGCCACTGACAGCGGAATTTTTCATAAAATCAGGACTATTATTCGCAGCGTACCTCGCAATAAGATTCATCTGCGTCTATCTGTCATTCAGAGACTTCACAAAAGGAGAGCTCGCAATACTCACACTATGCGCTCCAAAAGGAATCGCGACAGCCGCAGTAATTTTCATTTTGGCAGTCAGCGGAGCGCCTGACATCGTCGTTGACATGACCTTCGCGTTCGTGATATACAGCATATTCGTCGCGGCAATCGCCAGCTTCATAGTATCAAGACACCTAGACCATGAAAACCATTTTGCTAGACACAAGCTTCCTCGTTGACTGCGTCAAAAACAAAGTAGACATCTGGCGCGAACTAGACAGAATACTCCCCCATAACTTCATGGTGGGAATACTTGACAGAACAATGGACGAGCTTGACACCATAATCACGACAAAAAAAGGAAAAGAAAGGGATGGAGCAAAACTCGCAAAAACAATATTACTAACCAAACACGTCACGATTTACCCAACAGAAGGAGGACATACTGATACCCTGCTTCTTCGAAAAGCCGACGAGAACCACGTTGTGGCGACAAGCGACGGGGCGCTCAAGAAAAAACTAAAGGCAAAAAAACAAAGCGTCGTGATTTTACGAGGACAGAAAAAACTCGCACTAATTGAAGCCTAATAATTCCAATTCAACTTCTTCGCGACTTCCTCAGTCATTCTGGAACGCAATAAGCCGAGAAAATTTTTCTTAAAATAATCCTCCGCCCCAGAAATCATGATCTTCTCTGCCCTGCTCAAATGAAGAGAGCAAAAATACTCCAAAGCGGAACGCTCAGCCTCATCAATATAACCCTTGTATGAATTAAGAACAACATCAAAAACCTGGCGAGTTAAACTCACTCCCTTAACGCAATCTTTCGCGCACTTTCTGGCCCTGTCGACAAGACTCGCAGCGATAGTGGTCGCCTGATAGGAAGAAACAAGAGTATCCAACGAAGCGAGCTTAAACGGATCTTCATCAGGAAAAATAAACAAAGGATCAACAACACGATCAATAACAAACCAAGGCTCATACGAAAAAGAAGTCTTTAACGAACCGCTTTCATTCACAGAATCCACCAAAAGCTTGAAACCAGCAGAATAATAGTCCCTACCAATAGGAACGCACAAACAAAAATCAGGCCAGTCAAACTTTTTCAACTCCTCAACCTGGCGCTTATAGCCATTAAGCTCGTTCACAACAGAAGGAAGCTTAACCTTGGGCCTGACAACGGAATCATACAAATCAGACCCCAACTTCCTTGAAATGTCAATATTCAACTCCTTAATGTGCCACTTCTTAGCGTTGCGATTGCCGGACATGGAAAAGTTGGATGAATGGTTGGTTAATATAGTTTGTTAGTGGGAAAAACAATAAAACCATAATGAGGGGGCTCTCGGTCGCCGCCCCCTCATACTCCCCGCGACAGCGCAACCTTTATAAACCCCCTTCAGGGAATATCGACTATAATGAGATAGCGGGGGCGTCTAATTGCAGCCCGCTATTGATGGAGACCAAAAAAATGTTTTACAAAACACAAGTCAAAGACCACATCAGAGTACCGCCTCGATTCTTCCAATACAGCGTAGAAGAAGCAGTCTTGCGCGCAGTAAAAGAAAAATACGACGGCCTAATCGACCCAGCCCTTGGAGTCGTAATCGACGTATCAGACGTCAAAGAAGTAGGGGAAGGCATCATAATCCACGGAGACGGAGCAACATACTACGACACCACGTTCAACTTACTGTGCTTCGTTCCAGAACTGCACGAAGTATGCGGCGGAAAAATCAAAGACATCGCAGACTTCGGAGCGTTCATAACACTAGGACCAATTGACGGCATGATACACGTCTCCCAAACAATGGACGACTTCGTAACATTCGCCAAAGAAAAAGTGTTAACCGGAAGGGACAGCAAGAAAACCCTCAAAGTAGGAGACTCCTGCGTCGCAAGAGTCATCGCAGTATCATTCAAAGACGTCACCAATCCAAAGATTGGTTTGACAATGAGACAGCCAGGACTTGGAAAAACAGACTGGATGAAAGAAGAGCCAAAAGCCGCGGCTTCCGAAGCCGACAAGAAGGTGAAGAAAGATGAGTAAAAAACACGCCTGCAAACTCTGCAAAGCCCTATATGAGGGAAGCGAATGCCCACTATGCAAAGCTAAACAGCCAATACAGGGCTGGAAAGGAAGAATCAACATCATTGACGCGAAACAAAGCGACATAGCCAAAAAAATCGGCGCGGAACACGACGCCGAATACGCAATCAAGGTGAACTAAATGGACATACAAATAAAAGAAAACAAACTATTACACCGAAAAGAAGTCACAGGAACACTAGCGTTCACTGGAGCCACACCAAGCAACAAAGACGTTCAAGCAAAACTGGCTGAACACTTCAAGGTAACTCCAGAACAAGTCGCTGTAAAACACATTTACACAGACTTCGGGAAACCGTTCGCGAAATACGAAGCGAACGTTTACGACTCAAAAGAATTCTTGGACAAACTAGAGCCAAAGAAGAAAGAACCAAAAGCGGCGGCAGCGCCAGCAGCGAAGTGATAACAATGGCAGAAAAGAAAGAAGTCAAAAAAGGACCGCCAACAACCGGCGCGTGGAAAAGATACAAAATCTCAGGCGACAAAATAGAAAAACTAAACAAAAGCTGTCCAAAATGCGGACCAGGATTCCTCTTGGCAAACCACAAGGACAGAAAAGTCTGCGGAGCCTGCGGATACGCCGAGTTTACGAAGAAGTAAATATTTTTTATTATCTAATTCAATAAAAGGGGAAAATGAACGGATACATAACAAACATAGAAAAAGAAACTTTGGATAATAAAAATTACAGAAAAGTTCTCTACACAGCAAAACACAGCCAACTGGTCGTAATGAGTCTCAAGCCAGGGGAAGAAATAGGCGAGGAAACACACCACCTAGACCAGTTCATACGAATAGAACAGGGAGAGGCAAAAGCGCTGTTGAATGGAAAAGAACACAAACTGAAGGCAGACTGGGCAGTGATAATACCCGCAGGAACAAAACACAACATAATAAACACCGGCAAGAAGGAACTCAAATTATACTCAATATATTCACCTCCAGAACACAAACCGGGAACAATACACAAAACAAAAGCTGACGAGCCAGGACATTAGAATTCTGACTTATTAAAAAAAATCAAAATTTTCTTTTTCATCCTGAAAAATACTAAAGATAAAAGAAAACAGTGAAAAGAGCAGGTGTTGGTCTTTCGCTGTGCGCCTTGACACAACGCCTTTTTTGCTGCAGGGAAAGTTGCGCTCGCGTTATCCCGCGCTCATCTTTCCACTGTTTCTTTCATAATACCAAAGGGGTTGGTGCACTATAACAACATTTGGAACGAACAGTACGGCTTGTCGTATTCCCAGTCATCTATCTCCATAAATTTTTAGAAAGCGCCGCGCATTAAATACTCTTAAGAACCAAAAATTCACAACACTTAAAAGAAGAAAATTAAGAAAATTAAGATAAAAAAAATTAGACAACAGGCTGTCTTATCGAGCCAAACGGAGCGGCCTGACCAACAACGTTGTTGTGCGCGCCATACATAATCTGACAACGATTGTTGCACCATGAATCAGTCATCTGGCCAGCGCCGGCGTGAGCCGCGATAAACTGAACCTGAGACTGACCGTAATACTGAGTTCCAAGGCCGTGATCATACGGAGTATAAGGAGTAATCTGACACCAGCAACCGCGCTGAGTGGTCATTACTGCTCCAGTAGGATCCGATGACACAAGTCCTATAGCGCTGACGACGCCCACCACGAGAACCGCGGAGAGCACAAAAATAGCATGGGAGTTTTCCATAGCAACATGAAGACAAGTTTTACTTATTAAAGTTGGGTACGACAAAAGCTATATAATTCTTGAAAAAAACTCAAAATGAATGGGCAAATACGACCACATTAATTTTAGACCGCCACTTGCTGTAAGAAAAGCGGCGAAAAGAGGGCTGGAACTGCGCAAAAAATTCCACAGAGGCGGAATCAGCACACAAAAAGCGGGCAAACTAGGAATAGGGTCAGGAATAGAAAGAGCAGTAACACTCGCGAGAGGACTTCACGTCTCACCATCAACAGCAAAAAGAATGAACAATTATTTCAACCGCCACCAGAAAGACAGAAAACCAAATTGGGGAAACCCCGCAAAACCCACAAACGGGTACATCGCCTGGCTGTTGTGGGGCGGAGATCCAGGAAGAGCATGGGCAAGAAAATTAGTCAGGCAAATGAAGGCAGCGGACTAATGCCATACCGCTCAAACACAAAATTGCCGAAACGAATAAGAGACAATTTACCACAAGGGGCTCAAACTATTTTTAGAAAAGCGTACAATAACGCATCAAAACAATATCCCACAACAGAAATTCGCAACAAAGTCGCCTGGAGCGCAGTAAAGCGAGTTTACAAGAAAAAAAGGGAGAAATGGGTTAGAAAAACTTAGAAACCCGAAAAATTTATATTACAAACACGGTCTTTTTCTAAAAGGGATGGTACAGGAAGGAATAGATTACAAGATATTACACGATTCGTTATACAAAGCGGCAGACATACTAGAATCCTTTGCTAAATGTGATCTGGATGAAGTGGCAGATTACGACGATTTACAATCACGAGCTAATTACCTTTTTCTCTCCAAATACGTAAAAGAATCACTGACAATAGTTGGAAACGAACCTGAAAAATGGAAATACATCACTGAGCAGTATCTGAAACCTCCAAGCTACAACAATCGAACAAGAAATGAGCTCCCAAAAAAATGCAAAGAGGAAGTTATACAAAGAGATGGAAACAAATGCAGAGTGTGCGGAAAAGAACAATCACTATCAATACACCACATATTGCCTCATTCATTAAACGGTCTGGACTCCCCTGAAAACTTAATGCAATTATGTCAAGAATGCCACAAAAAAGTAAGCAAAAAAGACCCACTTGATATTCTTATAAACGCGGCAATAAAAGGAAAAGCCTCCGGGGGGAATTGCACCCCCGACCTGCTGATTACAAGTCAGCCGCAATAGCTACTATGCTACGGAGGCAATAGCAACAAAAATCTTGGAACACCTTTAAAAAAGTATCTCTAACATCACTTAAAAGTGAACATACTCGCTTAAATATTAAGGATACATATGGAATTATTCTAGTGGTGAGGTGAGAATGGCAAATAAAGCAATTACATTGACTCCTCTGATTTTTATTCTAGTGGTGTTAACGTTCGTTAATGTTCAGGGAGCGGAATTAAGTCAAGAAAAAATTTTCCAGTTTGACCATGCGCCCACCCAACAAGATTACGACAATCTCTTAATTCGAGGATGCACGGTAACATATGAACCGAGACACTTAAACCTTCTAATCGCGACATGCACTGAACAAGAAGGCGCGATGACGATGCAGCAAACACCGCAGATCGGACAAGTTTGGGAAAATGAAATGTTCTCATCGACATTAAGCGACGGCGCCCAAATAATAGAGGCAATTCAGGCATGGAATTCAAGTTATAACGGAAGCGGAATTACAATAGGGATAATGGATACAGGCATTAACACAAGCCACTCCGCGCTGGCAGGACAATTTGACGGCGAAATTGACTTTTACGATGGAGGAACAGCAGAAGACCTGTGCAACCACGGAACGCCCGTCGCAGGAATACTCGCTTCACTAAACGAAACATATAGGGGAATAGCGCACGGGGCGAGATTTTATAATTTGAAAACGGGACAAATAGTTACCGGCTCTTGCGGCCACTCCAGTTCGGACATAATAGAAGCAATTGACTACTCAGTTGAAAATGGAATAGATATCATTTCAATGTCAATAGGAGGAGCAGTTAGCAACTGCGACCTTTCAATAACTGCGCTTTACGTTAATGAAACAGTATATCAAGATGGAATTCCGATAGTAATAGGTGCAGGAAACGGAGGATCAAGCAACAACAGCATATGGTCTCCGGGCTGCGCGCAAAACGCAATAACTGTGGGCTCAGTGAACAAAGACAGGACTTTGTCAAGTTTTTCAAGCAGAGGACCCGTCAACAATTACAACAAGCCGGATGTTTTGGCTCCCGGAAACAGCATAGCCAGTACGCATCTTGACGGAACATTCGCGGGAGGATTTAGCGGCACAAGCATGGCAACTCCTTTCGCCGCAGGAGTTGTCGCATTAATTCTTCAGGCAAACCCCGAACTTAACTGGACACAAATAAAAGAAATTCTCGCCAACAGCTCAACAGATTTGGGATACGCAGAAAATGAACAAGGGGCAGGACTTGTCAACGCCAGCAGGGCAGTTGAGATCGCTCTAACCGTAAACACGACAAAACCTCCAAAAACAACAGCAACAATCACAAAAACAGACAACACAAACCCGCTCAACATATCAAATTCAACGATATTGAAATATCAAATAAATTTCACAATCCAAAACGGAACAGCGTACAACACGATAATTGAGGAAAATTACCCGGCAAATATAATATTCATTTCCTCGACTCCAATCCCAACGACCGGCGAAAATATCTGGGCAGCAGGCAATCTAACATCGGGACAAACATACCAAATAAACATAACTGTGAATGTAAGCCAAAACCTTCAAAATGGAACAATCCTCACAAACAAAGTCAACGCGACGTTCACGAATTCCACAAACGGACTGGAAACAAAAGAATACATTAAAAACACGACAATAACAAGGGACCAAACATTCGAGGATTACCCCGGAATATTGATTCTCGCGCAAAACACAAACGGGCCAACATATTATGACATTTACGACAATCAAACATTCGGCGCGCCTCAAAATTTTGAAACAAACGGAACACCCGCATGGATATTATCTGAATCAACCGAAACCAGAAACGAAACCGCAATAGCCATACAAAACAGCGACAACGCGATACACTTCTACATCCACACGCCTCAAACGAACGTAACTGACCCAATTTTATTGACGCAAGACTCGGGAGGCTCTCAAAGAAGATTTGACCTTGAGTACGACAAAAACGGAAACGCGCTCATAGTTTTCGCAACAGGGAACAGCACGCCATCATACAAAATATGGGACGGAAACCAATTCATATCAAGCGGAAGCCTCCCTCAAGACGCATGCACAAGCAACACGGCATGGGTGCAAACCGCGGCATCCCCTGTTGATGAAACAGTGATAGCGATATACTCCGACACAAGCGGAAGATATTGCGCCCAAGTTTGGAACGGAAGCCAGTGGGGACAAAGCAAACATTTCGACACCGATGCCGGCACCGCAACAGAAAAATTCAGCCTAGAATTTGAAGAAACAAGCGGACACGCGCTCGCAGTATTTGAAAGCCCAACACAAGGAATCGTGAGCTACTGCGAATGGACTGGAATTTGGTGTTCTTCAAACACAGACCTGTCGGACAGAGGAAGCCAAAACGACTGGGTAAGACTTTCTTCCGAACCAACAAGCGACAGAATAATTCTTGGAACATATCAGAGCGGAAACGCAGATATTGATGTAGTTGAATGGAACGGAAGCAGATTTGGAACATGGAAAACAATAGATCCAAGCGTTGAAACAGGAGGCGACAGAATATTTGACGTAAGCTACATAGGAAACACAGGAAAGGCAATGATAGTTTACACTGACAGCAACCAAAAAGTCCCATCGTTCTCAACATGCGAAAATTCCAACACCTGTTTTGGCGGCACATGGAGCTCCAACAGCTTAACAACAAGCAGCGGAAATAACTGCGGAGAAAACTCCGATTTGGATTTCGTAAAACTAACTCAAAAACCAAACACAAACCAAATTTTGCTGACCGGATTAAGCCAAACCCAGCACTATAAGTGCGCCCAAGCCTACAACGGAACAACATGGCAAACATGGACTAGCAATCTCGGAAGCGGAAGCGCAGATCTTGCGGCGGAAGACATTAGCGCGACATTTGACGCCGACTAATCTTATTACAAAATAAGTATGACGAAGTATTATATACTGGAAGTTCTAGCGAGAATAAAATTATAAAAAGAGAACAATTTAAACTACATAAAAAGTAAAAAATAACTACAAAATAAGTAAAATTACTTAAAATGTAGCAAAGAGGTGAATGATTGAAGCCAGACCAACACTTCGCGCCAATAACCATTTTCAACGGAAAACTAAGCCCTGGCGAGGCGCTCGTAAAACACTTACGGGAACACCACAACCTGCGGTTCACAGACATCGCTAAACTGCTAAACAGAGACCAAAGAGGAATCTGGTGCGCGTACAAGGCATCGCAAAAAAAAGAGCCAGAACACATTCCTTTTGACCCGCACCACATATTGTTCCCTGTGAACATGTTTTCTGACCGAAACTTCAGCATACTGGAACACATCGTGATTCATCTGCGGGAAAAATACACCGTAAAAGAAATAGCGGAACTTCTAAACAAACACCCAAGCACAATAAGCACTATTCAGACGAGAGCAAGGAGGAAACAGCCTTGAGAATTCTGCCAATTTTACTGATATTGGCACTCGCTACGGCCACAGCAGGAGTTGACATATCAGAAATACTTGGCAAAAAATTGGAAGTAAAAAATGAAGAAAACAAAAATGAGAAACTAATTTCAGATACATTGTCAAAATTCACAGAACGATTAAAGGATAAAAACGAAATATCCCTAATTGACAAAACCGGAAAAGCGCAAATAAAACAAACATCCAGAAATTGGACGATCAACGCAACAATTGAAAATCACCCGATCAGAAAAATACAACTCAACAACGTAAGAGGAAAAAACAACACTCTAAAGATAGACACCCCAATAATAAAAGACTCAAGACAGTCATACGCGATAGACCCCACGGAAATCAACTTCACCAACGGAGAAATAGAAGTAATCGCGAAAGGGGAGCACCTTTTCAAATGCCCCGGATGGAACTACACGACGGCAATCTGCGAAGAAACCTGCAAATTGAACAATGACCAAGAAGAAGTATGCCTTGAATGGTTTTACCAAAAAGAAATCACTCCCGGACAACCATACACAATAGAGATAGCCCCAAATGACCCCGCGTTTTATGAAACATCCGCATCATCTGACGTGTCCGCAAGCCCCTATAACAGCACAACAATACTAATCGCGTTCACCGATGTAACCCAAACCGACGTGGGATTTAAAATAATGGACACAAACGGGACTGAAATAGTAAATACAACACTTGTTGACACAACGGTTGACACAAGATCAAGAGTTGACTCAGCATGGATAAACTCAACACACTTCGTAATATTCTGGGCGGACACGCTTGAAAACGACGGAACATTTCAAATATGGAACTTCAACGGAACCCACGCGACAAGCGCGACAACTCCAATAGACGCAGACACAAGCATGGGAGGAATAAATGTTGACGTATCAATAGCCATGCTAAACGACAGATTCGTAACCTGCTACGCGAACGACGGAGACTCTGACGCCGATTTCAGGGCTTTCGACTTTTTGGGAACACAAGTAGTTGGAGAAACCGCTGTTGACGGAAACATACTTCCAAGCGCACCCCTCCAAAACCAAATCGACTGCTCAGCGACGAGCAACAACAGATGGACTTATTTCACTTATGACGACGCTACTGTCAACGACGCGACATATTACATTCAAAGCGAAACAGGCGCAAGCATAGTAGGGGCAGTCGATATAGACACGGACGTCGGAGAGGAAGGACAAGTGACAGTCATAGGACTTAACGAAAACTTGTCAGGACTTGTTTGGTATGATTCAACAGACCAAGACATAACAATCGCGGGAGTCAACAACTCAGGAACAACAATATTCGGACCAACCGACGCAGACACGGAAGCCGGGACTTCAAGCAGAGTCGCGGCGACAGGACTCAGGCAAGACAAAACATCAACCGACCAACTCTTCGCGTTCGCCTGGTACGACTCAGCAGACACCACAATAAAAGCGGCCGTTTATAGGACAAACGGGACACAATTCACCGCGCCATTCAACGTAACAACAACTCCAAACAGCACATATCAAATCATAGACATAACCGGAAGAGATAGCATAACAGGACAAGAAATATGCCCCGGCACGTTCATCGTCGCGTTCAGCAACTCAACTGGAAGAGGGGAATTCCTTGGCTTCTGGGCGAACAGTACACCATGGAACGGAACGTGCGTTGAAAACGAGCCACCCTCAATAAAAAACGCAACAGTTGTTCCTTCAATAGTGAACATAGGAAACAACGTGTGTTTCATTTTGAACGTTACAGACGCGGACGGTATAACGAACGTCACGGCAATCATAGACCCCCCACTTGGAGCCAACCAAACTCTGACTTTGAACGAAGGGTTATCATGCAACAGCATCCCAGGGGATAATTTATGGACAAACATTTACTTCCCAATAATTGACGCGACACACATTTGGGGAACTGTAAACATAACAGACGGATTAGGGGTAACAACAACTCACGCGATTAATGTTAGTTTCGATGTATTACTCCCTTCGATATCAATTGAGGGAATTTACCCTCCAACTTTCGCAGCGTATAACGACGGAACAAACTTCAACGTCAGCCTGATTAATGTCTCGGATAACGTTTATACGACACAAACAATACCCGCAAATGTAAACACTCGAACATTCTTCAACTGGACACAGTTCAACTTAACCGACAAACAAATAAAAAACGCAGTTATTATAGTTGAGCATTCATACTCGAACTCAACCAATCTCAACATAAGCCTTGACCAATTCAACGGAAGCGAATGGATCAGCAGATGCACACTCAGCGCAAGCCAAACTGACACAACCCACTTTTGCAACATAACCGTATTTGTAAATTCAACAACATTAAACAATCTTCAACTGAGATTGAACGCGAGCGCGACTTCAAATAGAACACAAAATGTGGACTATATTGTTCTCAACCTAACCACAAACACGCCGCCAACAATCAACCACGACATAAACCAAACATACCTTTTGAACCAAACGGCGCTTCTAAGACTCAACGTCACAGACCTCGAAAATGACACAATAATCAGAGTGAACGCCACAGTCACATCTCCAAGTGGAGCAACACTATTTTACAACTTCACAAACACAAACGGAACATTATGGGACGCGACGCATGCCGACATGAAACTAAAAGGAATCTACAACATAACCATAAGGGCAACAGACAACCAAGGCAGCACAAGAGTAATTCAAACATTCTTCACAAGAAGAGCGTTTAACGTTGTCGACATAATAGAGCCAAAAGAAGAAGGAGTCCCAACGCTTCAGAATTTCAGCTTCCACAATTACACCGCCCAGATAATCTCAAACCAATCAAACATACTTGCCCTATCCATAAACCTCACGGGAGCAGAAGTTAAACAAATTAACATAACTGGATACAACGAAAGCTCCCCATACAGCATAATTGAACTTAAAGACGATGAAGAAAACACGCCAAAAACAGTATCATTCACAGGATATCAAATAAACCCTGAAGGCCTTGACTTCACGAACGCGACACTTCTCCTGAACGCGAGCGGAAACCACTCATTATGGAAATGCGCGAACTACAACTTCACGGAAGAAAAATGCTTTGAAGGAAACTGGATAGAACACCGAAACATAACAAAAGGCCAACTTTACACCGTAAATATAAACGCAACGGACCCCGCTTTTATCGAAACAACGGCGGCAGGAGACGTCGCAATGGACCCACTAAACAACACAATATTCCTAATAGGATTTGTTGACATAGCTCAAACAGAGGTCTCATTTGAAATACTAAACACGAACGGAACAATAATCATTAATACAACAGACGTGGACACAACAGTAACAACAAACGCAAGAGTTGACGTCAACTGGATAAACAGCAGCCACTTCGTAATATTCTGGGCAGACACAAACGATAACGACGCGACATTCCAAATATTTAGCTTCAACGGAACAGCAACAACAAGCGTCGCAGGACCAATAGATGTCGACACATCAATGGGAAGCGCAAATGTTGACGTATCACTCGCAATGCTAGACAACAGATTCGTAACGTGCTACGCGAACGACGCAGACTCTGACGCGGACTTTCAAGCATACAATTTCGCCGGAACACAAGTGGTTGTTGAAACCGCAGTGGATGGAAATATACAACCAAGCTCGCCGCTTCAAAATCTAATAGACTGCTCGGCAACAAACAACACCAGATGGACATATTTCACATTTGATGACTCGACAGTCAACGACGCGACATACTACATTCTCGACAACACAGGAGGAACAATAGTGGGCGCGACAGACATAGACACAGACGTAGGAGAAACAGGACAAGTAGCAGTAATTGGACTTAACAACAACCTTTCAGGGCTGGTATGGTATGACAGCACGGACCAAGACATATCAATCGCAGGAGTCAACAATTCAGGAACAACCACCTTCGGACCAACAGACGTCGACACAGGAGCCGGAACAGAAAGCAGAGTAGCAGGAGCAGCAGTCCGACAAAACAAAACATCAACCGACCAACTATTCGCGTTCGCCTGGTGGTCACAAAGTAACGGAACGGTAAAGGCGTCAATTTACAGAACAAACGGAACGCAGTTCACGGCGCCGTTCAACGTAAGCGCATCGATAAACTCAACATTCCCAATAATAGACATAACCGGAAGGGACAACATAACAGGACAAGAAATATGCCCCGGCGCATTTTTAGTCGCTTTCAGTAACGGATCAACCGGCCAATTTGTCGGATACTGGGTGAACGGAACACCATGGAATGGAACATGCCCTATTGATTTAATAGCAACTCAACTAAACGCGAGCGACTTAAACCCTGATGAACTGGAAAACGTAACATTCAACGGAAGCATTTTCAACAACGGAACAAGCACCGCGTTTAATTTTATCTCAGCTATCGTGGATGGAAACTGCACTACTGGAACAATGATACAAAACAGAACAGTCAATCTCTCGGCGGGACAAAACACAACCCTAAACTTCAGCTGGAGCGCGACACCAGTGGGACCGCACAACATAAGCTTTTGCGTCAACTACATAAACAATGTTCTGGAGGACAATTACACCAACAACAACATAACAATAACAATAAACGTCAAAGCGTACAACGATTACTTCGGCAATATAACAGGAAATCTGACTCTTGACACAAACACAAACAACACTGAATACGACTGGAGATTCAATGACTCAGGAAACATCATCTTCACAAACTCACAAGTAACTGTGAACTTCACCGCGCTATACGCACTAGGAAGAAACACAACAGGCGGAATAGCGGTTAACGATTTTCTTGAAGCCGACCAAGCGCTGAACATGACAGGATTCAACGACAGCATACAAACACTATGGTCGACAAACGCAAGCCAGCCAAGACAAACAACAAACTTCACGGTGCGCGGAAGAACAATAGAAAATGTGCCGTACATCAACAGCACAAACACAAGCAACTTCATAACAGGCATTTTGTGGCAATCTGTAAACAGCACAAGCAGAGAATTCAACGCGACGCAAAAGCAACCATTGCTGTTTGTAACAATGATAAACCGCAACCAAACAGGATTCTACGGAAGATATGATTATGAGGCGCACGTACCTGTGCTTCTGCGCTCCTATAATAGTACGTCCAACGCTTTGCAATATTTTGTTGAACTGAAATAAAGCGAAATTTTGACTGATTTGGGATGTTTTTTTCGCTGTTTAATTATTTTCAATATAAAAGATATTTATCGATGCATGTATCGATAAATATTTAAACAAAACGGCAATAGAAGACCTTGCATGCAAGGGGATCGCGTTCGAGAGATAGTACTGAGTATAATCTCTAATTCTCAAACCCCGCTCGAAACCCCAGAAATCCTCGAACGCGTTCTTCAACAAACCAAGACGACAAGAACAATCGTCTTCAAACGCCTCACAGATTTGCGAGGCGACGGCGAGATATTCGGAGCGCACATCGGTTCCGGAAAAGGAACGTGGATTTGGTGGAACAAAGAACTGCACAAAGACGAGCAGAAAGCACCAACTTCCGACGACAAAATCGCCTCAAAAGTTCTCGAGACAATCTTCACTTCTCAAACTCCTCTAGAAACTAAGCAAATTGAGAAAATCGTGCAGGACGCGATCCCAACAACCCGCACGATAATTTTCAAACGCTTGACAGACTTGCGCGGCGACGGCAAAGTCAGAGGAAAACACGTCGGTTCCGGAAAGGGCGCCTGGATATGGTGGAGGGAAAATGCGACTAGATAAAAGTCTAGGCAAAGCGCTGATCGCAATCGCAATGGCCCTCATTATGGTAGCTGCAGCCTTCGCCCAGCCAGTAGGAGCGGGCGTGCAAACCGGAACACCAGTAACCAAGTCATTCATCAGCTCCGGAACAATAGGAGCGCAGGGAGGAAACGCGACAACACTCAGCGCAACAACAGAAACGCAAACATTGTCCTGGCAGGGCTTCTACGGAGAAGTATCGGCCAATATGAGCCTGGAGAATTCAAACGGCAGCGTACTATACAGCTGGACCAACGCGACAAACGGAACAATATATCTCAGCAGAAAGGCAGCTGTCAACTTCGCCAACATAACAGCAGTAAACGTATGTACCGTCGATGAAAGCATCACAGGAACTGGCAGCGCAAGAGTAAACAACACATTCAGGTCAAGCAACAACACCGAGCTAATAGTTGGAGGAACAGTGATTCCACCTGGAACAGCGTGCGCGATGAACTCATACGTCAATAACGCAAGCCAGAGTAGCGCGTTCGAAGAAATCATCCTGACAGATGACGGAGTAACAACCATATACGCGACGCAGATAGAGGAGAACGCTCCAGGATTCGACGGACAGCCACACGACTGGCAGGCGCTAGTGCCATCCAACCTAACAACACTAACGTACTACGTATACGTCGAATTCGAATAAGCAAAACGAAATATTTAAATATCAGTATAGTCATATAAAAGGTCACCAGTATACGAAAACATATACTATAGTTGAGGGAAAAGAGGGATTTCAATGAGAATAAAGACGCTAATTATCGGCATATTGATTTTAGCAGCAATGACAGTAATGGCTTACGCGCAACCACTCGGAGCGAGCACGCAAGTAGGAACCCCCCAAACAATCACGTCCGGGACTCCTGGCAACGCCACCGCGCAAGGTGGGAACATAACACTAGTCAACCTGACAGGGAGAGGAAGAGTAAACGCCTGGCAAGGTTTCTACGGACAAGTAAGCGGAAACTTCTCACTTGAGGATACTACAGGGGACGTCCTTTACGCTTGGGATATCACAAACCACACAGGCGAAGTGTTCGCAAGCAGATTCTCAACAATCGATTTCACAACAGTCGCAGGAGTAACAACTTGCACAGTAGATGAAGATTTAACAGGGAACGGAAGAGAACGAACAAACAGAACGTTCACAAACGCAACTGTAAACTTCACAATAGGAACCGTGAGCATAACTGAGGCGTGCAGAACATACACATACGTAAGCAACGCGACTTCCACAAACTGGGAAGAAATAATCATCAACGCAACAGGCGTAACCAGCATTTACGTCGTCAAAATTAACGAATCCACACCAGTGTTTGACGGAACATCCCAGGACTACCAAATGATTGTGCCTGATAACAGAACGGCCGCGACAACAGTTTACTACTTTTACGCGGAATTTGACTCGACGAGCGAGTAAACAGATACCTTTTTAATATTCTTTTTTATTTGAATTTTTATGAAAAAGGGATTTTTGCTAATATTTCTCATATTCGCGACAGCGGTCAGCGCTCAAGAAGTATACGTCGCCAACACAGCATCCTGGGAAAACATTTACAGCGCAGGAATATACAGCGCGCTATTAGGAAAAGAATTCTACTACCTCGTAAACGCGAGACATGCGGAAGCATTGACAGCAGAACTGCCAAGAGGAGCAGACGTAACAGTAATCGAATCTGACAGAATCCCCTACGTAAAAAAATACGCAAACCGCTTAACAAACGCCGGAATGAAATCACAAACAGTACTAGTTCCCGAGGATGACGCAAATCTTGACCTCGCAAAAAGACTCCCTCAAATAAACAGCTATTATCTAGTAAACCCAGTATTCGGATATGACGCGATAAGCGCCGCACCCCTCGCGATACAAACAAAATCATATGTGCTATTCGCCACAAAGGAAAACGCCAAAGAACTAGCCGAATTCCTCAGCAGCAAAACATTGTCAGGACTGACCATAGTTGGAGACGCAGACCAAGAAGTCATCAGCGCAGTCTCCCATCTAAACCCAAAAATAACCAACGAAGGAAACAGATTCAAAAACAACATAGCCCTCGCCGAACAATACAGACAAGCAACAAACGCGCAACAAGCAATACTAACAAACGGAGAATTCCTAGAATACGACATATTCACAGCACAAAACCAGCCAATAGTATTCATAGGAAGAGACAGAGTCCCAGAACAATCACTCGAATACCTAAGGTCAGCACCATACAAAACATTCGTAGTCCTAGGGAAAGACCTCCTAGGAAGCAGCCAGTCAATAAAAACCTCAACACAAAAACCAGTATTCCTCAAATTCGCCAAAGGAACAACAGGACCAAACGGATTCCAAAACGTAAGAGGACTCGACCTATTCCCAACACCAGTATTCGAAATGCTCCTCTCATTCAAAACAATATACTACAACATCGACCAGCAGAAAGTAGAAATGGCAGTTCAAAACGAAAAGCCAGCAAGAACATACCTAGAAGCAAACATACTCCTCCAAGAAGGAGACACTCCAATCATAACACTAGGAGGAGACGGATTCAGAATAGAAGGAAATACACAGCACACGTTCAGCTACGCCCAAGACTTAAGCGCCTACGCAACAAAAAACGTAACAGCGCAAGTAACAATACCATACGGCGAAAGCGAAGACACAATAGAAAGAGTTCTAACAGCAACACAACAACTAATATTCTTCTCAGAAAAAGACCTATGCAAACTAAGCATAAACGACGCAGAATACGACGACACAACACAGCGCTTCAAAATAACAGTCAAGTCGGACAAAGAATGCTACGCGCAAGCGACAATGCTAAACCTGACCATTAGCGATGAAATCACCAACCCACAAAGCGGAACGGTAAGAATCGATGGAAAAACAACCATTGACGTCAAACAAAGAATGGACGAAGTTGACATCGCCGACAACCCAACAATCACTGTAAGCGTCCGCTACGGAAGCGAGCCAAACGCGCTCATCAAAGAAATAACAAAAACAATGCCATTCAAGAGGACAAGCAGCATTAGCATGACGCTAATAATCGGAATCGCCGCAATAGCCGCAGTCGTATTACTAATAATTTTCATAATACTATGGAAACGAAAAAAACAACGGCGCTACTCGTACTGATATTTCTCGCAGGAATAGCGTTCGCGCAAGTTCCAGGGAGCGCTCCCGCTCAAGGAGGCAACATAACAATGGTGAACCTGAGCGTTTTCAATGAAACTCAGCGCTGGCAAGGATGGGTAGGAACAGTATTTTTCACAGGACCACTCACGCCACCAAGCGTTCCAGCAATAGGCGGAGAAATAAACTTCACACAAATAAACGTAACAAGCCCCTGCACCAGCCCAACAGCAGTAAGCGGATTCATACTGTTCAGCAACTCAAGCACAGCGCCAACAGGACTTGTCGCCGGAAATTTAACAATCCTTGACCAATTCACAGGAGGAGGACCTGACAAGGGAAGCAGCACATTCACAGTCAACACAACATTCACAATCGGCGCGCCAATCACAAACGTACCAACAGCATACCCGTACGTCAACAACGGAAGCCAAAGCACAGTATTCAGAGAAGGCTACCTGAACGACGCAGGAGGAAACATAGTTTTCGCGGTAGAAGTAAACCTGAACACCCAAGGATACAACAGCAGCTTCTTTGACTTCCAAGCGCTTCTCCCAGCAAGAAACAAAACAGCCGCAACTTGGTATTTGACAACAGACCTGCAAATAACATGCCCGCCAGTCACCCCTCCATCTGGCGGAGGAGGCGGAAGACCATACTACCCACTATGCACTCCGTCGTGGAACTGCACAGGATGGGGGCCATGCCAAGACGGACTAATGCTAAGAAACTGCACATCTAACTTCTGCGGAAGAGCAATAGCAAGACCGCCAACAGCAAAAACCTGCGAAGCGATAATTTCACCTGAAATGCAAGAACCGGAACTCATCGACAAACTGCACGGGACACAAATACTCGTTCAAGCGCCACAAGAGATAGAAATAGTCGCTGGGCAACTCACTCAAGTATTAATCACCATACACAACCCAAATGACTACAGCATAGAAGACCTCAGCGCGACAATATCAACACCGTTCGTCACGCAAACATACACGCCACTCCAAACAAAACCAAAGCTCTACCAACTTTTCGGAGTAATACCCAAAATAAAAAACATAGAAGAACACGCGATACGCTCAAGAACAACACCTACCCTAATGCTTCCAAAAGAAACCATAACACTCCCAGCATACCTTATAGGCCCTCCAATCATTCCGCAAAGAATATCAGCAACCCTCACGATAAAAAGCGGAGACATAACAATATTCACACAACCAATAATTATAATAACAGAAGTCAACTCGCTAACACTAATGACTAACAAACAAGGAAGCACTATAACAGCATACATCATTCTAGATAACAGAGAACAAAAAAGACAAAAAAAGTCTCTCGAACTGGATTTAAACCAAGGACGCACAACAAAACACGCAGACCTATTTGACATCACAATTGAACAAAACAAAGTCGCGACATACGCGCAAACATACAGAACAACATTCGATTACGACGCCGTTCGAGCGAGAACAGACAACGCAGTAATAGAGGTACGCTAATGTACGTATTCGGAATAGACATACCAATAACACTGATTTTTCTATTCATTCTAGCCACGCAAATAATCATCATTATAGAGCTACTAATTTTAAGGAGGAAACATGATCGTCGCAGGAATTAACCTCCCAATAACTGAAGCGATAATAATTCTGCAAACAGGCATCGCGCTATACTTTCTTTGGAAGATACTAAAGAATTAGCAAAATCTTTATAACAGGCACAAATTGGGTGAAGAATATGAAAGCCGAAGACTACAAACAGCTGCAAGCAAAACACAAAGACCTTCCTTCATTTGAGACACTAGACCAAGAATTCTCAATATCACAGATTGACGCTGAAACACACCTGCTAATTGAAATTAAAAAGAAAATGGCGGAAAAACTAGAGCCGACAATAGACTTCCTCGCCGGACTATTGAACCCAGAAGGGCTCACAAACATGTTTGAATGCAGAAACATGACAAAAAAAGACCAACAATCAATACTACAAACATACCAACACCTGATGGAGCACTACCGGTACCTCCTTGAAACGGACATAATCTCAACTGATAACGCGCACGCCGACGCCATAGCAAGCATAACAAAAGCATGGCTCTCAAACAAAAAACCCCTTCTTGAGATAATAGGAAAAACACGCTGCAGCTGGCAGAAAAACATCGAGCCAAAAGAAATACTGGAGTACCTTGGATGAACATAATAATTTTCGGGCCGCAAGGCTCGGGAAAAGGAACACAAGCCCAACTGCTTTCTGAAACGTTCGGAATGCACCACATAAGCTCAGGAGACATACTCCGCGACGGGGCGACACTTGGCGACAAAAAACTTCAAAAACTCAAAAAACTTTTAGACACAGGAGAAATGGTTCCCGACAAAGAAATCATCTCAGTCGTCAAAGAACACATCAAAGAAGACGACAACATATTTGACGGATTCCCAAGAACACTGGAACAGGCGCACAAACTCGACGACATAATAGAAATCGACCTCGTCATAGAGCTTAACGTCCCAGATGAAGAAGTCATCAAAAGAATGAAGCTGCGCAAAAGAGACGACGATAAAGAAGAACTAATCAAAAAAAGACTTGAGAACTATCACGACGAAACGGAACCGTTAATTGAATACTACAGGCCAAGAGGAATCGTCCACACGATCAACGCAAACAGACCAGTACAGGAAATATTCAACGACCTAGTAAAAATTGTTGAAAAGACAAAATAATCACGCGGGTTCAAATAACTGGCGTATAAATTCCGTCGCGTAGCATCCCTTCGGAAGCATAAACTCAATTGTAAATTTCTTCTTATCTGGGAAAAACTCATCATCAGACAACTCAGAAACCCTAATACCTGCGGCCTCAGCATAAACATTTCTCTGCGAACCTTCGGAAGAAACTTCCGGAAACTCCTTAATAACAAAATCACGAGGAGTAATGCCTTCTTCCCTCAAAATGTCGCGAATAGAATCATCAACAACCGTATCAAAACCGACAAGCGGCAAAACATCCTTCTTCGACTTCAGCGCAGCATTATTCCAAAGCTCGCTCTGATAAGAATGAACAAACAACAACAAAAGCTTCCTCTGAACAAGACGCAAAGCGCCAATAAAATCATTTTTGTCAACAAAAATTTTCATCTTAGGCGCAAGAGAAGGGTTATCATCCATAATCATCAACGCGGCGCTCTTAAAATCACGCTTGACAATCGCGCGGCCAATTGACGCATTTCTTTTTGAAAAACGCTGTTCGCCAAACAAATTGACAAATTTGGTTTTAACCTCGGGAATCGAGTCAACATTTCTCACAACCAAACAGAATTTATTTCCAATCAATTCGCCAGTATGAACGGGCTCCTTTCTCCTGCCCAAAAACTCAGCGGACATCATAGAATCATCAAGAGCGTCAATGATTTCCTTTTTCAAACCCTTAACAGAGCAAACTTGCGATGTGACGCCCTGACGGTCCTTATTTCCCGCGCAGGAAATATCACCTATGTTAACGCGCCACAACCGGGCAAGTCGCGAAACAGCCTCATAAGTAGTAAGGTCACGCTTCTTCAATCTAAAAATTGAGAACTTGCCATCCCCCTCATCCTTGACATCGCTGATTTCAGTAACAGCGAAATCCTCCGGAACATGCTTAATCACATACATAACTCCATTCCGCCCCATAAATGTTTAAATAATCTTCGAAACACTCAGGAAGACGATGAGCGCGCCAAAACTATACTACTTTTCCTGCCTGTTTTTCTCATACACGCGCCTGCATTACCCAAAGGACAAAATCACGTTCCCGGAATATGACTTCCTTGAATCGTACAAATCAGTTCTAGAAACAATCAAAGACTCAAAAAAAGCGTACAAAGAAATCAGCGAGATATTCAATTTTGTAAGAGTAAAACGAACAATATACAGCCCGCGCATACAGGAAATAATACAATTCGGAGCCAACGCGGGGCTCGTCAACCCGATTGATGGAAAATTTGAACAATGCAAAATCACAGTAATGAGGGAAGGGGCTCACGGAATAATACACTATTTTGGACCAGACAAACAACTCGAAGAAACAATAGAAAAGGCGTGCAATCAAATGGCAGAAGCAAAAGACTTCCTTCTTCCCAAAAGACTTCGCGAAATCAGGAACGCGAGAAAAACAAGCCATCCGAAAGAGATAGAAACAACATATTAACGCAATTCTTATAAGACACTTGCAAAGAAAACAAGATTATGCGCCGGTAGCTCAGCTTGGATAGAGCGTTCGGTTCCTAACCGAAAGATCGGGGGTTCGAATCCCCTCCGGCGCGCTACCATTTTCTTTTTGTCTTAAACACTTCGTGCGCGATAGAAGAAATCCAATTCGCGGCGGTAAAGTAAGGCATAACAACCAAATAGCCTACAATCGACAAAGCGTTCTGCTTAATAGGCTCTTTAAAAGCCTTGTGCGCAACATACCACATATACGCGCCAAAGATAAACACTAAAATCAAAGGAACAGTAACCTGAACGTTTCTCGCCAAAACAAACTCCTTAATTGTAGGCCAATCGAGCAAAGTAGTCAAAAAATAATTGTCAATTGTCAAACTTCTGTACAAAAAGTCAAGACCCCTTGAGCCAAAATCAAACGAAATCAGCGCGGCGTTCGCGATAAGAAGCAAAATAGCCGCTACGTTAATCGGCATCTGGAACATACCAAAAATACCGTGCTTCTGAGAAAAGAACAACTTTCTGTATCTTATATGGTTGAAAATGTAACCTCTCGTCCATCTGATTCTCTGACGCCACAAGTCACCCATTGTATTCGGAACAGAAGTGTAAGTAACGCTTTCGTGCTCCATCTTGATGTTGTAGCCATTCGCCTTCAAACGCATAGCGATTTCCAAATCCTCAGTAAGATTATCACGATTCTCATCAAAACCGCCAAGCTTTCTCAAAACATCCATTCTGTAAATAGAAAGAACGCCAGGAGTCATGGACAATGTGCCGAAGTTGGCCATAACGTTTCTAACAAGAGCAGACATAATATACTCAACCTTCTGAAGATTCTCAAGCAAAGACTTAGGATTATCAACACGAATTCTGCTAATGACCGCGCCAACATTTTTGTCAGTAAAATTGCTTAATGACTTCTCAATGCTACCTTTTGAAATACGGCTGTCAGCATCCATAACTGAGAAGAACTCGCCTTTCGCGTGCTTGATAGCAACATTGACCGCGCTTGACTTACCGCCGTTCTTCTTTGTGAAAACACGAAGAGGAAGTTTTGGATTCGCTTTTTTAAATGCGACAAGACGCCTGTAAGTATCGTCCTCACTGCCGTCATCAACAACAATAACATCAAGCAAAGAAAGCGGATAACCTGAATCAAAAACAGACTTGACAGTCTTTATGGCATCCTTGTCATGATTTCTACTAAAGACAGGAATGCCAATCGATACCAATCCACGCACCCTTTTTGTAGGCTTTTTGTCGTAAATGAAATGAAGCCACACAAGGGTGAGCCACAAAGTGAGGAACGTGATGCTCCACACTACAAGCTGCACCATATCGTCAATAAATCAACCCTCCCTTTATAAAGGTTTCGGTAGATTTAAATACTAATAAAGAAGTGTTGTCACTGAGGGGTAACTCATGAACAGAGATATATTAAGCGTAACAATCATCAGCATTCTCATATACGCAATACTCATACCCATATCATATTTCTACGGAACACAAGGATTCGTGCCAGAACTCATATTATTCATGGCAGTTGGCGTGTTTTTCGCATGGATGTACAACACACTGAAACTCAACATACCAATTTTGACCCTGCTTCACATTGGATTAATACTACACTCGTTCGGAATATTCGGGTGGTACCACACATCGCCAATACCAATCAGCTGGGAAAGAATAACCCACTTCTTCGGAATACTCCCAATGTCAATGATGTTTTACACCTGGATGAGCCAATTCACGGACGCCAAACTTTTTACGAGAAAAAATCTATTCATGATAATCACTGTGTTCTTCGCGGCAACTGGAGTCGGAGCGTTAGTTGAAGTCGGCGAATTCGTCGGCTATTTGACACTCGGATACGGAGAAGGCGCGCTAATGTTCGGAGACGGAGACAGTGTTGGCGGATCAGACGTCATAGACACAATCGGTGGCGGATGGATAAACGCCAGCTGGGACATGATATTCAACATATTCGGAGCGATAACAGGAATAATCATAATGCTCTGCACAAAAATATTCTACAAAAAACCAACAAAAGCATACTACTTTGAGCCAATGGAAAGCTTTTCAAGAAAATTATAATCAAACCAACTTCTTAAGCATCTCAACAATCTTCTGACCGGGAGCTTTTCCCCTAAGCTCAGCCATCGCCTTGCCAATCAAAGCGTTAAGTTGAAGACCTTTGTTTTTGTCAACAATCTTTTTCAAAGCGGACTTCAAATCAGCATCAGACATCTGCTTAAAATTCTGCAAAACATCGACAACAGGCTTGTTCTCTTTCAGAATATCAATAACATTTTCCTTTGAAATTTTGCCATTTGACAAAGCGTCAAACAATTCAAAATAATCATCATCATTTGGATTAATCTCCACATTGAACTCACGGCGAATCTGGGCAGCAGCGCCAACCAAAACCTCCGCAATATAAGACGGCTTAACATCCTTGAACTTCCTCACGCAATCCTCAAACAACAAAACACTCTCAGACCTGGCCACTGCGCTTGCTACATCCTTTGAAAGACCGAGCTTTTCAAATCTAACAATTTTTTTCTCAATAAGCTCAGGAACAGGAACGCTGTCCAACAATTTTTTAGTGATTCTAACCGGAAGAACGTCAGTCTCAGGGTACATTCTCGCGGCGCCAGGCATAGGACGCATAAAAGTAGTTGTGCCGTCAGGATTCGCCCTTCGGACTTCTTTCGGAACACCCTTCAACGCAATTCCCGCGCGGAAAGCCGCTGTTTCCAACGCTTTCTCCGCTTTATGCTTTAAGTCGGCGACAAGAATAAACGCGTCATTAGCACCGCACTTAAAATGCTCCTTCAGCATCTCAACTTCATCAGGAGTAACGCCATAATTTGGAAGCTCATCGCTATGAAATAAACCGCCAACACCTGAAGCAACCTTAGCGCGGTCAGAAAGCTCAGTGCCAAAACGCTTGTTCGGCTGGAGTTCCTTTCCAAGCAAACCAGCGAAACCAATCAAACGCATACCCAAAACAGCGCCACCCTTCGCAAGAGTTGACGCTATAACTTTGCTCTTAGAACTCTTGAGAATATCCGAAACGTTGGAAATGTTCGTTTCAACAACCCAAATCTTTCGCTTCTTCAACTCAGACATAATCTCAAGAAGACCCTCTTGACGCTTCGCTTCAACTTCTACAAGAGTTGGGATCATAGCCAAATCCTGAGCCCCCTTGATCTCAACACGAGAACCGCCCTCAACAGAAACGTTAACGTCCTGACGAATAGTTCCAAGACCTCTCTTGCACAAACCAGTGCTTCTCAACAATAAACCAAGACGCTCAGCAACTTCCTGTACCTGCTTAGAATCGTGCAAATCGGGGCCTGTCGAGACTTCAAGCAGAGGAATGCCCAAACGATCAAGACGATACGTTTGACGCTCAGAATTGCCTTCCATATTTCTCGCGCTATCCTCTTCCACAATAATAGTAGGAATTGAAACAGCACCCTTTGAAGACTCAATACTTCCACCATACGCAACAAGAGAAGAACGCTGAAAACCACTGGTGTTGCTTCCATCAACAACCGTTTTTCTCATCACTTGAACTTCATCAACAACCTTGGCGCCAGTAAGCTCAGCCATCATCAACGCAGCCTTCAGAGCATCTTCCCTCAAATTATTTGGAGGAGCCTCATCAAGCTCAATAAGACTTGAAGACTTAGGAGTCGCCTCGTAAATGAACAGCTTTCCTTTTTCCGCCTCACTCGCGGCAGCCGCGTCAATCTCGCCTGTTTCTCCCACGACGGCGTGCTGACGGCGCTCGGCAACAAAAGAAGGAGGAATATCCTCAATAACAGAATCCATCTCGCTAAACAACTTTTTAGTGTTCAACTGCTGGTGAATCTCAAGACCGCAAGTTATCTTCGCCATTTTCACAACAAGAAAGTCCGCGGGTCTTCAGAACTCGTAATCTCACCCGCGACATTCTGCCTCATAAAATCAACAGGATTCTTCTCCTTAAGCGCGACCATCACCTTCGCGTAAGCGACTTCAGGAAGCATATCCTCCAAATAAACAGCGCCAAGACCAACGCTCAACTTTCTCAAATTAGTGTAAACGTAAGGATTCGCGCGCCCATAAATCGTTTGTGAGCAAATAAAGACGTGAACACCTTTCTTAATAGCCTTCTGAAGCTCAGGCTCCAAAGACTTTTTGTTATTAAGAGGAACGTGACCAAGCGCCGTGCCGGCAATGACTATTGCCTTGACACCTTCTTTAACATGATAACCAATAATCCCTGGGTCCATATCAGGATAAGCGTAAATCAAAGCAACATCTGAAGACAAAGCGCGGACGGAAGTTTTTGAATGAGAACGCGGAGAACAATTTTGCACAGACTCAATCTTTCCATCAGGATAAACCTTCGCCAACGGAAAATCATTAATCGGACGGAAAGCGTCACGCCTTGTGGTGTGCATCTTTCTAACCTTAGTTCCACGAATTAAATAGCAAAAACTGTCGGAAGAAGTCGCGTGCATACAAGTCGCGACACAAGCGCCATTCCATCTCGCAGCTGCAATAACCGCGCACTGCAAATTATCAAAGGCATCAGAACTGCCACGATCAATGCTACGCTGCGCTCCCGTAATAATTACTGGCTTTGAAAGATCCTTCAACAAAAACGAAAGAGCCGCGCTCGTGAAATGCATGGTGTCAGTACCGTGAGTAATTACAACGCCGTCAACATCAGGCAAAATTTTCGCAACAGAATTCGCCATCTTGACCC
Organism: uncultured Methanosarcinales archaeon; assembly: GCA_964572035.1. Classification (GTDB taxonomy): domain Archaea; phylum Nanobdellota; class Nanobdellia; order Woesearchaeales; family ARS49; genus CAZNDX01. The sequence goes on from CAZNDX010000001.1 coordinate 89,789, forward strand.
AATCTGAAGACATAGCGTCCTCGGACATCATACTCATAACAGGAACAGAGATAATATTCGCGACATCCTTAAGCTTCGGACACATAGCCACAAAATCAGAAGCGTCATAATCAGCGTAAACACCACCAGTACGATAATCAATTCTTGAAGCAATAGTGCCTCCAGTAGACAAAATAGCAACAGTAGGAAGCTTTGAATTCTTTTTCATCTCTTCCTTCTTAACTGGCTTTTCCTTAAACGATTCCAAAATCTCCATATTTTTGATTTTTTTTGTTTCAATACCCATATTATAACCAGTTGTAAGTTTAAGAACAGTGATGTCATCCGACAAAAGCTCAGGCCTTGGCAGCAAAATACCCTCAAAAACTCCGTCAGAAGTTGTGACTTTGACCTTATCACCGGCTTTAGGTTTCATAAAACATATTGACGAAACAGTCTTTAAAAGGATTACTGTTTAATTATTGCTTAAAAAAGTCCAAAAAGTCCTTTGTGACATAAGATATATCGACGCTGGAATAACCAATATCCTTGGCGAGTTCATCAAGAGTTTTACCAGTAGCGCCCCACTGCCACAAAGATTTCAAGAATTGACCCGCATCCTTTGACTTATACCATTCTTTTCCAAATTTCTCTTCAAGTCTTTTTCTAAGCATCGCCTCAAAAAGCCACGCGCGAACATAATCAGCGGCGTACAAACCCGAGTCAACATCTCTCAAGTAATTGTCTTTGCGATACTTAATCTTTGTCGCTTTAGTAAGAATATCCTTATACATCTCCGCGGCTGACTCATACTCGCCAGATTCAGGCTCAAACTTATCATTAAGTCTCTTCAAATCATTCCGGTGGAGCTTCAGCTCGTAAAGAACTTTAGAAGCGTAACGCCTGAAAAAGTAAAGTTTTTGCTGCATAATGAAATTCGCAAAACGCTTCGCGGCATCATCAGGCATTCCAACAAACTCTTTCAGCCAGTCAGGATTTGCGAGAAGGTATTCGCAAAGGAAAGCATAAGATTCTGAAACTGCATGGCCACCCATATGCTTTAGCTCATAGGGAAGGTCTGGATTCACGTTAGCGAAATGCTCAGTGTGGCCGGACTCGTGCAAGAAAGCCTGGAAATCGTCCTGCCCGCCATGCGGCTTGATAACAAGAACAACTTCTTCTGGAACACGAATAGGCATACAAAAAGCTCTCGGAACTTTCTTTTCACGCTCCTCAATGTCAAGCTTGACGTTAGACTGTTTTGTAATCTCAAAACCAAGACCGCGCCAGAATTTTTCAGCGGTTGGAACAAGACGCTCTTTCTTAAAATAATCGTCAAACATTTTCGCCCGCGCGAGATAAGCAAAATCCCAAGGATTCGCGTCAGAAAGCTTAACCTTGATGTGAGCAAACTGCTCAGCCATCTGCTTGGTGAACAATTCATCAGTATCAACCAAAAACTTTCTCAGCTGCTTCGCAAGAGAATCATAATCAGTTTCCTTTTCCAACGCGCAAAAATCAACATACTCAAGACCAGTAAGGTCCTTAATCATCCTATAATCCTTTTTCCAAAGCTTCTTGTCATAACTTGTGAGTTTCTTCTTTACCTTGTCCATTGACAAATAAAACTGCTTACGCTTCTTTCTATCATCCTCATTCATCAACAATGTAGGCACTTGGCGATAAGCGATATTTTTTCCACCTATACTGACTTCAGCCTTGGCCTCAAAAGCGTCAGCCTCATCGCTAATCTTTTTGACCTTATTGCCTACAAAAGCGCCAACCATAAAAGCGTACAAAAGACGAGCCTTGCGCTTTTCCTGAGTCCCATTCGCTAACTCGAATAACTTCTTAGCCTCAACAACATTCTTTTTAGAAAACAACTGAGGATATTTATCAAAAATAGCCGCCGAATTAATATCATCCTTCAAACCAGCGCTGTGAGCATACTCCTCGCGCATCAATTCCTCCTCAAACTTCGCAATATCAGATACAAGATGTGAGACCATAAAGCGCCAGTAGATACGATTAGTATAAAAAGGTGATGAACTTGCACTTTACCATGGCAACCATAACCCAAGAAATCGAAGCAGACTGCCTAAACGTTGAGCACACAATCCAACGATTCCTAAAAGACACAACAGCAAACAACGAAGATTACGTTCTTCTCTTCGGATTCCTGGAACAGCTAAAAAAACATTTGAAGGAAATGCCCTTAAAATCGAAAACAACAATACAAGAATTCAACGAAGACCTATTGTCCCTAAAATATTTGCACCAAAAAGAAGGAGAACTCTCGCTCATAAACAGACAATTCAGAAACATACTTGTAAAAATGCTTTCATACGTAAATATATTCAAAAGAGACATCGCACTTGAGAGAAAATGACACAATTCACACCAGAACTCGCCAAAAAAATGCTTGAAAGAATACTCACAAACAGCACGCCAGACATAAATCTACAAACAGTTGAAAGAATTGAAGCAGACATATACACACTCGAACACCTTGAACCGCCAAAAACTGAAAACAAACTATACAACACCACAATAATGACAGCGAAGAACTTGAGAATTCTTCTAAACATAATCATTGAAAACAGAAAACAATTCACGACCGCCATAAAAAGAATAGAAAAATCCACACCGCCACCAAAAGTCAGAACAAAAGAAGAGATTAAAGACGCGACTCAGGCACTAGACGTTTACGAAAAAGAAATCTTTGAACACGATAAGTTCGTCAAAACCGCCACAAAACCATACGAAAAATCATACCATGCGCTTCTCGATATGTTCAGAAAAGAAATTTTTAATCTGGTGAAAAAATTATAAAACTAAATTAGCCGAAATAAATCGGCAACTCCTGCTTCATTTCCTTCGCGCGGGCGGAACGGAACCTCTCGCGCAAGTCCTCATACATCTTCTCAACATCCTTTGTAACAGATGGAGGGACTTTCTTCAAAGCTTCCTCAAAATCTTTCATCGTAACTTCTTTCGCACTCATATTAGCGCGCAAAGCAAGAATCGCAGCTTCCCTGCAAACAGCCTCGATGTCAGCGCCAACGTAACCGTCAGTCTTGTGCGCCAAATCATCCAAATCAACATCCTGAAGAGGCATACTCTTGGAATGGACCTTGAACGCCTCCAAACGACCCTGGAAATCAGGAACAGGACACAAAATAATCCTGTCAAAACGCCCCGGACGCAAAAGGGCAGTGTCCATAATATCCGGACGGTTAGTCGCGCCAATAACAACAATATCGTGCATGCCTTCCAAACCATCAATCTCGGTCAAAAGCTGGTTAACAACACGCTCGGTAACATTTGAGTCGCTACTCATCCCTCTTCTTGGGGCAATGCTGTCAACCTCATCAAAGAAAATAATTGTTGGGGATGTCTGGCGGGCCTTCTTGAAAACTTCCCTAACCGCTTTTTCAGACTCGCCAACCCACTTGCTGAGCAACTCAGGACCTTTAACGCTAATGAAGTTCGCCTCGCTCTCGTTCGCGACAGCCTTGGCAAGCAAAGTTTTACCGGTGCCAGGAGGACCATACAACAAAATACCCTTCGGAGGCTTAACACCCAAACGACGGAAAGCGTCAGGACGCTTCAAGGGCCACTCAACAGCCTCCTTCAACTCCTGCTTGACAATTTCCAAACCACCAATATCAGCCCACTTAACAGTCGGAACCTCAACAAGCACCTCTCTCAATGCAGAAGGTCGTACAACTTTCAAGGCTTCCTTGAAATCCTTCTTCCTAATCATCAACTTCTCAAGCAACTCCTTTGGAAGAGGCTCATCCTTATCCTTATTCGCCTTGAGCTCAGGCAAAATCCTTCTCAAAACAATCATCGCGGCTTCCTTCGCCAACGCGGCAATATCCGCGCCAACAAAACCGTGAGTCACAGCGGCAATTTCTTTCAAATTGACATCCTTGTCAAGCGGCATATGACGAGTGTGAATTTTAAGCACGTTAAGGCGGCCTTCCTTATTTGGAACACCGATTTCCAACTCCCTATCGAAACGGCCCGGACGGCGAAGGGCAGGATCCAAAATGTTTGGCACGTTAGTCGCGGCAATAACAACAACCTTGCCACGGCTTTTTAGACCGTCCATCAAAGTCAACAATTGGGCGACAACACGACGCTCAACCTCGCCACGGGTTTCCTCACGCTTGGAAGCAATGGCGTCAACCTCATCAATAAAAATAATACTTGGAGCGTTCTTCTCCGCTTCCTCAAACTTCTTTCTGAGATTTTCTTCCGACTGACCGTAATATTTGGACATAATCTCAGGACCATTGATAAGGATGAAATGAGCATTAGTTTCGTTCGCGACAGCTTTCGCAAGAAGAGTTTTACCAGTGCCCGGAGGACCGTGGAGGAGAACACCTTTAGGCGCGTCAACACCCAAACGCTCAAAAACTTCCGGATGCTTAAGCGGAATCTCAATCATCTCACGAACCTTGGTAATCTCATCCTCCAAACCACCAATATCCTCGTAAGTAACCTCAGGAACTTCCTCGTCGCTAACTTCAATAGCTTCAGGATTCAGAACAACCTCGGTCTGCTCGGTAATTATGACGGCGCTCTTCGGATTTGTTTCGGCAACGACAAACTTCAAATCACCAAAACCAACCGCCATCATCTGCTCTTCCATCATATTGAAAACTTCATCAAAACTTCTGCGACGCCTTGGACCACCCAAAGAAATGATATCACCCTTAACCATTGCGCGACCCATCAAGCCCTGCTTGAAAATAACAGGAGACGCGCGAACAACAATTCCCTCTCTAGCCGGAGCAATAACAACTTTTTTCGCAGGCTGAACCTTCGCCTTTGTAACAGCAATAAGCTCGCCAATAGAAGTCTTGCAATTCTTTCTGGTCAGACCGTCCATTCTGACAATATTCAAACCAATATCGCCGGGATAAGCGCGGTCAACAATAGCAACGGTTTTTCTCTGGCCCTCAATCTCAACAATATCCCCAGGTCTGACATCTATCTCACGCATAAAACTGCTATCCATTCTAACAATACCCTTATGGACGTCGTCCTGAATAGCTTCCGCGACCTTTAACTTAACATCCGCCATAAACCACTCTCTAATAGATACTACATTATTTAAAAAACTTATGAAAGCCCAACAACTACTTCATATTGACTTTTGGAAGAGGAATTGGAGGAGGCAAGTTAACCTCGCGTGAAAGAACCATAGCTTCCACGTTGGACCTCGCAAGAATGGTGTTAAGAACACTAGTCATAACTTCTTTTGGAACATTCTTGTCCTTTTTCCAAGACTTCACAATATCCGCCGATTTCTCAGGCGTCTCAAAGAAAGTAAGCGTGCCATTCAAAATCATAGTCGCGATTTTTGGCTCATAATTCGCGGTAAACTCAAAACGGAACTTAAGCGCGCTTTGCTTGCTCGCGCCAATCGCGACATCCGCTTTCTCAACATCCTGAATCGCGACATTATTGTTAACAGTAACTTTACCCTTTACAGGAGAATGCTTCTCCACAACAATCTTATCAAACTGCAATCCAACAACTGGCATACCCTTGGAAAACCCACAACCCTTTTAAATAGTTATCGCTTCTCGAATAAATAATAAAAGAGGCAATAAATGGCGTTTTTCGAGATATTTACACACCCAATCGTGTTCAGCTTGTTCATACTAATCGCCAGCCTTTACATCCTTCTCAAAAGCGCAGACTACATAGTTCTAAGCATAGGAAGCTACGCGAAAAGACTGGGACTATCGGACGCAATAATTGGAATTGTCGTAATCGCCATGGCCGCATCAGCGCCGGAAATCATCAGCTCACTCACTGGATTTTTATCAAGCGGGGAGTCAGTAGGGTTCGGAAGCATCCTTGGAGCAAATATGGTACACGTCGGCTTCGCCCTAGGAATACTCTGCCTAGTTGGACGAAAAGTCAAACTTGAACCAAACATCTTCACCAAAAGACGACTACTAATGTGGGCGTTCCTAATGCTGCCGTTTATTCTGGCTCTCGATGGACAACTGTCGAGACCAGACGGAGCGATACTCGTCATCGCGTTCTGCACATACTTCGGAATATTATGGAAACTAGAAGGAACACTTGGAAAAATCAAGAAAAACGTCCACCTAAAACACATCTGGAAAGACGCACTCGTATTTCTTCTCGCATTTGTAGCCTTGATGCTATCAGGAAGATGGCTAGTATTCTCATCAGTCACAATCGCGAACGAACTAAACGTTCCAGCATACTTCGTCGCGTTAACAATCATCGGAATCGGAACAACAATACCAGACATCGCAATAGAACTAAAATCAGTTTTTTCCAAAAGGGAAGGAATTGGACTTGGAGACTTACTCGGGTCGCTAGTCATTGAACTCTTGTTGTTTTTTGGAATATTGGCGCTAGTAAAACCAATAGACGTGAACTTAGGACTTGTGCTAAACGCGTTCATATTCCTTGTATTGCTAATCAGCGCGATGATATTCTTCCTCAACAAAAAAGAACTCACTTGGAAACATGGCGCGTTCTTCATGGGCGGATACTTGCTGTTCCTTCTCATAGAAATTTACAAAATCATATAAACCACAACAAATGAAACAACAATATGATACTGTTTGACGACCATTGCCACTTAACGCACGAATTATACAAACAAGACTTAGACGCCGTGCTTGAGAGAGCGCGCAAGGCAGGAGTTAAAGCAATAATTTGCGCAGGAGTAAACGTCCCAACGAACAGAGAAGTCTTGGCGCTCGCGAAAAAATACGCACCATTAGTTCGATGCAGTCTTGGAATATATCCAACAGACGCAATAGGACTCGGAAGCGACGAAACAGGACTCAGCAGACAGACGGTTCCATTCAACGTTGACGACGAACTGGAATTCATACGCTCACAAAAAGACCACATCGCAGCAGTCGGAGAAGCGGGATTAGACTACCACTGGACCAAAAAACCAGAACACATCAAGGCGCAAAAAGAAAACTTCGCCAAGGTGATTAAGTTGTGCGAGGAGATTGGAAAACCACTAGTAGTTCACACGCGCGACGCGGAAGCGGACTGCATAGAAATGCTCGCGAGCAGCAGTCTGAAGAAAGTCGTTCTGCACTGCTTCACCGGACGCAAAAACATCGTTAAAAGAGCGGCAGAATTAGGATACTACTTTTCAATACCCGCAGTCATTGAAAAACTGCAACACTTCAAAATGGTCGCTGAAATGGTAAACATCAACCAATTATTGTCTGAAACAGACGGACCATGGCTGTCTCCAGTTCCAGGAAAACCAAACGAGCCGGCGAACGTCATTTATACAGTTCGCAATATAGCAAAAGTCAAAGGATTCACGGAAGAAGAAACCGCGAACAATTTGTGGCTTAACTATCAAAGGGTGTTTGGCTAAAGAGACAAAATATTTTCAAGCGACTCGACTTTTTTCAACAGCGCATTCTTTTTTTCGCCGTCCAAAACAAGAATCTTATCTTTCGCATCAGAGACTGCCTTTCTAACCAAATCGTACTCATGAGCAAACAAATACATATTCGCCTGACTAAGATACGCAGCCGCACTCTCCTCTGGCTTGGTAGTCGACGCCCACAGTCCAAAATGCGCAGCAATATCCAGCGCAACACGCTCCTCCCACCACTCTCCCTTGTCAAAATCCCTCTCCAAAAGAATAAGGCCAATATAACGATTCGCCTCACAAGCAGCATCTATTGAGCGATAAGATGAAGACAAAAAGTTCTCCTGCAAAGAAGCGTTAAAAAAATGCAAAGCCAAATTATAATCCCTGCTATTATACGCCCTCTTCGCGGAATCCAAAAAAGAGGCATACAACGGAATATCAGCAGCGCGGGGTTTGGGCTTTCCAAAAAACAAATTTCTCAAAAAAACATACGCCTTGTCAAAAAAAGATTCATTCATAAGATTTCACAGACGCAACACAAACATAAAAAGATTACTGATAACCCCATTCATACTTGAAAACTTCCCTTTTAATAGGACCTTTCAACAAAGTAATCGCGACTCCGTACAAACTCTTTGACAAAAATTTAACTCTGCCCTCTTTTTCCAGACGGCGAACAGAGACAAAAACCGGGGAGGGAAGAACATCAAAACGAGCGCCATAAGAACAAACACGAGAAACAAACTCAGCATCCTCCGCCCAAACAACACTCTCATCAAAACCCTTTGAAGCGTTAAACAAACCCTTTCTAACAAAAATATGAAAGCCGCAACACGCAGGCTTCACATTCTTAATAACTTTGTAACCGGCGTTCCAAGCAGCGTGAATAACCCTATCATCAAAACGAGAACTTAACGGACGAAGCGTGGTTGTGGCTATATCAAGGTCGCGTTTCTTGAATAAGGAAACATTCTTTTCCAGAAAATCACTCGGCAAAATAACATCAGAATCCAAAAACAAAAGCAAATCACCCTTCGCCACTTTGGCACCTCTGTTTCTGCCAACACCAGGAAGACCACCATCAACAACCTTCGCCCCAAACTTTTTCGCAATTAAACGAGTTTTGTCAGAACTATTCGCGTCAGCGACTATGACCTCAAAATCCTGAAAAGACTGGCGCCTCAAACTGCGAAGAAGATTAGGAAGAAACTTCTCCTCATTCTTCGCAGGAATAATAACTGAAAGCATCAGAAAAGTTTTCCTCCCTGATAATTTGACTCCTTTTGGGACTCGTAATGCGCGTGACCCTTAAGCTCAACAAAAGAAAACTGAGCAAACCTAGCGCCAAGCTCAATCTCTCCATCCATAAAAGGCAACAGCATAAAAGCGTGATAACCCTTATAGCCCGCTTCAGTAAAACCACAACCAAGAATGCTTTGAGTCAGCCTAAACAAAGAAGTTCGAAGCGCGGCGTGAATCATTAAATCAGAAGGAGTATTAACCTCCTCACAAGTCAAAACAAAATAAGGCTTTAACTTCTCAAGCTTGACTGAACCAGAAGTCATAACAAATTTCTCCTTAACATCATAACCGTCAAGGCGATTCTCAAAACCTTTTAGCACAAAAGCGCGCCCGAGCTTAGGAGCACGATTATCCAATTTGCTAACAGCGAGCTTACCCCCGTCAACAATCTCCACAACACACGCAAGACGAACATCAAAACCATTAGCAGTAAGCTGAGCGTCAATATCGGCATAATTAGTAATCAGATTTTTTTCCAAAATCAACTGTTTCAACACATCCCTTGAAAGATTCATAACAAAAAAACAGCCGAATTGCTATATAAAATTACCCCAAAACGCCGTATAAGAAAACCCTCGGAGCCTTTGAGTGATGATTGACCCTTTTAACAAAGTGACGCAGACCTTTGGCGTTGACAAGCGTCAGAGTATTCTTTTCAGCGATTACTCTGGCGACTTCCCCAGAATCACCAATAAAAGAAGAGTAACCACCCCACTCCTGCTCTCTAGGAACAATGTCAACCATAACAACAAAACCGGATTCAGGCTTCAAACTATCATAAAGCAAAGTGTAATCCTTGTGCTTGAACTTTCTCCACTCAAGTTGTTTGAATTTCAGCCGTTTTCCAGCGATTTTTGACAAGAAAGCCTCCAATTCTGATTTCCACACCGGACCTTTCGCAAAAGAGTATGAAAATTTCAACGGCTCATATTTTTGTTTCCATTTCAAACCCAAAACATCAGCCAACGCGGAAGGCATCAAAACATCATTCAAAGAAACGACGCCCTTCTTTCTAAAAGAAGAAGAAATTTCATCAATCATTTCATCAAAACCTGAGTTAATTCTAGCCATGGAACCACCCTGCGAAGCTAACACGCTTTTGACCAATGACTTCTTCCACTTCGTGAAGGGATTTATTTGAAACTTCAAAAATAGTTAACGTATTGAATCTTGGCACTATTCTTTTCACGACATTCTTACCCTTGAACAAAGCAAGCGCGCCGCCATTTTCATCCTTAAAATTCTCAGAAAGATTAACGACGTAAGCTATTTTTCTGCCCTCCAAACGATCATCATGGGGCAACAAATAATCAGTATCGCCATAAATAAAACCAGACATATCTATCGATGTTAATTTTTTACCAGTTATCTCAGAAATGAATGACAGGAATTCACGCGAGCCGAAAAATTTGTGAAAATCCTGCACAACTTTGGTTTTAGCTTTACTGCAATCGTTTGTTTGATGAAACTGAAACAAATCACTATTCTGATAATGAAACTTCTCCTTGAGCAAGGCAGACTTCAATTCCTTCGCGTTTTTGAAAAAATTAGGCAAAACAAGATGAGGAAAAGGTTTTGCTGACTTGAAATCTTTTTTTAACTCGGAAAGCTTGCCAACATAGGAATCAGACAACCAATTCATACAATCAAAATACACAACAAACCTTTTAAACCCTTTCGAAAAGAAAATGACTAAAACTCTGAAGAACGAACCTATGATCTCGCCCGAGGCGGAATCACAGGCTCGACTATTGCATAGGAAATTAGACTTCGAACCTATGATCTAGTGGTTAGGATGCCTCCTTCACAGGGAGGATGCCCCAGTTCGAATCTGGGTAGGTTCATTAAGCGAAACAGATTCGAAAGTCTAGCCACTTCGTGGCTATCCCCCGAACAAGTTCGGGGTTCGAATCTGGGTAGGTTCATAAGGGGTTGTGGTCCAGTGGTAAGATACAAGGTTCGGGACCTTGTGACCGGAGTTCGATCCTCCGCAACCCCATCACATCTCGAACAAAGACTTCAAAACAACAGTGGCATAACTGCCCTTTTGCAAATAGAATGAGACAACAACTTTCTTGAAACCCTTATGGCGCTCATCATCTTTCACTTCAAAAGACAAACCTTCAGGAACAACAACCAAATCACGCTCTCTCGCGATAAAAGAGTACTTTGAAGTAAAAAAGTCCTCCAACTTCATATCTTCCACCTTGAGAACACTTTTGATAATCTCCATATTCTCCTTTGAAGTTCTCATATCACCAGCAATCAATGGGAATGTCCCAGACAGGGACAACTGCCTCGCGAAAAACAAGCTGCCCGCCTCATACTTCACTGAAAAAAACGATTTGGACGTTTGCTTAATGAGACGCATAACACACTCATTCCAAATGTACGCTTGATACGATGAGAAAAACAACTCACGAACACCGCCAAAAACTTTGTCAAGAGCGCCGTCAAAATCCTTTGGATTCTTCGCAAGATGAGAAACAATAGACATCTCACCAGTTCGCTCAAGACCTTCCTTTCTCAAATAACCCTCGCACAACGCCCATGCACCCCAATGAGCAAGAATAAACTTCCTCGCGTTTCTAACTTTAGCTTTCTGATGACGATTTGTAGCAGTAACTACTTTTTTGACAGCTTCTTCAACTTCACCGCGCAAAACATCCTTGGCAATAAATCCATCCGTTCCCTTCAAACTGCCAAAACGCTGGCTGTCAAAATAATTCGGAACACCCTTCTTGACCCAATCAACATTCTTTTGCGCCCTCTCAATCTCGCCATCCCTCAACGCGCGAATCGCAATGGTGAACTTATTGCCTTTCAAACTGCCAGTTTTCAACATTTCATCAGAAAAACCAGCCAGTTCAGACTTCACGTTCTTCTCTTCAAACACTCCTTTTTGCGGGTCATCCGTTTCAACAGAAAAAAATTGAGAAGTTCTCGCGTGAGTATCCTTAAGACCAGCCACACCAATTCGCTTAAAGTTAACACCGCAACGCTTCGCCAAAACTTTCTCAGCGGCGAAAGTAGTCATATTAACCTTTGAAAGACGGAACACAGGGTACTTGCCCTTTGGTTTAATATCTACACTAGGCACTTCCTCAACAACGAAATCATCAGGAATTTCACGAAGCCTCATACGACGAAAATATAGGCACCAGTTTAAAAACCAATAGGTATAAAAACGAGCGACAGGGAATTGGAAAGCGAGTGACGACATGAACTTAAAGCATATAGTCTTTGAACAAACAAGCCTCAAATATTACCGACAGCTGGAAGAATACTGGGGCGACAACAGACGCAAAAAAGAAGGAGAGAACTACGCGAGAATAATACAAACAATAACAGATGACGACCCAGAACGCCTTCTAAGAACCTTCTTTTCTTTGCCAATAACAGGAACAATAAACGTAAGGCACCCAGACAACCTCTGGCTAAAATTCCCATTATGCGACGGGGAACCAGAAAATCTGGAAGCAGTTTGCGACTTCATAATGAACGACCCAGGAAGCAAAAACTTCCTTGAAATTGTGTTCTTACACAGAGGCCACGGATACATAGAATTCGCCAAAGACAGGGAAAAACTTTACGCCTACAAAATCAACATAAACAAAAGACAACTGAAATTATTCAGCATAATAGGCGAAAAACCCCGCAACGGATTATACACACAAGGACTTCTTCTTCCGCCCGCGAAAACTATATAAACGCACTTACGCTTGATGTCCTGAAAAGAGATGAAACTAACAATAGACACAAAACTTGATTCTAAAGAGGAAATACGCAAAGCAATCAAACTCTTGATGGGCATAGTTGGAGGCGCTCACGAAGTCTACAGCAACGAACTTCCGGAAGGGCCAAAACCAATCAGCCCGCCAAACATTTTTGAAAACCCTCCAAGCAACGGCTCAAATTTCATGAACATGTTTGACGTTCCAACGCCAACAGAAACGCCACAAACAACAACTCTTGCACCTCAACAACCAGAAGAACAAAAAGAGGACGATATTCCTTCGCTAGAGTTCTACTAAAATGGCAAAAATAGAAGAAATAGCGACGGATGTCAGAATTCTTCGCGAGAGATTGGTTGAAAAAATACCTGCACATTTCACAATAAGACAGGTGGTCGTGGCATTCTTTGGAGCCCTCTTTTTTGGATTCACCTTCGTTCTCAAAGGATTACTGCTGGACGTAGGGCTAAGACTTGACACGCTACAACTCGCGCTAATAACACTTTGCACCTGGATAATACTCACCGCAGAGATTTACTTCGTCGGATACCACCGAGTTCCAGACAAAAACAAAAGACACTTCGGACAATTCTGGGCAAAAAGATTCTTCACATACTACTTCATCTCGCTATTTGTAGCTTACCTGCTGCTGTCAGTTTACGGAATCACCGCAATAGCCGGAAGCGCGGCAAACATGGCGAAACTGGTTGTCGCAGTAAGTTTCCCGGCAGCAATTGGAGCAGCGGCGTCAGACCTTCTAGGCAAATACTAATTCTTGTACAGTTTAGAAAAGCATAAAAGCAACTGATTAAGCCAAAATATTATGAAAGGGGCGTTTATCGCAGTTGAAGGAATTGACGGATGCGGAAAAGGAACTGTACTGACAAGACTCGCCGCAGACGTATTCAACCACAACAAAGACTACAACATATTCCTAACAAGAGAGCCATACAAAAGAGACTGGGTAAAAAAATTCTTATCACAACTAGACCCCGTATCACAAGGCGAGCAGGCAGTGTCCTTATTTGTTGAGGACCGCAAGAAGCACCTAAAAGTCGTTGAACCACTGCTGAACAAAGGAGCAATAGTTCTCTGCGACAGATACCTGCACTCAACATTCGCCTACCAAATGGCACAAGGCATCAGCTTCGAGAAAATAAAAAAACTGCACACTGACATCAGAATGCCAGACCTTTGCATAATCATAGACATACCCGCGAGCGAATCAGTAAAAAGAATAGCTACGGGCAGAGAAAACACGCACGCATTTGAGCGAGAAGAATTTTTGGCCAAAGTAAGGGAAAATTATTTGAAAGTTGGAAAGGATTTGCACCACAACTGCCACACTGTGGACGGCAACAGAGACAGAGATTCCGTTTACAACGACGTGAAAAAAATAGTCATTTCTTTCTTGGAATCACGTAAAGATTTATAAAAGCACCAAACGGCTTTAACAAGCATGCCATACAAATTCCTAGAAGACGTCACATACGCAGACGTAGCGTTTGAAGCAAAAGGAAAAACACTCAGCGAACTATTCCGCGAATCAGCTCTAGCGTTATTTGAAAGCATGGCAAATACTCAAACCGTCAAATCAGAGATAACAAAAGAAATAACACTCAGCGCCGACACAATAGAAAGACTGCTGTTTGAGTTTTTGGAAGACATAGTAGTAATGAAAGACACTGACGTAATGGTATTTCACGACTTAGATGTCACCGTTGATGAAGCAAAAAAAAGCGTCCACGCGACTCTACACGGCGACAAAATAAACCACCAAACACAAGAGCTGCACCAAGACGTCAAAGCGGTAACAATGCACTATTTTAAAGTTGAAAAACAAAAAGAATGGACAGCGCGCGTGGTGCTCGACATATGATAAACCGAAACATCGAAAAGCCAAAACTGGAAAGAAGCGGAGACTACACCTGGGACATTCCAACAACATACAAAAAAGGAATGAAAGTCCCAGGAAGAATATACGCAAGCGAGGAATTAGTCAAAGAAATGGACCTCGCAGTATTCGACCAACTGTCAAACGTAGCCTGCCTGCCAGGAATACAAGACTACGCATTCTGCATGCCAGACGCCCACTCAGGATACGGATTTCCAATCGGAGGAGTCGCGGCATTCGACCCAGAAAAAGGAATCATATCACCAGGCGGAATAGGATTTGACATCAACTGCGGAATGAGACTCGTTACAACTAATCTAACTTACAAAGATGTCAAGGACAAACTGCACAAACTTGTGGACTTGCTTTTTGAAAGAGTGCCATCAGGAGTAGGATGCACAGGATTCGTAAAGCTCGCGCGAGGCGGATTCAAAACAGTAATGGAACAGGGAAGCAAATGGTGCGTTGACAACGGATACGGATGGACAGAGGATTTGGAAAGAACGGAGGATAACGGATGCTTCCCATTCGCCGACGCAAGCAACGTATCAGACAAAGCAACAGGCAGAGGAATGAACCAACTAGGCACTCTTGGAAGCGGAAATCACTATCTCGAAATTCAAAGAGCGGCAGACATAGCAGACGAGAAAATCGCCGAGAAACTCGGCATTTACAAAAAAGACCAAATCTGCGTAATGATACACTGCGGAAGTAGAGGATTCGGACACCAAATTGGAACAGATTATTTGAAAAAATTCACGGACGTAATGCCAAAATACAACATCTCAGTCAAAGACCCAGAACTCGCATGCGCGCCGTTCAACAGCAAAGAAGGACAAGCGTACTTCTCAGCAATGGCGTGCGCGGCAAACACAGCATTCGCAAACAGACAAGTCATACTCCATAGAGTAAGAGAAGTGTTCTCAAAAGTATTCGAACAAAGCGCCGAGAAATTGGATATGAACCTGGTTTATGACGTGGCTCACAATACGGCAAAACTGGAAGAACACGACGGACGCAAACTAGTGGTTCACAGAAAAGGAGCCACAAGAGCATTCGGACCCGGACGCAAAGAGCTGGCTCCACTCTTTAGAAAAATCGGACAACCAGTTATACTTGGCGGCTCAATGGAAACAGGAAGCTACCTGCTCCTCGGAACAGAAGGAGCCATGAAGCAAACATACGGCTCAACAGCCCACGGAAGCGGAAGAACAATGAGCAGAACACAAGCAAGACGGGAAGTCAAAGGGCAGGAACTGCAAAAAGAAATGGAAAAACACGGCATATATGTCAGAACAGCAAGCTACTCAGGACTCGCCGAGGAAGCGGGAAAAGCGTACAAACCAATCTCAGAAGTTGTTGACGTGCTGCACAATTCAGGAATTTCTAAAAAACTAGTAGCGTTCAAACCAATAGGAAACGTCAAAGGCTAACTATTTAATAAAACCAAGAACAATATTGACGATTATTAAAGCCGCAAGAGTAAAGCTAACAAAAGACCAAATTCTCAAACCATGCCTCTTTGAAACCTTAAGGCAAACAAGCTGGAACATCCTTCCGCCATCAAGAGGCCCCAAAGGAAGAAGATTGAACAAGCCAATACCCAGATTGAGCATAAAGAGCCAAAACAAAAGACCTGAGGACCACTTCACAACAGGAGGCGCCCAGTTTCCGTAAGAACCAGCGAACTCAGAATTTGGAACACTATACGGTCTTGCAGATATTCCCAAAGTTTTAGACTCATTAAGCACCACTGAAAACAAAGAATCCCGAGTCTTAAGAGAAACAACTTCACCAGACGAATAACTCTCAAGCTTTGAACTCATCTCCTTAACATTCAAAACACGCTCGCCATCAACATGCGTTATAATTTCTCCAACATTCATTCCCGCCAAAGCCGCGCGAGAACCATCCGCAACAGTCACAACCTCAACACCAACAGGAGAATAAGCGGCGCTCAACAAAGGAGACATCGCAAAAAACAAACCAAGAGCGAACAAAGCGAAAACCATATTCGCCATCGGACCCGCGGCGAAAACGGCAAGCCTTGCCCTCTTTGACTTACGATTCAAAACTTCCTCATCAGGCTCAACAAAAGCAGCAGGAACAACCGGCAAAACAAGGCACAAGAAAGCGAAACCGCTGCTCTTAACAGGAATACGATGCGCGAAAGACAACATACCATGAGCGAACTCGTGAGCAATAGCAAGAAGGAAAATGCTGATAATCCAATAAGAGAAAGGAACAAAGAAAATTCCGTCAGCCTGCACTGGAAGAACAGGAGCGATACCTGGAGCCGCTCCACCAATGAATACCTTAACAGAAGACCAGACAAGCTCGAGCGTGATTAAAATCATACCCAAAAAGCCAAGAACAATTCCAACGTCGCCAAAAATTCTCACCAAACGAGGATATTTCTTCGCGACCTTCTCCATCCAGTCAACGCCCCACTTGGACTTATACATTACAACGTAAATAATCGGAAAAAGGGCGCGCTGCAAAGTCAAGCGCTTTCGCTTAACCAACAAAAAAATACCAAGAAGAACAGCAAACACAATCGCCGCAATCGTGTCAGGACTCATCACTTCTTACGCTTCGGCTTGAGCTTTTTATAATTACACTTGCGACACTTGACAAGGCCTTCAGCGATCATACGGGCAGAGGCTCTCTTAACCGACTTGCACTTGCGGCAAACAAACTTGTTCTTGAAAATTCGCGCGTCCGCCTCAGGGAACTTGACCATTATTCATCCGCCCCCTGCTTTAGCTGTTTCATAACTTTCTCGCCCATAATAACCCAATAAAGGATTTTGCAATTTGGAACAACCTGATCCTTCATTTCCTCAGGAATCTTAAGGTCAAAAGTCTCAAAAGAAGTCTCATCCATAACGTTGGCGATGTCGCCAGTAACGGACAAAACTTGAGCAGTATTTTTATCAATAAGAGGAACTTCAACGTTATCGTGCGCAGGCATAACAACTTCGCGCTTCTTCTCATCCAGAAGACCAATAGCCACAATGCGAACCTTCGCGTGACCGTGCTTTCCAGATTTTGAGGTATCCGTGCTAGAAATTCTGCAAGGAGCGCCATCAACCATAATGTAGCTGCCCTCCTTCAAGGTTCCCGCACTAACAACTTTCGTTGACATAACAACGAAAAGAAAAGAAGGGGTTTAAAAAGGTTACTATTCAGCGGACATTAAGCTGCTGAATAGGGGTCACGACCTTTGTCTTACCCTTATAATAGACTGAAACCACGTAGCTTATCTTTGTTTTAATCTCGCCACGCGCGACAAACTTGTCATTTACCCATGCCTGCTCGTTAGGGTCAAACGCGAAGACATTGGAAGGCAATATACCCTCAACGCCATAGCCATAAAGCTCGGTTTCCCCATTCGGATAAATAACAGTTATCAGGAAAGAAACATCATTTGCTATAGCAGGACTTCCAACTTCAGCCCTTGAAAGCAAAAGACGGCCAACAAGAGGAGTATTTGGACGAACACTCGCGGAAGGCTTATTGCCAATCAAATACGGATGCAAAGTGAACTGAATTCTGCCAAGACTTCCATCAGATACTGCGGCGCCGGTGGGACTTTTGAACTTGTAAAAACTATTGTACGGATTACGATACGACGCCGCGGAAACCAAAGAGGCGCAAAAAACAACCAACAAAATCACAACAAGCAATTTTTTCATGAAACATCACCTTTTTTAGAACAAAAAGAGAAAGAAGTATAAAAAACATTACGCCGCCAAATAGCCGCGCATAAAGCACAAATCAGAGGAATCCATATCCTCTTCCTCCTCAAAATAATCAATCGCCTGATCATCGTAGAAGTCTACCATGCTCTCAACCTCAACTCCTGACGGCAAGTTTCCTTGGTCAGCAATTTCATCTGGTCAAAAAATATGTTTTGGATTTCCTGGGTTTCGTTCATATGTATCACCTCTTGAGAAAAATAGTTCATTTAGAGGTTTAAAAGCGCCATTTCACACAGTCCAGTGTCCAGTGTTAATGCCTCAAAGAAGCATGAAGAAGATCAAGCAAAGACTCTTCCCTCGCAATAATTAATGACAAAGCTTTTCTTACAGGCTCAGGACTGAATTCCGCACCCCTCGCGGCCAAACGGACATGGTCTAAAACACTCACGCCCAAATCTTTGTTCTTTGAAGTTAAAATGTGAAGCTCATCAACAAGCTGATTCTGACACTGAGCATCCTTACACAAAGCGAGCTGGTCCTTCGCCTTTCCAACAATGGACTCAAGATTCGCGTTAAGAACCTCAAGACCCTGCTTAACAATCTGTTCCTCACCAAGAACGCCAGCGTCAATAATTCTGATTAAAACACTGAGCAAGCGCTTGGCGCGCTGAACCTTGAACTTCTGCAACTCCTCAAAACGCTGAACGTTTTTTACGTCCATTTAGTCACGCCCCACCAAGTCAGCAGTGCACGCGCCAATAACCGCGCTCAAAGTGACCGTGGCAAGCTGTTTATACGCAAGGACACTGTCAGTCATAAACTCCGGATTGAAAAGCCAAAGCGAAAGGAAAGCAGTAATCAGCGCGACAACATACAAAACAGTCAAACGAAGAGGCAAAAACTTGGCCAACTTCGGATCCTTTATTCTCCTGAAACCAGTAAAGTACATGAAAACACCGCCAAAACAATACGCGATTGGAAACAAAAGAGTCGCGCGAACAACATCAATCTCAGCCGCAACTTTGATTCCATAAACAAAAGTGTAATGAGCCGCCACACCCAAGAAAGCACCTATAACTCCTTTAGAAATGTCCTTCAAAGTCAACTTTCTCAAAGGATGCTCGCCAACTTCCTCAGAAATCTTCTTCTCAAACGCCTCAAGCTCCCTAAGCTCGCGAAGCTCTTCCTTCTCCTCTTCGTGAACAAGCTGCTCCTCCTTCTCAAGACGAGACTGATTTTTAAGAATTCTATCAAGCTTGCTATTGATATCTTCCAAAGACACCTTCTTTTTCATTAACAGAAATAAACACTCGAGTATATATAAAGATTGTTGGAGTTATAATGAGTTATTCTTCCAAGAAACCAAAGTGGTTGTGCCTTCCTTGCCGCCAACAACCTTCTTGGTATCAACAAAACCGCCCTGCGCGAGACGCTCAATTCTGCGCTGGAAAGTCTTATAGTTAGCCTCAGGGTCTTTTTCCTGGTACAATTTGAAGAGGTCGCCAATCTTCAGCTCTTCCTGGTTCTTGATTAAAGCCAAAATAGCTTTCGCGTCATCGCCAAGGTCCTCCTCCGGCTTAATACTAAAACCATCCATTTTCTCAAGCGCCTTTTTCACGTGCGCGTCTGAAATTTTCTTTGATAAAGAATCTTCCGCGGCAAAACCGGACTCTCTCAACAAGTGAAGACCAACACGAACATCGCCGGACTGGAACGCGCGGTCAGCGATTAATGAAATAGCAGTCTGGTCCCAAGAGCCAGGAACAAACGCAAAATCAACACGATGCTTCAAAATTCCCAAAATCTCATCCTTCGTGTATTTCTTGAAATCAATTCTTTCCGGAAGCAGTCTTGAACGGACACGCTCATCAACGTGATTATACCATTCAGGATGGTTGGTAATCATAATAATGGATTTCTTGAAGACTTCAGTAAGAATGTCGTACAAAAAGTCAACATCAGAAACCTTGTCAACCTCGTCAAAAGCGAAAACAACAGCACTCTTATTGACGATGTTAAGAATAATTTTGAAGAGGTCTTCAGTATTTTTGTTTTGGGTGAACTTATAGCCAAGCTGCTCGCAAAAATCGACAAAAATCTTGTAAGTAGAGTTTTTCTGCCAACAATTGACATACAAAACGTGGACATCAGGAGCGTTAACATCAGGATGCTCTTCAAGTTCTTTTAGGACCAGCTTGACAGCCGCAGTCTTTCCAATACCAGGAGAGCCGGATATGATGCAGTTCCTTCCATTCCTGCCCTGAAGAAGAGGACTAATCATATGCGCAATCTGGTGATGCTGGGCCTCCCTATACGGAAGATTTTTTGGAAGCCACTCCGCATCAAGCGCATCCTCATTCTTAAAAACAGACTCCTGATTGCTAAACACACCCATAACAAAAAGACCATAGATTAAGATTTAATAAGATTGTGGTGGTTGAATAATTATCTAACTCTCGTCCCGCAATACCTGCAGAAAAAGTCAGCAGGAGAAACATTGGCCATGCAACGCGGGCAAAGCGCTTTTTGAGACTGAGCGTACTCCCTGACTCTTGGAGAGACCTGAGGGTGCGCCGCTTGGGAATGGGCAACCGGTTTTTCTTCCCTTGAGCCAAGCATGTAAAACAAAGCAAGCTTGGCAACACCAACAACAACAAAAATTATTCCAACCCACACAAAAAAAGTCAAATCAGCAAAAATAGAAACGCCAGTAACAATCACTCCAACGCCAAGCCAAGTCCACCACGGAATAGCGGCCATTATTTCATCACCTCAAAGCCAGTATACTTCTGCAAAACCTTAGGAACATTAACGCTACCATCCTTATTCTGGAAGTTTTCAATAATAGCAACAAGCGCGCGAGTTGTAGCGACGCACGTACTGTTTAGCGTGTGAGCGTACTCTCTTTTGTCCCCAATTTGAACCCGAATATTACATCCAACAGACTGGTAACTCGTGCAATTAGAACAAGAAACAACCTCGCGGAAAGCGTTCTGAACAGGATACCAAACTTCAATATCATACTTCTTCGCGGCAACAATACCCAAGTCACCAGTGCAGACATTAACAACCTGAAAATGCAAACCAAGGCTCTCAAAAAACTCCATCGCGTTCTTGATTAATTCTTCATGAATCTTCCACGACTGGTCAGGCTTGCAAAAAACAAGCTGCTCAACCTTATTGAACTGGTGGACTCTAAATATTCCTTTCTGGTCCTTGCCGTGAGCTCCCGCTTCCTTTCTGAAATTAGTAGAGATTCCGGCGTACTTAATTGGCAAATCTTTCTCTTCAAGAACTTCATTCATATACATCGCTGTCAAAGGATGTTCGGAGGTCGCGATGGTGTACAAATCCTCACCCTCAATCTTGTACATAACTTCCTCAAAATCACCCAAGCTGGTTACACCCTCATAAGCTTGGCGGGACATCATAAAAGGAGGAACAACAGGAACAAAACCCTTTTTTCTCATAAAATCCAAAGCATACTGGATTAAGGCATACTCAAGAACCGCCAGATCTCCTTTCAAAAAATACCATCTCGCGCCACTGATTTTAGCTGCGCGCTCAAGGTCAGCCCAGCCTTTCTCAACAATTAAGTCAGTATGGCTTTTCGGAGTAAACTTAAAACTTGGCTTCTTGCCAACAGTCTTAACCACTTGGTTTTCAGAATCGTCTTTTCCCTTAGGAACGGAATCGTGCATAATATTTGGAATTCTCAAAAGAAAACCGCGAATACGACCTTCAAGCTCGGCAAGCTCCTTCTCGCCTTCCGCAATAATTTTTGGAATCTCTTTAGCTTCGGCGACAACCTTTGAAGCGTCCTTCCCATCCTTCTTCGCCTTGTTAATCTCCTCAGAAATCTTGTTTCTTCTAGCCCTCGCGGCGTCAACCTTGCCCTTCAACGCGCGCCAAAGCTCATCCTTCTTCAAAAGCTCATCAAGCAGTTCAATTAACTTAGAATCATTACGGCGACGCAAGTTCTCACGCACAATCTCAGGGTTTTCACGAACAAAATTAATGTCAAGCATAAAGAAAAAAGACGCACGTGTGTTTATAAATTTTAGGGCAATATACTCAAAATAGCGCCAACAATCCTCTTATACCACGGGACGCCATCAACAACCATTCGAGCTTTAGCCTCAGACTCATAAGTCACACCCTTCTCATCCTCAAACTCCGCCAAAATAGTAAAAACAGGATTTGAAGAATAAAGCTGGGACGCCTCGACAACAACTGTGACATCCTGATCAATCAACAAATCGCCCATCGCCAAATTAGAAACCGCGCCAGCGCCAGAAACTCTGACCTTCACATTCCTCGGAACAGCAACACTTTGACGCTTCACCATAAAATTAATCTCAAAAACATCACCGGCTGAAACTTTCTGAGGCAAAATAACATCAGAAATCTCAACACTAGGGGAATCAAGACGAATCAAAGACAACTGAGCCTTTGCGACATCAGAACCAAGCGTGGCGACAACCTCAACAGGATGAACGCCAGCTGACTTGGCAGGAACATTAAACGAAACCTTAGACGCGCCTCTAGCTTCAAGAGTGACATCAACACAATTGGCTGAGCAAACCCTCGCGACACCACTCGGGCCATACGATTTCAAGACACAATCAACAAAACCGACATCAGAAGAAATCATATCCTCCCTCAAAACGCAAGCCAACTCTATCGGATTAGGCTTTCTAACAGACGCCTGCTCAATCGCGGCATCAACAACATTTTCCGACAAAGGAGACTCAAACTGACCAACACCAAAAGAAGTTGAAACGGTATCATTTCTAATCGTTGAAACAACAATCGGAACAGAATACTGCATATTCTTGTTTATGTCATCCTTTATTTTTACTTTCCAACCGACGGCAGCTCTTGACTTCGGAGGCAAAATAACCTGCCTCGCAAAACCCTTTGAAACCTCAAGCTCCTGAACAGGCGACAAAGTAAATTCCTTCGCCACATAATAATCGGCAAAATTCTCAAGCTCAAGAACAACCCCGTTATAGCTGCCGAAACTCACGCGGTCGCGAACAACCTTCAAATTCATAGAAACATCATTGGGAACAGAACCTTCACTTGACAACTTATTCGCCTTAATAGTCAACGGATTCGTCTTAACACGACCGCCAAGCCATTCAACAGAAGTCGTCGGCTCACTAGGATCAAAACTTTCTTTCAACTTGATATGGCCTGGGTCAACCCAAGCGAACTCGCCAAAAGTAGGATCAAAAGGAACCCAGCCAACTCCCGGGAAATAAACCTCCGCCCAGCCGTGAGCGCCCCACGCGCCTGGGAAAGCGGGATTATCAGTATAAGCAACACCAGAAACAAACTTCGCGGGAATACCCAAAGAACGAACCATGGCTATAAACAAGCTCGTCATCTCATCACAAACACCATAACGATTCTCCAAAACCCACGAAGCGGGCTGAGAAACATCCGCGGTCAGCGTACTAAGATTATAATCAACGTTAGTCTTAACCCACATCGCCAACTTAGACACAACAACAAACAAATCATCCTCGCCATCCGCCAACGCCCTCGCCTGAGCGACTATAGCCGGATGGTTTGAATCAATATTCTTAGTCGGCTGCTGAAACTGCTTGAAAACATCAATCCCAACAGGAAAAGGAATCTTCGCTCGAACACGAGGAGCGTCATTAGCAACGTCAACAACCGCGCGATAAGAATAAGACAAAGTCGGACCCTGAGGCCTTGACCAACCATAACGAACCCTATCGGATGAAATTACCGCAGGAGGATTCGCCTTGATTTCCCTAATCGCGGAAAACTCGCTGTTCTGAGGAACAAACATAACATCAACAGCCAAATTCTTAACGTCACCATCCAAGTTCAACGAAGAAGAAACCTCGAGCTCAGTTTTGACAAGACCGGCTGAAAACCAATCAGTACTCGCGGCGAAAGCAAACGGGAGAATCAACAAAAATAAAAGAAGCCTCTTCATTGTATAACCGTCCCCACAAACTGCTTTCCATCAATACACCTTGAAAGATTGGGAAAATTTTTACCGCTAAGCACTATAACTTTCATCTTAAACTTTTTCGCAAGCTTTGACGCAACAGGGTCAAACGGCGCGTGCATACCAGAAACAAACTTTGACGAAATAAGACCAAGATAAGCATCCCAAGAAAGCCAGTTAAACGGCCTCGCGCCAAACTTTTTCGGATCCTTATTGTAAACGAAATCAACATTAGTGCAATTTATCACTTCTTTCACGCCGTTCTTCTTCGCCCACAAAACAGCGTCAACATCAGTAGAACCGCCGGTTTTCCAGCCACCAGCGACAATGATGTTATCATTAGACTTCTTTGGCTCCTGTTTTACAGAGTTAACGCCAAGAACAACACGAACCAACTCCGCATTAAGCAAAGTCGCAGCAATACCGACATCATCGCGGGAATCGGACGAAACACCCAAAGAAGACGCGGCGCTCATATAATCTCTCGCGGGCTTTCCACCGCCGCACACAACAAAAAATTGCGCTTTCCTGCTTTTTATCAAAGAACGAAACGATTTTAGAAATTTAACATCAATTTTTCCAGAATTAATCAGACTACCGCCAACAGACAGCACCACTTTTTTCATAAAACACAATAAATTCACACAATTTATAAAGGTTTTCAGACGAAATTAACACATGGACAAAATACCTGTAACAATCGTAACAGGCGCGCTAGGAAGCGGAAAAACAACATTCGTAAACCAAGTGTTAACAGCCGAACACGGACTGCGCGTCGGAGTAATCGTAAATGAATTTGGCGAAATAGGAATAGACTCAGAACTTATTGTTTCCAGCAAAGAACAAATGATTGAGCTGGCAAACGGATGCGTGTGCTGCACAGTCCGCGGAGATTTGGTGGAAGCGGCAAAGCAACTCATCGCCACAAACAGAATTGATTACTTGCTTGTTGAAACATCAGGACTCGCAGAAGTCATACCAGTCGCGATGGCTTTTACAGTTGGTGATTTAGAAGAAAAATGCGACCTAGACAGCATCATATGCGTAATAGACGCTGAAAATTATTATGATAATACAAGAAGACATCTTAGCGCGCTTGAACAATTACAGGCGAGCGACATAGTTCTCTTAAACAAAGTAGACTTGGTCACACCTGAAAGAATTGAAGACATCAAGGAAGATATCAAGAAAAAACTGCCAAACGCCACAATAATAGAAACGGTCAAAGCCACAGCTCCATTGAAAATGTTGTTGGGTGTTGGAAAGTTTGACATAGAAAAAACAAAAAGCTGGACTATAGAAGAAGACGAACACACCCACGAACACGTCGAAAGCTGCGTCGCCAAAACAGGACCGGTAGACTCCGACAAAGTGCAAGAGTTTTTGGAAAATCTGCCTGACAACATCTACCGCGCCAAAGGAATACTATGCATGAAAGAAAGCAAACCCGGCGAGGCTGATGAACTGCGAATTATTTTTCACAAGGTTGGAAAAAGGACTGGATTGGAATTCTCAAGACCATTTGAAGAAGGCGAGGCAAGGGAAACAAAGATTGTATTTATTGGGACAGAATTGGAGCCAAAGGAATTGCAGAAGAAATTGGAGAAGTGCGCGTGAAAGAAAAAAAATAGCGGGAGGTGGATTTGAACCACCGAGCTATGGGTTATGAGCCCATCGGGAACTCCTGGCTTCCCTACCCCGCTGTGTTGTTGTTTGTTCTGGAAGTCTTTTATAAAGGTTTGCGTCACGAAACGTTTAAATAGCATCACACAGCGTTTTTGAATAATATCGATATGCCGGCGTGGCACAACCTGGTACTGCGCGGGATTGCTAATCCCGTTTCCCGAAAGGGATTTCCCGGTTCAAATCCGGGCGCCGGCGTTTTATGAACAAATACGTTATCCACATCAAGCCATCAGTAGACTTAGAAGAAAGACTAAAACAAGTCCAGCAAATAATCAAACCGCACACAAACAAACTCACAACATACTTTCACTCAACACTTCTTGTTGTCCGCGCGCAAAGTCCGGACTATCTTTGCGAACAACTAGAAAAAATACAACACTCGCCATTCTGCGTCGAGCCATCATCAGAACCATACGCGGCGTTTGACAAAGGCGCAATAGTTTTGAAACTGAGCTCACTTGGAATGAAAAGCCTTCACAATGAAGTGTTAAACTCACTAAGAGACGTTTACGAACAACAACCAAGCACGCCATACGTTGGGGAAAACTACAACCCGCACATAACAATCGCTGACGGAAAACCTGAAGCGATAAAAAACATACCCTTCGTCAGGCTATGCGCGTTTCACTCAAACGAGTTTATCATTTCTGAGAAAAACGGCGGATGGAAAGAAATCGCCAAATATGAACTGAAAATAAAGAATTAATATCTGTCCTTGTGCTGAAGCTGATTGTGAACGCTCTCAAACGCCTTGTGAAGCGCAGTTGGCAAATCCCAATCATCGTGGTTTGAACTGTCAATCAAAAACTTTGAAAACTGCAATTTCAAATGCATAGAATACTTCTTGCGATCGCCTTCCTTACTGTAAACCTTAACTTGAAGACTTCCATTAATAGAATCGTTAGGGCGCTTTCTCTTGAGCTTGTCAAGTTCGCCCTCAACAACCGAGTTAAGAACTTCCCTTTCACCAGCCTGCAAGTCACCAACACCAATGTACTGAATGACTTGCGGTTTCTCGCTAGATTTTGTGCTAGACATACATTTTCTGGAAGAACACCCTTATTTAAACATTATGGTAGCAAAGATTTTTAATATTGACAGATGAATAAAGAACACATGAAAATCTGCGGAATAGACGAAGCGGGACGAGGATGCGTAATAGGCCCCCTTGTAATCTGCGGCGCAATGATAGAAGAGGACAAACAGGAAAACCTCAAAAACATGGGCGTCAAAGACAGCAAACTACTGACTCCGCTAAAAAGAGAAAGACTATTTGACGATTTGCAGGAAGTCGTGAAATATGAAATAATAATAATCAGCCCCTCCGAAATAGACTCGTACGTTCTTTCAGAAACTGGCGATAACCTAAACTGGCTTGAAGCGCAAAAAAGCGTGGAAATCATCAACAGACTAAAACCGGAAAAAGCAATACTCGACTGCCCAAGCCAAAACACCAAAGCATACAAAGAATACGTCACCGAAAGACTGCTTCACAAGAAACTAGACATTAAAGCGGAACACAAGGCAGATTTCAATTACCCAATTGTAGCTGCCGCGAGCATACTCGCAAAAGTAACGCGCGACGCCGAACTCGCAAAAATCAAAAAAGACGTCGGCGAAGACTTTGGAAGCGGATACATGGCAGACCCAAAAACAGCGGCGTTCCTCAAAAAAAACTGGAACAAATACCCATCAATATTCAGACAAAGCTGGGCACCATACCAAGCATTACAAAAAGGCGGAGCTCAGAAAAAACTCATTTAGATTCTAAATAGCAATAATAGCAGCACCAACAACAATAACGACAGCGCTCAAAACTTTCTTCAAAACTACGCTTCTCGACCAGTCCTCTTTCAAAACGCTTGGAACAAACAAACTAAAAAACAGAGACAAACAAAGAACAAACAAAGGCTGAACAGAACTCAAAGCGCTAACCAGGGAAACAGGCGCCAAAGCAAAAGCAGCAAGCAAAACAATCTTAGCAGTGAAAGCGAAAATCTCAGAAATACCCAAAATATGAACATTCTTCAAAACATGACCAAAATGTTTTCTGACACTTGGCATAAAAATTGTTGACGAAAGGCCAACAAACAATCCAAAAGACTGCGCAGAAAAAATCTGCCAATAACCAACACCCTCAAGGGAAAACTTCAAACCAACACTCACCAAAGCGGAAATAACACAGTTAAGCATAAGCCACCAAAAACCTTTTCTAACCGCAAATCCCTCGGGCAGCCTGTTTATCCCCAAAACAACAGCGCCACAAACACAAAGCAAAACACCCGCGACTTTAAACAAAGGAACTGCTTCACCTAAAAAAACAAACGCGAACAGCAAGACAAAAACAGGCTGAACATACCAAATTGAAATAACCCTTGAAACTTCCTCAGTTGAAAGAACAAAATAATACAACAAATAAAGAAAAGAGCCAACAACCCCTAAACCAAACGCTATCGCGAGCTTTGAAACTGGAACTCCCTCGAAAGAAACAAACAACCAGGAACCAACGCCAAACAACAAAGCGAAAAAACCAGCAACCGGCAAAATAGCGAAACAATTGACCATTCTTTTGCCGACCAAAAACTTATCGGCAACATTAGCCAACGCGGAAAGAAACGGCGCAAGAATAGCAAGAAAAACCCAATTCATTTCGCCTCAACGACCTTAACAATATGCCAGCCAAACTGCGTCTTGCACTTGCCAAGCTCATTAACAGGCAAAGAGAAAGCCAAAGTTTCAAACTCTTTAACCATCTGATTACGGCCAAACCAGCCAAGGTCTCCGCCTTTTTTCCCTGACGGACAAATGGACTTCGCTTTCGCGAGCTCGCCAAAATCTTTTCCGCGGCGCAAATCAAACAACAACTCGTTCGCCTCCGCTTCAGACTTTACAAGAATATGCAACGCGTGAACTTTACTTGCCACGACTCTCACCAAGCTTAAACTCGTACAATTTTACCGCACGACCTGAGTTGTCAGTTCCAACAATGTACAAAGTTTTGCCAAGTAAATTCTCAGGATTTTTCAAAGTCAATTTCGCCGACTTCATGCCATCCTCAATCGGTAATGGAGCGGAATAATTAATGCTTGGAACCTCGCAAGTCAAAGGAACATAAGACATCCACTTATCACGCTGATACTTCTCAATTTCAAGCTTGAAACCACTATGCATGCCAGAAATTTCGGACCTGTAAATGTCAACACGAACACCATCATGAGCGAAAACACCCTGAAGCTTGTCCTCAAGAGACTTTTCTTTAGGCTTGTCTTGTGAGTTAGGCGAACTGTTTCGTTCACCAGAACGCGTACTGTTGTAAAAGACACTCGCGCCAGCAGCCAAGCCAATAATAGCCGCAATACCCAAAGCCCATTCTTTCTTGTTCATAGACGATAAGCCACACAGCCCCTTTATAAAGGTTGCCACCCTAATATTTATAAACAACAAGTTCGCTAAAACCCTTGTGGAAACAGAGGCGAAACCGGTTGCAGAGCAGGTAACTCAAAAGCTAGCGAAAGCCACAAAAATCAACAGGCTCATCCTTGACGGTTTCAAATCATTCGGCAAATACACAGAACTGCAATTCGGGGAAGACTTCAACGTAATTCTCGGACCAAACGGAAGCGGAAAATCAAACGTCCTTGACGCGCTATGTTTCGTCCTTGGAAAATCAAGCAGCAAACAACTAAGAGCTGAGAAATCAGCCAACCTGATCTACAATGGCGGAAAAACAAAACAGCCGGCAAAAGCCGCGGAAGTTTCAATAGTATTCGACAACAAAAACAAAATGTTCCCTCTTCCAGATGAAGAGATTAAAGTCTCACGAATAGTAAGAGCTGATGGCCAAAGCAAATACAAAATCAACGGAACAACAAAAACAAGACAAGAACTCATTGAATTGCTAAATAACGCAAACATAAATCCTGACGGATACAACATCATACTCCAAGGAGACATCATACGCCTTGTAGAAATGAGCCCAATAGAAAGAAGACAAATAATCGAGGAAATAGCAGGCATCGGAATGTATGAGGAAAAGAAACAACAGGCGCTCAACGAACTCCAAAAAGTCGGTGAAAGACTAAACGAAGCGGAAATAATTCTGAAAGAAAGAGAGACACACTTGAAGGAGCTAAAAAAAGACAGGGACCACGCGCTAAGATACAAGGAACTCAACGACAAAATAAAACAAAACAAGGCAAGCTATCTCAAACGCAAAATCAACAGAAAACTCGATGAAATAGAGCAGCTTGAGAAAAAAAGCTCAGGACACAAGAAAAAACTCGAGCAATACAGAAACGAAATAAACAAACTTCGCAATGAAATAGGCGAGCGCAAACAAAAGATAGCGGACATCAACAAGGAAATAGAACAAAAAGGAGAAGTAGAACAGCTCAAAATTCAAAAAGACCTAGAAAAACTGCGAATAGAACTCGTCACAAACAAAACAAGAGTATCAACAATAACAACAGACCTCTCAAGAATAGAACAACGCAAAGAACAGCTTGAAAAAAACCAAGAAGACCTCAGCCTCCGCATCAAAGACTTAACTGACCAAAAAAACAACCTCGAAGCGCAACACAAAAGCATAATCAAAACACTATCCGACCTCGAAGGCACCATAAAAGCATTCAAAGCCAAAAACAATCTCGCGGACCAAGCAGACATCGACCAAAAATTCGCCGAACTCGACAAACAAGCAGAAGAAAAACAACGCGAAATACAAATTCTTCACGAAAAACAACAGAATTTACTCAGGGAAAAAGACAAAGCAGAATTCCAACTCACAACAATAGACCAAAAAATAGCCAAAGTCGCAGAACTTCAAGGCGCGCACAAAGAAGAACTCAGCATCCTCAACAAAAGAAAAGACGAATTCAAAAAAATAGTACTCGAGCTAAACGACCTGCTCAACCAGGACAGCAAAGACGCGAACACCCTTGCGCGAAGCAGAACAGAATTGCAACAACTCCGCGAAGAAGAACACAAACTCGCATTAAAAGACGCATCAGTCCGCGAATCACTCGGACAAAACATCGCAGTCAAAAAAATCCTTGAAAACAAAAACAAATTCGGAAGCGTGCACGGAACAGTCGCCGAACTAGGCAGCTCAGAAGGAAAATACGCAGCAGCACTTGAAGTCGCGGCAGCACAAAAAATCAACAGCATAGTTGTGGACGACGACAAAACGGCCGCGAACTGCATCAACTATTTGAAAGACAACCAGTTCGGCACAGCGACATTTTTGCCGATGAACAAAATAAAGCCGGCAGCAATCAAAGATGACGTCAAATCTTTGCTCAAGAAGAAAGGAGTTCACGGCCTCGCCATCGACTTAATTGACTTTGAACCGCAATTCAAAAACATATTCTCACACGTATTCGGAAACACAATAGTAGTTGACGACATACAAACCGCGCGAACAATAGGAATCGGCGAAGCAAGAATGGTAACGCTTGATGGAGACATCTGCGAAACATCAGGCGCCATGACAGGAGGATTCAGGCACAAAAAATCAGGAAGCTTCAAAGAAAAAGAAGTCGGCAAAAAACTCGAACAAACCAGAGAACGACTCTCAGAACTTGAAAATGACCTATCAAAAACAGAACAACGAAGAAAAGAAAGCGAAGAAAAAATCCAAAGACTCAGAGAATTAAAAGCAACCCTTGAAGGCGACATCATCAAACAAGAAAAAAGTCTGCACTTGGACACAGGCGACCTGGAAGCCACAAAAACATACAAAGAAGAGCTCGCCAAAACAAAAACCCACATAGAAAAAGAACTCCTCGCGCTTGAAGACCAAATAAGCGGAGAAACAGACACAATAACACAAATCAAAATCCAAAAAGAACAATTGAGAGCAAAACTAACAGAAGCCCGCAACCCAAGAGTTCTCGCTGAACTACACGCGTTTGAGGAAAAAAGAAGACAACTAGACTCAGAAAAAGTCCGAGTAGAAACAGAGCAGAAAAACACAATTTCACAACTCAACGAAGTAATCTCTAGAGACCAAGACAACATCAAAAAAATACTCAAAGACCTAGATAAAGAAAGAGAAGCATTCACATCAGAAAAAGAAAACTTGGGAAAAATAATCGCGCAAGAAGAAAAAGAACTCAAAATAAAAGAAGAAGAGCAGGCTAAATTCTTCACACAATTCAAAGGATTACTTGAACAAACCAAAAAGTTCAACGAGGAAATCAACGGAAGAGAAAGCGCAATACTTGGCGTAGAGGAGCATTCAAGGCAAGAAGAACTGCGCGTAAACACACTCAGCATAGAAGAAGCGAGACTCAAAGCTGAAAACGCGGGATTCACCGCGGAATTTGAGCAATACGCGGGCGTAGAACTCGACATGGAAAAGCCGGAAGAACAGCTCAAAAAGGAGATCAACGAGTTTGAAAGAATGATGACCAACATAGGAAACGTCAACATGAGAGCCCTCGAAATCTACGAGACCGTCGAGAAAGAGTATCAGGTATTGACTGAGAAAAAAGGAACACTCCTCAAAGAAAGAGACTCAGTCCTTGGACTGATGGGAGAAATAGAAGGCAAGAAAAAAGAACTGTTCGTAGCTTCGCTAAACACAGTAAATGGGCAGTTTAAACGCATATTCTCACAGATAACAACCAAAGGAGAAGCGTATCTTGAACTTGAAAACCCACAAGACCCATTCGCGGAAGGACTCAAAATAAACGTCAAAATCACAGGAAACAAGTTTTTAGACATAAGATCATTATCAGGCGGAGAGAAAACAATGACCGCCCTCGCGTTCTTATTCGCAATCCAAGAACACGAACCAGCAAACTTCTACGTCTTAGACGAAGTTGACGCGGCGCTGGACAAGGGAAACAGCGAAAAACTCGCCAAATTAATCAGAAGCTACTGCACCAAAGCGCAATACTTAGTCATATCGCACAACGACGCGATAATAGCCGAAGGAGACGTTCTGCACGGAGTATCAATGAACCAGGAAGCAGGACTCTCAAACATTGTCAGCCTTAGAGCGTAAAAGCTCAGCAAGCTTCTCAGCAGACTTATCCCAAGAATAACTCTTCAGCATAACATTTCTTCCGGCAGAGCCAATCTTTTTTCTTAAACGAGCGCTGGAAAGCAAACCAGTCAAAGCCTTCTCAAGCTCAGAAACATCATGCCTTGAAAAAATAAAACCAGTCCTCTCATCACGAACATACTCAGGAACACTTCCAACAGGAGTCGCTATGACCGGCACGCCGCAAGACATCGCTTCCATCGTCGCCAACGAAGAAGTTTCTGTCAAACTTGGAAGGACAAAAACATCCATCGCCTGCAAATACTTAACAACATCATTTTGAGGCCCTGTCAAAACAACACTCGAATCCTTTGGAACCTCATCAGCAACGCCGCCTCCAACCAAAAGCAGGACAACTTTCGGGAACTTTCTCTTGATTTTAATAAACGCGTGATACAACGTTCCCAAGTCTTTCTCCCTCGCCAAGCGGCCAACATAACCAACAACCAGCCTCGTCGGCAAAATGCCAACCTTTGCCTTCGCGGCAGGCTTTGACGCAGGAGGAACAAACACATCAGTCTGAACGCCAAGCTGAACAATCTCCTTCCTCGCTTTTATTCCATTAGCCGACAAAATATCCGCGACCTGATTCGAAGGACAAATAAGCAAAGAACACCTGTTGTACAAACGCCTCGCGATAAGACGAACCGCTCGCTTCACAAGCCACTTGCCGTGCTTAACAGCGCCTTTCGCCAAATCCCACTCAATGCTATGAATGAAACTCACAACAGGCTTTTTGTATTTCTTGGCTAGCTTAATGCCAGCCATACCGATAGGACCAATGGTTTGATTGAAAACTATATCAGCCGACCTAATGTGCTCAGCCATCTTGCTCTTATCAGGACTTGAAAAATAAATATCACCAAACTTGATTTTCACAAGAGGAAAACGAATAACGTTAACACCCAAATCAATCGGCTTCCCCTCAAACTTGGGGGCGAAAACAACAACTTGAGCGTTCTTTTTCAGAACAGGAATGAGCAATGAGAGAAATCTAGCTACGCCGTCCCACCTTGGCAAAAACGAATCAGTAGTAATGACGACTTTCATCTCAAACGATAAAACACCTCAGCAAACTGAGTTCCATTAACCAGACCGGAAAGCCAGTCTTTGAGAACCATTTTCCAAATTAGAACAGTAATTGCGACCTTTTGACTTTCGTGAGCAAGGAACGCCTTGACTTTTTTAGTAAAGGTTCCTGAAATGTCAACAACCAGTCTTGGAACGTTTCGGTTTTTCATCTTAAACAAAGACCAAATATCAAACGAATAAACGGGACACTTGATAGTCCCATCATCGCACAAACGCATAACGAAATCGTGAACAGCACGATGGTCAGGATGAGCGTCAAGGTCGTGAGTAAAAATTTTCTCCGGCTTTTCTCTCGCAATTATTTTTTTAACTTCTTTTACGACTTTTGGGTTGCTTAAACCTTCAATAAATTTGCCTTCCTGAATGTTAAGATACGCGACACCAGAACCGCCCATAATCTTGTCGGCCTTTAGGGACTCTGTGACTCTCTTTTTTATTATAACACCACGCTCAAGATGAGGATGAGACTGCTCTCCGTACGAACAGATAATCGTGAAGAATCTTTTACCTTCCTTCGCGTATTTGGTTAGAGCACCACCTGCACCAATAAGATGGTCATCATTATGGGCGGAAATGGCCAATATGGTGGATTTCATACGTAGAAGTTTTGGTGAAAAGGGTTTTTAAGGATGTCGCTAAAAAACGAGGTCAAAACCCCACAATCTTTTTAAACCCCAACCTGAGCAAAACACATTAAGCGCCGATAGTATAGTGGTAGTACATCAGCCTTCCAAGCTGACTGCCTGGGTTCGAATCCCAGTCGGCGCATCTATTTCAACGCTGCCTTCAAATTCTCAATAAACCTGTCAAAATCATCCTCTTTAACAGAACAGCCGACAGCTTGGTCGTGGCCGCCGCCGTAGCCCTGCACTCCAACCAAGGCCTTCTCAAGAGCCACCTTAACATTAACATTCTTAGGAGCTCTAATAGAACAGCGAACCTCCCCTCCCTTCTTTCTGCCCATAACAACAACCTTATCTTTAAGGCGGTACAAAAGCTCGTTCGCGACATCCTTTGTCAAACTTAAAGTATCATCAGAATAAGTAAACACGAACACCTTGTCCTTTTTCACTTTTTTAAGCGCGGAATTCAACAACTTCTCATAAGACTCATTAACTTCCTCATACTTCTTCCACAACAACTTGCCTCGAGGAGTCCTCTGCTCCAAAATTTCGTACGGATCCTCAATTCGGGTAAGCACCTTCATAGAAGCTATAACATCCTTCATAGAACCCTTCAAGTTAAAAGAAAAAACCTTAACCAAAGTGCCAACCTTAGAATTAAACAACGCATCCTCAACAGTTGTACATTCCTTTGGAAGCAACTCAGGATACGCCTCCTGAAACGCAACGGCAAACTCAGGGAAATACCAATCACCAATCGAGCCAACAGTCGCGATCCACAAGTCAGCGGGACGCATATCTCCAGTAACCTGCCAAATCAAAGCAGGAGTAGGAACATTAACACCGTGCCTTCTCGGATTAAAGTATTTCACCTTATCGCGAATCAAAACATCGTGATGATCAACCCAAATAACGGGAACCTTAACTTCATCCAAAAACTCCTGATCAACCATCGCCACATCAAGAACGAAAACTTTGTCCGGCTCAAACTCAAAAACCTTCCTCGCATAAGGCTCAACAGTAATCTTCGGAAACGCCTTAACAGGAAAACCCCTGCCTTCACCGAGCAAACGATAACACAACAAAAAACTCGCCAAGCCGTCAGGATCATCGTGAAAGAAAAACAAAGGCTTCTGGCACTGCGTTAGTTCATCTTTCAACTGCGCGACTTCCTTCTGATTAAGCATACAAACACTTTCTCTCAAGCAGTTTAAAAACATTACCAAACATTTATTAACGACAAAAAGACAAAAAAAATATGAGCGTTTGCGACCACTGCCACAGCTACAAAACCTTTGGCGAAAAATGCTACTACCACTGGAACGGCAAAAAGAAATGCAGCCAATTCAGAAAAAGCGCCGAAGACGAGCCCCACTACGAGGAGCTCATAAACATTAAATGATTATCAAAAGCACTTCTTACAAAGAAAAAGAACGCATACTAAACGCAGCCCTGCTCAGAGCAAAACCACTCCTGCAAAAAGAAGAGTTCACCGGAAGCGGAGTCGCTCCGTTCGTAGGAAAATACGGATACCCAAACGTAAACATAGGATTTCTCGCGCCACAACAAACACAAGAAGACGCGTGGAAACACGACGCGCCAAGACATTGGGGCGCGACAAACACAAAAATACCTGAAATCGTCAACTACCGAACAGCACTAGTCAACAGCAAAATACAGGCGAACATCAAAATACAAGACAAATTCGTAACACTCGCGCAAGAACTAGCACTATCATCAAAACCGGTAGACATAGACGTCTCGCTTGAGAAAAAACCCACACTGAGCTTGACTCCAGACCAATACACCGCGCCAATGGGGCCAAACGCCCAACTCAAAAAAATAACACTAGCAAGCACGCCAAAAATACCGACCAGAGTCCAGAAATACTTTGATGACAGAGACGCGCTAGCCTCGGAAGCATTGACAAACTTATACTCGCACAACATAGACGAAAATTCGCTAAGCAGAATGCTATCAGTGGGAGCCTTCGGAAAACAACGCAAACTAGTTCCAACAAGATGGAGCATAACGGCAACAGACGACATACTCGCGAACAACAAACTGGAAAAAGTAAGAGATATGCCAATAAGCTCAGACTTCAGCGCGCATTTCGGAAGCTATCTTGGAAACTACTACCTGATTCTTTACCTTCCGCGAGAATGGAGCTACGAACTCTTCGAAATCTACGTGCAGCCAAACAAACTAGAATACAGCACAGACTATGAAGAGCATTCTGGAAGAAAAACATACGCTGAACAATGCGCAGGAGGATACTACACAGTACGGCTCGCACTTGCGGAACATTTAGCCGAACTAAAAAAACAACAAACGGCAATCGTTATAAGATTCATCACAAACGAATACGTCCTTCCACTAGGAGTCTGGGTAACACGAGAAGCCACACGAAAATCCCTTGAAAGTACACCAATAAAATTCGCAAGCAAAGAATTGCTGCTGACTTACGCCAAAAACATCTCCAAGAAAAAATTCGGACTAGACATAGAACCATTACTTGAAAAAAGCAAATTAATAAAAGAAAAACAAGAAAAAATAAACAAATTCTTTACTTAACCAAGTGCATATCAACTACACGAGCAACTTCCTCAACCTTCTCGGAAGGACACAAGCGGTTATCCGCGGTAACCTTCACGATAAACTGGTCACGCAAGAAGTAAAGCTCACGGCTGTCAACAACCGGATTAGGGAAGTTAAACCAGCGCTCAGCAATGGTATCAAACGCGCCAGCCTTGAAAACCTTCAAACGGCGGTCGAACTCGGCAGCCGCCTTTTCAGCGGAGCCAAAACCAGTCAAAGCGATTCCAGCAGTATAACCCATCTTTGAAATGCTCTTGATGTTAACATAACAGTTGTTGGTTCCAACCTTCGCAGTAACTTCCAAATCGGAAACGTCAGAACCACAAGCTTCAGCGAACTGCTCCTTGGTCAACATCTGCTCGCAACCAAGCTGAGTATACGGAGCAATCTCATAGTCCATATTCTCAATAGGCGCGGGAGGGACTTTCTCTTCCATCACAACCTCAGTCTCTTCAACAACAGGAGAAGGTGGCTGGGTTACAACTTCAGAAGTTTCCACAGTAGGCTCCATTAAAGGAGCACCCGTGTTATCATTGACTACAGGCGCAGGAGCGCAAGCCACAAGCACCGCAAGCAACACTAAAACAAACTTTTTCATAACGACAAAAGGACGAGAATAACTATATAAAGATTTAGCAAATAGGCAATAAAATATGACGATAAAACACCTAATATCAGACATACAAAACGCGCTGAAAATATTGAAAGAAGAACCTGGAAAAGCAAGCATAACCAGCTTTAAAAACCAAAAACAAGAAGGCGCCAAACTTTTGATAACAGGAAGCGTAAAAAGACTACTCGAAGAAACAAAAGGAAACAGCGAATCTCACCCAATCGCCATTCAATTAAGCAACGCTTCATATTCTGACATGCCAAAATTCCTGGACAAACTAGCGGACATAGCCGCTGAAGAAACACAAACGCCAACAAAACACAGCGTTAAACTTCCTCCCTTGCCTTTCGACATAAAAGACGAAATCAACGCTGACATAAATGAAGTCCACAAATGCATCGCCAACGGATGTTACCGCAGTTCAGTCATACTTTGCGGAAGGATAATGGAAACAGCACTACACCGCAAATACTTCGACGCAACAGGCAACGATTTGCTGGAAAAAGCCCCAGGAACAGGACTAGGAAACCTCATCGCCAAATTGGCAGAAAAAGGAGTTGAACTCGACCCAGGACTGTCAAACCAAATCCACCTAATAAACCAAATCAGAATATTCTCAGTACACAAAAAACAGACACCATTCACTCCAAGCAAAACACAGGCAGAAGCGATTTACTTGTATACGATGGACATTTTGGAGAAACTGTTCAAGGCTTAACAGCGCAAAGCCATCTTCTACCGGATGTGCATTTCCAATTCTTCAAAAACCAGCTCTTTTTCAAAACGTGGAAAGGACCAAACCAAGGATCCTCAACATTGACAACATCAGAATCAATCCTTTTCAAAATAGAATAATGGCCAGTTTTATCGTCGGAAAGCCAATAGCAGACAACCACAATATAACCACTATTTAGGAAATCCTTAACTGCGCTCAACGAAGAATTATGACGAACAGAACACTTGACATTTAAACGCTCAAACAATTTTGGAAACTCCTTATGAAAAGTCCCGCTCTTTTTGGTTGTTTTCAAAAGAGACGCGAGCTCATTCTCGGAAAAATCAAAACCCAAACCATCCAAAACCATACGCGCACAGGCAGCCCCGCAAGTCCAATCCTTAAGCTGGCGATGGTAGGGAAGCATGTCAGCTCTTCACTCCAAAAAACCAGTGACGCTCTTGAGTGCCGTGCCAATTTCTCAGAAACCAAGAACGAGAAACTTTATGCTCAGGACCAAACCAAGGATCCATCAAAATAATGTCGTTCTTGTTAATCTCTTTTAGAACAGCATAATGCCCAGTTTTCTCATCCTCAAGCCAATAACAAACAATGATCACAAAACCAGCATTAAACATTTTGCGAAGAACATTCCAAGAAGAATCACGGCCAACAACATAACTCAACTTCAACTTTTCAGCAACGCGAGGAAACATATGATTGTGAGTTCCAGTTTTTCTGGTCGGCTTCATCATCCAAATAAGTTTATCACGAGAAGTCTTCCTGCCAACCGCGTGCAAAACCATACGGGCACAGGCAATACCGCAAGTATAACCAGTCCGCTGCTTGTAGTATTTCATCAAAAACAAAAAAGACGGATTCGTTTAAGAACTTTACTTAAAAGTCTCAATATCTGCGAGGAAACGCTCCAAAGTCTTAATGACAACTTCTGGCTGGGTTTTCAAAATTTCAGCAGTCTTCGCTAAAATATCCGTTTTAGTTTCTTCCGTCGATTTAAGAGTAAAATCAGTCAAAGGCTGACCCTTTTGCTTCGCCTTCTTCGCCTTCTTCCAAAGCTCAAACAACTCATTCGCTCGGGCAGGAATCTGGCGAACATTACACTTCAAAATAACGGCAGCCCTGTCAAGAACATCCTTCTCCTGCTTCTCCAAAACTTCAGACGCCTTTCCAGCGGCAAAAACAATACGCACTATTCCGTCCTTAACTTTCTGCGCTTTGAGAATTTTTATTTTACCCGCTTCCAAAGTATTCTTCAGGTGGGTTCCACCACACGCCTCAACATCAACACCAGGAATATTGACAATTCTCAACAGTTTACCAGGAGCGACACCTCCTTGGTAAATCAAAGTTCCATAAGTTTTTTCCGCCTGCTCACGAGGCATAAAAGACAACTCAGTCTTAATTCCCTTCTTCACAATCTTGTTTGACTCAATTTCAATCCGCTCAAGCTGCTCCTCAGTCGGCAATTCATAATGAGTAATATCAATATGCGCCTTATCAACATCCTTTTTCGCACCAGCCTGATTGCAGTGCTGGCCAAGGACAACTCTGGCAGCCGCGTTAACTATGTGTGTAGAAGTGTGATGCTGGGCAAGCTGCAATCTTCTTGAAAAGTCGACCTCACCATCAACGACATCTCCCGCGGAAAACTTGGCAGGCTCACCAAGAACGTGAACAACATAAGGACCCTGCTTGAAAACATCAACAACAGAACAACCATTTAGAGTTCCACGGTCGGCCAGTTGACCTCCGCTCGTCGGATAAAACGCAGTCTCATCAAGAACAACATATTTTTTATCAATAATTTCCAAAACCTTCGCCTTGAACTTTGATTTTTCATAATCGTCAAAGTAAAGAGCTTTCGTAATCGAAATATTGCCAATAGGCACCTTGTCCTCGCGCTGAGTCGCGTGCTCCTGCTCCTTCTCCTCGTGACGCGCGGCTACAAGCGCGTAGAAATTATCAGGAACAACGATTTTTTTACCAATCTTGGCAGCCTCATCACGAATAAGCTCAGGAGCAATACCTTGACTGTCATACAAAGTTATGAGGTCATCAGTAGTAAGCTGCTTTTCAAGCAACTTAGGAAGCATTTGCGCAGTCTTCTGCTTGGTCGCCTCATACTTCTTCTTCTCAACTTCCAAAATATCTCGAACTTCATCAAGATTCTCAGAAACTTCAGGGAAAACCGGCTCCAAATAATCAGCGTGCCATCTGCAAATCTCAGGCAACGAAAGACTCCACTTGTATTTCTCAATAAAGCCCAAAGCCCGACGGAGAATAACTCTCAAATTATACATGCCGCCAACATTTGAAGGCAGACCGCCGTCAGAAATAGCGAAAAGCAAAGCCCTTGAATGCTCGGCAACAGCGTAAAGAGCGGCAAGAGGAAGAATCTTTTCCTTCAATTGCTCAACAGACATATTGAGCGCTTTAGCGACAAACTTCCAAGCGCCCTCCATATCCTCAACCTCGCCAGTATTAAGATAAGGCGCAAGAGGAGTGAACCTTTTCATAAACGCTTCATCGTATTTCACGCCAGTAATTTCTCTCAACTTCTTCATCACGGAAGGGAAGGTGCACTCATAAACAGAAGCCGCGCCCTGAGTGAACCACGCGGCGCGCTCCATACCCTGGCCCATATCAAGAACCTTAATTTTCAAATCTTGAATTCCCTGCTTTGTAATCTCATACTGCATGTAAACTTGGTTAGAAATCTCAAGACCTCTGGAGAAAAATTCCATACACGGACCGCAGTTGCCACCACCAGCCCAAACGTCCTCGTGAATAGTAAGCTCATCAAAAGGCAAACCCATACCCTCGTGAAGCCAAGTCAAGTGGTCGCTAATGTATTTGTCAGGATTATACTCTTTTGGAGAAAAGAACCCGTGCTCACCCATCATAACAAAAGCAACATGATGACCTGTGATTCCAACATTGT
Organism: uncultured Methanosarcinales archaeon; assembly: GCA_964572035.1. Taxonomy (GTDB): domain Archaea; phylum Nanobdellota; class Nanobdellia; order Woesearchaeales; family ARS49; genus CAZNDX01. The sequence continues at coordinate 131,138 of CAZNDX010000001.1, forward strand.
CAATATCGGGAAAACGCAAGCACATTTGAGGAATAACCAGCGGGTTAGCAGGTGGGGAAACCTCGCCAGAAACAACAAACGGCTGGAACGCAGCGATAGACGCAATTGTAAAGTCAGTAGTGGGGTTCCACCTCGCAATGACAGGGTACCTCGCAATCGGCGTATAGCCAAGTTTCTGGTGAATCTTGGAATATTCCTTCCAAACCTGAATATAATCAAGCTTTTTCTTGGCTGGAGAATCGCCAATAAAACGGAAACCGCCGCTACAGGCAGGGTCGCCGCACACTTTAGACGGCTTTGTAACCCAGAAAAAGCGTTTACACTTCTCGCACTGATGGCGCGCGAAACCCTTGCTCTTCAGCGTTTTAACAGGGAAAAACACCTCAGGATTCCTGCTCGCATCAGCGCGAATCTGCTCCTTAATCTCCTTATCAGACGCCATTATGAGCCATTTAGAAAGTAGAAGTTATAAAAAGATATCGCCATTAAAAATGAATAAGAATAAAGAGAAAAAAATGGGGGGAAGAAAAAAAATTACTCTTCCGCGCGCATGCGGGAAAAGCCGATTACCAAACCAACGATTACTAGCAACGCGAGAAGGACCAAAAGGACAATCTCAAGCGCCGCACGAACCTTGCTTGGTGAGCTTGGCTGAGCTGTTGCTTCAGTCATGGTTGAGTTGTTCTCAACCACTATAACTGGAGCCGCAACTTCGCAAGCATCATTCTCTAATACAGTAACAACCATTGTCTTCTCTGAGAAGTCACGGCCGTTGTTGTATTCGGCTTTCACGTGAAGCTCGTATTGACCGGCTTCAGCGCATTTTGGCAATCTTAGGAACATTTCCTCAGTCTGCTCTGTTTCGTCAGCTTCTACCTCTTCGATATACGCTGAACCTGAAACTGCAAGCTGTGGAATGCTTACGGTTACCTTTACGTCATCCTGGTCTTTTTCGCCGAAGTTTTCAAGGCGAACAGTTGCCAAAAGAGCCTGACCCGCTTCAACAGTGCTGCCAGGGCTCAAGATAACATCATCAACACGAACATCGTGACGTTCAGTGCTGATACTCAAATCATATCTGTAAACTCTCTCGTTTCCGAAGCGATCCGCAACGAAAACGCGAAGCTTGTAGTCATCAACAGGAAGGTCGTTTGGAAGGCTCAAGGTGAGCTTTTTCACATACGTAACATCCTTGCTGAAGTCGAAAGGACCCGCGCGAGCTGAGATGTCTGATACATCGCTGTACTCGTAGCCTGAGATAAAGGCACGAACTTCAACATCATCAACATCAGCGCTTGAAATCATTTCGAGTTTAAGCGTGAATTTTTCGTCTCTTTCTATGTCAAGAACGTTTTTACCGTTCGCATAGATATCAGTGTTGTCTATTTCTGCACTAACTATTTGCACAGGGACAGTTGAGTCCTGCGCTGCGGCAGTTGTGACCATTGAAAGTACAAGCAACAAGCCGACAAACAACGTTTTCAATGCTTTCATTTCTAAATTCCCCCCAAATGTGGTTTGTTACCACTCTTGGAGTATGACCCCTATTTAAAGGTTACGCTCTTGTTAGCATTGGAGAGTAGCAAAACGGCCAACGCCCAAAGATATTTAATACCCTTCAAAAGACACTTTCCATATGATAAGACAGCCGATCGTCGCAGTAATGGGTCACGTAGACCACGGAAAAACCAGCCTACTTGACACTATAAGAGGCACGGCCACAGCCGCACGAGAGGCAGGGGGAATCACCCAAGCAATTGGAGCAAGCATAATTCCGTTGGGCACCATAAAGCAAGTCTGTGGTCCACTTCTTGAACAATTAAAATTGAAGATAACAATACCCGGATTACTTTTCATTGACACGCCCGGACACGCCGCTTTTACGTCACTCAGAAAAAGAGGAGGAAACCTCGCGGACATCGCAATCCTTGTCATCGACATCAACGAAGGACTGATGCCCCAAACCAAAGAAAGCATAGAAATTCTAAAACAATACAAAACGCCATTCATAATCGCCGCGAACAAAATCGACCTGATAAACGGATGGAAGCAACAGGACAAAACAGTTCTCTCAGACATAAACAAACAAAGACCGGAAGTACAGCGCGCCTTTGAAACAAAATTCTACGAACTCGTCTCGCAAATCTACGAACTCGGAATACAGGCGGACAGATTCGACAGAGTGGGAGACTACACAAAACAAGCAGCAATGGTTCCAGTATCGGCAAAAACAGGAGAAGGAATACCTGAACTAATAATGATGCTGACCGCCCTCGCCCAAAAATATCTGGAAAACAATTTGAAAATAGAGGAAGGCGGACCAGCAAAAGGAACCATTCTGGAAGTCAAAGAACAAAAAGGATTGGGCACAGTCCTGGACGCGATAATCTATGACGGAAGCCTAACACAGGGCGACAGCATCATAGTAGGAACACTTGATGAGCCAGTACAAACAAAAGTAAAGGCATTGCTACTGCCGGAAGGCGCGTCAGAACTTCGAGAGAAGAAAACAAAATTCAAAACAGTCAAAACAATCACCGCGGCAAGCGGGGTTCGCATTGTAGCGCCGGGAGCGGAAAACGCAGTCGCAGGAATGCCAATATTATCAGGAGACTTGAAAGCGGCCAAAGCGGAACTCACGCAAGAAGTTGGCGAAGTCCTCATACAAAACGGACTCGACGGAATCATAATCAAAGCGGACTCACTAGGAAGCCTTGAAGCGTTGACGTTGCTACTCAAAGAAAAACAGATACCAATCAGAAAAAGCAGCATCGGACCAATAACCAAAAAAGACATATCCGACGCCGAGGCAATAGCGCAAGGGGACGCACTCCACGGAGTAATACTTGGATTTAACATACCAAAACCGGAATTCACAACCAGCGCGCACATCATAACAAACGACATAATCTACAGACTCATAGAAGACTACGAAGCGTGGAAACTCTCAAAACAAAAACAAATGCAGGCCGGAGAACTGGATGCTCTAGTGAAGCCATGCAAAATCGAAATATTACGCGGATACGTATTCAGACAAAACAATCCCGCAATCTGTGGAGTGGAAGTATTATCAGGAACACTCAACGCAAACACACCTTTGATTGACAATAAAGGAAAAGATGTGGGAAGCGTAAAAGGAATACAACTTGAGCAAAAAAACGTTGAAAGCGCGGAAAAAGGAAAACAAGTCGCCGCAAGCTTCCCAGGAATAACAATAGGACGACAAGTAAACGAAGGAGACATACTCTACAGCGCAATACCAGAATCACACTTCAGAATATACAAAGAACATAAAGAACACTTAACAGACGACCAAAAAAACCTGCTAAAAGAAATCGCCGACATAATGAGGCACGGCAACCCAATGTGGGGAATATGAAAACCAACTACGAAATCCTAAACAGCAAACTCGTCAAAGAACTAATCGAAAGACTAGTCGAGCAATACGGAGCAGTTCCTACAGACTTCAAGGAACACGGATTCATACGAGGCAAAGACAACATTTACATCATCACCAAAGACTTGGCAAAGGCAAATCTTGAAGGAATGCGAATCAACAATCTGGGTCTTTACATCGCGGAATACCGACTGGAAAAAAACCAAATAAGACTCTCAATAGAAGGAAGTCAACTAATCGGACCAGTCGCGACAAAAAATGTATGCGAAGTAGACAAAGAGCAAAGAGCAGAATGGATGAAAGGACAAGACTTGGAAATTAGCGGAGATTTTAACGGACACGTCATAATCAAATGCGAAGGCGACTATTTCGGAACAGGAAAATACAAAGAAGGAAAAATACTAAACCACGTGCCAAAAGCAAGAAGACTACTGGAAGTTCACTGAAGATTCCAAATCTGGTCGCCGACGTGATGCAAGGATTTCAACGCCTTGCCGGTTTTTGTTTCAGACAACTCTTTCGCAGACATTAACGCTTTGGCGACACACAACGGCTTTTTGTTTTTTTGGTCAACAACCACAACAATATCATCTTTTTCTATGGAAGCATCGAACTCAACAATGCCGGGGCGCATAACATCCGCGCCACTCGCGACAAACTTAACAGCTCCCATATCTACAACAACAACCTTGCCAAGCGGAGACTGCAAAATTAATTTCAAAGTCGGAACAAGAACTTCTCCGTCAAAGAAAAAAACAGGAACATTGTCTTTAGTCAAATATTTGAGATTGTTTTCTTCCACAAGAACCACGCGGTCTTTTTTTGAAAAAAAATCAGAAACATTGTAACTTTTTTGAATCTGAGCACTAAACGGCTCGACATCAGACTTATTCAACTGTTTTTTCATATTCCATCTATTACGCACAAGATTTTTAAAAGTATTGCGGGAAAACTAGCATATGATTGAGAAATTTGAGAAAGGAGAGCTCTTTTCTGAAAACGACTGGAAAGAGCACGTTGACCAGCTTAGCAAAAAAGTCAAACCAACCAACAAAAAACAAGTTGAAGAAGCCATAATTAAAGCCATCAAAAAAAGAATTCCAAACGAAAAATTCGGAGTCTTCCTATCAGGAGGGGTTGACAGCTCATTAATCGCTTTTGTTTTAAACAAGCTGGGAGCAGATTTTACCTGCTACTCAGTCGGAATCAAAGAAAGCAAAGACCTTGAAGGAGCACGCGAATTTACAAAACAATTCGACCTAGCCTGGAAATACAAAGTGTTTTCATTTGAAGAAGTAGAGGAAATAGCGCGAAAAACAAAAAAAATATTTGAGAAACCTGATGTGGTAAACGTAGGAGTTGGAAGCGTAGTTTATGCGTGCGCTGAAGTGGCCAAAAAAGACGGAGTAACTCTATTTTTTGGAGGGCTTGGAAGCGAGGAAATATTCGCAGGATACCAACGCCACGAAAAAGTTGAAGATGTGAACGCGGAGTGCTGGCAAGGATTAAAATCAATGTATCAGCGAGACTTGACAAGAGATTACGCGCTCGCAAAAGAACTCGGAATTCGCGTACTCTGCCCATTCCTTGACGACGAACTCATAATCTCTGCGATGGGCATACCTGGCGAAGAAAAAATCAAAAAAGGACACAAAAAAGCAATACTTCGCGAAATAGCGGAAGAATTGGGACTTCCTCACGAAATCGCTTGGCGAGAAAAAAGGGCAGCGCAGTACGGAAGCGGATTTGACAAAGCGTTTGACAAACTCGCGAAACAGAAAAAAATTCCAAAATCAAACTACATCAAATCACTTTAACTGACAGGCGCCGTCAACACAACCCTTGTGACAAGAATACTCAAAAACATAGCCCGGCTTATTCTGATCAAGACCACAGCGACCTTCAAGCAAACCATCATCGACACTCAAACCCTTGCTTGACTTGTACTGCCCATTTTTAAAAGCCGGAAAATCCCTGAGACAAACATCAATCCAGCCAACAGTGGAAGATCCAATTGAAACCAAATTCGTCTCGCCCTTAGAAAAATGATTATCACCATCTGAATCAAAACACTGATTCAAAACCAAATCAGAAGGATACTTGACAAGATAACCGTCAACAACATCAGTCGCGACGAAAGGAGCCATAGTCTCAACATAAACAAGAGAAGTTTCACTCGACCAAATCACTATTCTATGGTCGTCATCACTCAAAAAAGAGGCAAGAGCGCTCCCATCATGAAACGCGCCGCCCTTTGTAACTATGTCAAAAAACGCGAATCTCAAAACGGCGTCAAGCAAGTCCCTATCGGAAAACTCAAAAACATGGACAAGAACTGACAAATCATCCAACTGGTACCTCGAGTCATAACGGTCAACAGGAACAAAACCAAAACGATCCTCAATCGCCCCCGAACCAGCGAACAAAAAAGGGCCAATCTTAGACTCAATAACCACATTTGGAACATTTGGAATTAAATTCCTTTCAACTGCGGCCGGAGATTCAATCGAAGGCACAGGCGTTTCCGAAGAAACATCCACTTCAGCAGGCTGGCACGCTATCAGTACTAACAGCAACAAACACGGCCTCTTTTTCATATACATCAAAAAAGCTCAACAGAATAAAAACTTAACTCACGTGAATCTCAACAATATCGCCGTCTTCAAGCTGCTTCTCAAGATTTCTAAACTGCTGACCAGGAAACTTGGCGCCCTTGCCCCAAACCCTCGCGAATTTGAACTTCTTTACAAAATCACGATGAATCTTCTCACAAACATTTCTCAAAGTCGCAGGATGGGTAACGATAAGTGGCTCATCCATATCAGGCTTCTTGTTAACCTGCTTCAAATAAATCCTGACAAACTTCAAAGAATCAAAAATTTTCTCCTTCAACCTTTCAATGCCGTATTTTTTCTCAGCACTGACAAAAACAGGATGAGGCAACAATTCAAGGAGCTTCTTTTTACCCTTCTCATCGAGCAAATCGGCCTTGCTGACACAAGTAATCGCCCTAACATACTTACGATTCGCTCCAATACAGTCAATAAACTGATCCATCGTAATATCAGAACGAATAACAACATCAGCGTTCATAATCTTATGATCCTTAAGAATAGCGACAAGAGTGTCCTTGCTAACTTTGGTAAGAGGCAAAGTTGAATGCAAACTGATTCCGTCCTTCGCCTTCTTCACAATCTTAACGTCAGGCTTTTCCTCATTAACTCGAATACCAACGTCATAAACTTCCTTCTGAAGCGCGGGAAAATGCTCAGGATGCAAAGCGTCAACAACGAACATAACCAAATCCGCGTTTCTAGCCATCGCCAAAACTTCACGGCCACGGCCACGACCAAACGCCGCGCCGCTAATAATACCCGGAACGTCAAGAATCTGAATTTTCGCGTGACGATAATTAAGCGTTCCAGGAATACAATCCAAAGTAGTAAACTCATAAGCGGCAGTCTTCGACTCAGTGCCCGCCAAAGCATTAAGCAAAGTAGACTTACCAACACTGGGAAAACCAACCAAAATAACAGTCGCGTTGCCGGTCTTCTTGACAGCGAAACCCTCCCCTCCGCCTTTACCGGCGGATTTTTTCTCAATCTTCTCGCGAAGCTTCGCTATCTGGCTCTTCATCAAACCAAACCAGTGCTCAGAAGCCTTGTTGTACTTCGCCTTGGACATCTGGTCTTCCAAATCCTTAATCTTCGCGAGCTCGTCCATACTCCAACATTCAATCACGTCATATAAAAACCTTTATAACCCGTACACGCGGAATAAATCATATGGACTGGCTTGCGACAGCGACAGAATACCTCGGCAGCTTTCTATCAATAATCGTAATACTGCTAGTAGGGTTCATAATCGCAAAACTGACAGGAAAAATAGTAAAAAGAATATTTCACGAAACAGAACTAGACGCCATACTGAAAGCCGCAGGACTTCCTCCGCTAACAAACGGAATAGCGCTACTCGCTGAAATACTAATCGCGATAGGAACAATTCTCTTCGTTCTTGAACGACTAGGACTCGCGATAATAGCGGTAAGCATAGCAGGAATCTTAATTGGGGTTGTTATTTTGGGCACTCTTTTTGTCGCAGTTCGAGACGCGATACCAAACATAATAATTGGATTGTTTATTAGAGGAAAACTCAAGAAAATTCAAGGAAAACAAATCAAAATCGGAATGGCAAGCGGAAAACTCACCAAAATAAGATTGCTCGACTGCGTTCTTGAAAACGGAGACTCAGTGCACGTGCCTCACGCATACATGGCAAAAAATCTTAAGCGCTCTCAAGAAGACTGACAATATTGAAAATCTGAGTTCTCGTGTAAGACTGCATCGAAGAGTCGTCAGCCAAACTTTCAAGCTCGTTCAACGCCTTATGGAGTTTAATCTTCAAATCTGAATCAGCGGATAAAACACGAACGGCAACTGAAAGCTTCTCCTTAACGTGTCTTGGAGTCTGCGAATCCTCAGTCAACTCCTGAATAGCGAACAAAACCTGATCAATCACTTCCATAATCTCACTCCTTAATTTCTTTCTCCAAATTCTTAAACTTCTCTCTCAACTGCAATTCCTGCTTTTCCAAAGTTTTAACGCGAAGCTCAAACAACTCTTTCTTACTTTCCAAATCGGACTTAAGCTCGGCCTTTTTCACGCCGAACATAACGCCACCGACAATCTTGTAAGCAACCTCAGAAGACTCAAGCTCCTTCAAAGCGCCCTCAACCTCAAACAATTGAGATGAGAACTGCTGACGCTGCATATTGATTTGCTGCAAATTCTGCTCAAGCAACTGCAAACGCTGCAAACTTTCACTCGCGTCTTTCTGAGCCATCTCTAAACTGCCTTAACTTTAGTCGTAACAGAACGGGCCTTGTACAAAATCTTGCTACCACAATAAGGGCATCGAACCCTCTTGCCCATCATATCTTCAGAAATCTTCTTTGAACACATGAAACAAGTATATTTGACCATTTATTCCTCCTTCTCCTGCTCTTCCATCTTAAACTTTGGAAGGTCAGCAACGAAGTTAGAAACTTCCTGAGTAAGACTCAACTTCTCCCCAACAGTGTAAGCGCGAGCGGTAAAAACCGCGTCACACTTCTCACAACCCCAGACGCCGTATGACTTTCTTCTGACAGCTTCCTTGCCACAGTAAGGACACTTGTGATATCGTCTTTGCTCAATCTCCACCTTAGAGCGCTTCAACCTGCTGGTTCTACCATAGCGAGTTCCAAAACGCTTTACAGGCCCCATACCCTTTGAAACTTCAGTCATATCGTCCAAAAAATGCGAAGTATTTAAAAAGGTTACGGAACGGAAAGAAATCTTATGCAAATGTCTGAAAATGAGAGGTTTCACCTAAAGAAAACGATCAAAGAACTAGACTCTCATAGCGCCCGCCACACAGAATTCGTCACAGTATACATTCCCGCAGGATACGACCTCACAAAAATCATACAACATCTACAGCAGGAACAGGGAACGGCAAGCAACATCAAAAGCACAAGCACAAGAAACAACGTAATAGACGCCTTAGAACGAATGATACAGCATCTAAGGCTGTTCAAGGCGACACCAAAGAACGGGCTCGCAATCTTCTCAGGAAACGTAGCTTCACAAGAAGGAAGGTCAGACGTCAGAGTCTGGAGCGTAGAGCCCCCAATACCTATCAACACGCGAATTTACAGGTGCGACAAAAACTTCCAACTGGACATACTTCGCGCGATGCTAGAATCCAAAGACATCTTCGGAATGCTAGTCATAGACTCACGAGACGCAACAATCGCGCTACTCAAAGGAAAAACAATCATACCATTAATCACGGCACACTCGCACGTCCCCGGAAAATTCAAAGCAGGAGGACAATCAAGCGTAAGATTCGCCAGAAACAGAGAAATAGCTCGAAACGACCACTTCAAAAAAATAGCAGACATAATGAAAGACCAACTCTTCCACCTAGAAGGACTAAAAGGAATCTTGATTGGAGGACCAGGACCTACAAAATACGACTTCGTTGATTCAGGAGCGTTAGTAACAGAACTGCGCCAAAAAATAATAGGAATCAAAGACCTGTCATACACTGGAGACTTCGGACTACAGGAACTTCTTGAAAAAAGCGAGGACGTGCTCGCAAAAGAAGGAGTAATGGAAGAGAAAAAACTCGTCGGCAGATTCCTCGAAACACTCGCAAGAAACCCAGACCTCGCAGTCTACGGAGAAAAGAACACGCTCAAAGCCCTTGAAATGGGAGCGGTCGCGACATTATTGCTTTCTGAAGCAATGGATGAACAAAAAATAGAACAATTCGAAATCACCGCAAAAACATTCAACACAGAAGTATTCATCATCAGCATAGAAACACGCGAGGGAACACAACTTCGCGACATAGGAAAAGTCGGAGGCCTATTAAGGTACCCCTTGCAGATATGAAAATACTCAAAGACTCATTCTTTGAACTATTCCCAGAAAAAGAACCGCACACATTCGAAATCACTTACAGCGGAAAATTCAGAGGATACAACGCCAACATAAAAAGAAAAGGAACACACATCAGCGTCGCACTCAGCAAAAACTGGAAAGGCGTAAGCCCAGAAATACAAAAAGGACTTGTTCAGGAACTTCTCATAAGGTTATTCAAGAAAAAAACACAAACTATACACATGGACCTGTACCACAACTTTTTACGAAACTTATCAGACGTCGCCCCAAAAACACAAACACACCCAATACTTGAACAAAGCTTCAAAAGAGTGAATGAAAAATTCTTTTTTGGAGCAATGGAACAGCCAAACTTAAGACTATCAAACGGAATTAGAAGAGTCGGAACATACGAATACGCGACAAACACGATATCCCTCAGCGAAATGCTTCTAGAAAATGAAACGCTACTTGACTTCGTAATGTACCACGAACTGCTCCACAAAAAACACCAATACACCGCAAAAAACGGAAGAGCGAGACACCACAGCACGGAATTCAGACGTGACGAGAAAAAATTTCCTAACTCAGAACTGCTAGAAAAAGAACTAGTGAAATTAGCAAGAAAACAAAAATGGAGCTTTTGGTAATCACCAAAACTTAGATAGATTGAGGAATCCTTTAAGATTATTTTTCAGCGAAGCAACATCATCCTTGATTTCTGACTCGTGGCGAGAAATAAACGGAGACAAAACATACTTTTCCATAAACACGCGAATGGTGTACCAGACAGGCTTGGTCTCCCAGCGATGCTCATAATCAGTCTCCAAAATACCAGTCATAACGACGGAAACTTTTCCTTCCTGCACTTTGACCTTTTTATTGTCACGCTCAACAACAACATCCTTAACATTTGAAAATTGAACGCGAATCTTGACAAGATATTTCACGTAATCAGAAACTTTCCTGAACGGCTCCAAAACCAAGTCGATAATTTTGCCTTCAGGACGCGTGGTTTCAGAATGAATCTTCTCAACAAGCCAATAACCCCTATCGGAGGCCCAATCCTGAAGAATCTTATGAACCTCTTTAATATCAAACAAGCCATCATACTCCAAACGGTCCTTGTCGACAACAATCAACCTCTCAGCCATCAGACTACCTCTTGACCGATTGTGGTTCTAATAGTTTTCGCAAGTTCCATAGCCTTCAACAGCACCATATCTTCCCAGTAGTCACCAATCTTATATTTTAAAATCTTCTTTTGCATTATATCACCGAGCCATTTATAGAACTTATTGCCCTGATACCTTCCCTGCCAGTCAAAATCAATCTTCGGAGAAATTGTAATCCTCAACTGGCCTTCCTGAACAACAGACTTTTGACCTTCCTGAATAAGCTCAACATCACGCATTCCAAAAACCTGAAGACGAACATCCATACCCATTTTGACGTACTCAGAAAGCTTTTTGTCGCCCTTAAACTTCACTTCCTTATCCATACCCATTGGACTCGGAATCTTGTACTTGTAAGCTGAAATATTGAAATTGATGTCTTCATACAAATACCACTCATTAATCGCTTTTACAATCGCCTCATAATTAAAGAAACCGCGATGACGAATAAGCTGACCCGGCAAATCTGGCATACACCAAAAATGTCAATTGACCTTTAAAAACGTTTGTCTATACTTGGCAGTCAATCAAGCGACCTTCTACCCCAAGGCTCCGCCCCTTCCTTTTCCTTCTGGAAAGACTCAATCTTCAAATAATTGGAAAGCAAAGCGCGCAAACGATAAGCATCCTCATAAACCGTCTTTTTGTGCTTATCATAAACTTTTTTCATCTGCTTTTTCAAAAGCATCTCTTTCACTTTGCCCCACGTGCCCTTCCACAACTTTTTCTTGTCAATAACAACATAAGCAGTGCACTCAATCTCGATCTCGCCCTTATTCATTTTGACCTTCTGCCCCTTCCAGCCAACCTCAGCGCTGGCGACGCCAAGGCAATGCCAAACAATATCCATCGCGTAAGTAAAAGGGGCAGAACCATCTTTGTCATACATCTCAGGAACCTTCTCGCACTGCCACCTGAGCCACATCTCCTTTCCAAAACCAGGAACATCGCGCATCAAATAATATTTCTCAGGAAAATCAGGATCATCAGCAGGAGCCCAACCTTCCTCAACAAGCCAATCGTGAAGCATCAAATAAACATGACCCCAATTGAAAACATCATTCGCGTTAACAAGCCACTTCGCGACCTCAGAAGCCTCTCTACCTTCAAAACGGTGGAAAATACGATTTTCGGTCGGCTGCTGGAACGCCATAAAAATAAACAGGACAAAAGCGTATATAAACATAGCGTACGGCAAACTTTAAGAATAGAGAGCTTGAGAAGTTAAAATATGATAATAGGAATAGTCGGAAAAGCGAACGTCGGCAAAAGCACATTCTTCAAAGCCACAACACTGGCCAATGTTCTCATCGCAAACTACCCATTCGCGACAATCGACCCAAACAAAGGATTCGGATTCGTAAGAGTAAAAGACGTAGGACCTGAACTAGGAGCAGTCAGCACTCCAAGAACAGGATTCATCAAAGGAGAAACACGATTCGTACCGGTTGAAGTAATCGACGTAGCAGGACTGGTTCCCGGAGCCCACGAAGGCAAAGGAATGGGAAACAAATTTCTAGATGATTTGAGACAAGCGGACGCGTTCATACACGTAGTAGACATGAGCGGAAGCACAACAGAAAAAGGAGAACCAAGAGAACCAGGAACACACGACCCCTCATTCGACATAAAATTCCTAGAAGTAGAACTAGACCTCTGGATAACAGGACTGCTAACAAAAGGATGGGAAAAGTTCGCGAGACAAGTAAAAACAGAAAACCAAGACCCCGCCAAAGCGCTAGCGAAGCAATTAAGCGGACTCAAAGTCACAGAAGAAATAGTAAACAGCGCAATAAGAGAATTAAAACTAGACCCGGAAAACCCGCTAAACTGGAACGACCAACAACTGCTCGCTCTCGCGACAAGAATACGAAAAATAACAAAACCAATGCTAATAGTCGCGAACAAAATGGACATACCACTCGCAGCGACAAACCTCGAGCGGTGCAAAAAAGAATTCCCAGACTACGTATTCGTGCCGTGCAGCGCGGAATCAGAACTCGCACTAAAAGAAGCAGACATGAAAGGACTAATCAGCTACACACCCGGAGACAAAACATTCACAATCAAAGGAAACCTAACTCCAGGACAACAAAAAGCGCTTGAATTCATACAAAAAAATGTCCTCGATAAATTTGGAAGCACAGGAGTGCAGCAAGCGCTTGATGTCGCAGTATTTGATTTGTTAAAATGCATAGCGATATTCCCTGGAAGCACAGGAAAACTGGGAGACTCCCAGGGAAGAATACTCCCCGACTGCTTCATATTACCACCAAAAAGCACAGCAATAGACTTCGCCAACAAAGTACACACAGACCTCGCCAAAAACTTCGTCGCGGCAATAGATGTGAGAGCGAAACGAAAAATCGGAAGGGACCACGAACTAAAACACAGAGACATAGTAGAGATAAAGACTTCTTAACTGAATTTAAACGTCAATAACACCCAGAGATTTGTCAAGCATCAAGAAAGCAATAACACGATTCTTGCCAAGGTGCTTCGCTCGATACAAAGCCCTGTCTGCTTCTCTCACGCACATATTCCACGAAACAGAACTATTCGCGCAAGTCATAACACCGACACTAACAGTAGTCTCGCACACCTTCTCAATTTCTTTTCTGAACTTCTCAGCAACTTCCTTCGCAGCATTTTGGTCAAGACCAGGAAGAGCCATAACAAACTCCTCACCACCATAACGGCAGCACACAGAATTTTTCGGAGCGCAAAGCCGCATAACATCAGCAACAGACTTCAACAAACGGTCACCTTCAGGATGACCTTTTGTGTCATTATATTTCTTGAAATTATCAATATCAGAAATAAAAACACTGAAGGGCAACTGCCGGGAAGACAGCTCAGGCACAACCTTGTCAAGCTCCTGTTGAAGCAAACTGCGATTCGCGAGACCAGTCAAAGGATCCTCTGAAGCCGACTTCTGAACCTTCTCAAAAGCGAACAAACGCGCGCAAACAACGCCAAACTCCTGCGCAACATCATTAATCAGCTCCGACTGAACAGGCTCGTCAGAGTAAACAACCATATGCCCAGAAAGATCTCCAAAAGATGAAAGGGGGAAGCCAACCATAACTTTCGGAAGCTCATCACGCTTCTCAATACCATCAAACAAAAAATCAGTCTTAGAATTCTGAACTGTGCAGGTAGACTTTCCGCCCTTAACATGCGAAATAAGACGCTGCTCAGCCTGCAGTTCAGCAGGAGAAACGTTAAACAAGCGAACTTCCTTGCCCTTATACGACATCAAAACATTTCTCAACTTGAATTTTCGCATAACAAACTGAGCGCAGGCGCTAAGCGCCCTATCAACTTCCTGAGCGCCACCAACCTCCTTTGAAAATTCAAACAGCAAACGCAAACGGTTAACCTCGACACCCTGCGCCAAAAGATGACGATACATTGAAACAAAAACATTCGCGTAACTATCCAAAAATTTCTGATTAGAATCATTCCACAGAGGCAATTTCTTTCTCTGCTCCTCCAACTCCTCATCAAAAGCAGAAACATCATTTGTCCTAAACGGGCCAACAACAAACTGAACAGGACCTGAAAAAGAAAAATACTTCACGCCACTCACATCAGACCAAGCAGACTTATCGTTCTTCAAACGCATTTCCTGAAAAAAAGGAACAGAACCAAAAACAGAACCATCAAGCAAAACGCAAGTATTGAGCTCCTTCGCAAGAGGGTCAAGCAATTCCTTCAAACCTTCCTTTTTCATCAAACAAAAACATAAAGAAACGCTTTATAAGAATTATTATAGCCAAAACACAGAAAGGTTTATAAATGACCTATTAGGGAAATATACTCAGACGGCCATAGGGACCGGGTCCCACCCAGACTCATTCGAACCTGGAAGTTAAACCGGTTTCCGTAGCGGCTTGTACTCCGTTCCGGGGGAACTCCGCTAAGCTGTCACCTTATTTTTCTTCAACTTCAAGAATAATGTCGCCCGTTTTCGGGTCAATTTCCTTTACGATTGGATGATTCTTTAGCTTTTCCTGAATCTCCTTCCAAGAAAGCTTTTCTCGAGCACGCCTCAAATCCAAAAGCAAAGCCTCAAACTCCTGATAACGCTCATAAACAATCTCGCCCTTTCTGCGAAGATCTGACGCGGCAGACTCAACTTTCTCAAGCTGCTTGGTCTGCGCCAAAATAACTTCCTCAATCTTCTTTCGCTTCTCATTAAAGCCAGCCCTCGCACGCTCAAGACGCAATTTTCTAATAGTCTCGCTAAGCTGGTCATCAATCAATTCTGAAAAAGTTTTGTAAGAAACGCCATCCTCGGAATACTGCTTAAGCACTATAGGGCTAAGCTCCCCGTCAGAATAAAGGCGAGGACTTTCTTTTTCGGCAAGAATCTCTTTGTAACCATTAAAACCCCCGCGAACAACAATCTCCTTCGCAAGAACTTTTCCAAAACCCAAAGTCGCGATATCCTTTTCATCCTTAGGAAGCTCTGACTCTGAAAGATTAAACAAGTCCTTTCTCGCAGGCGGAGGAGAATACGTTAAGCCTCTGCGAATCTCTCTGTCACGCCAAGCGCGCTCCTCCTGAGCAAGAAGAATCTTGCCCTCACCATCAACCACAACCAAATTGCCGTTGCCAAACAACTCAACAATCAAAACAAAACGCTCTTCTTTCGTTTCAAAAACAAATTTAACAATGCGCTCAGAGCCAAGCTGTTCAACCGAAACAAGACGCTTCCCCTCCAAAAAACTCCTCAAACGGGAAACCATATGGGAAACCGTGTCCGTTTCAGGCTTTTTTTCAGTCAGCCACAAAACTTTCGGAGTAATCCTCAAAAACCTCTTCTGACCCTCCTTATGAAACGCCACAAGAACACCGTCAGACTCGTAAATCTTGTTAACACGAGAGCCAACCAACTGGCTAAACTCCCTGACCAAAAAATGCGTTTCCAAAAAGTTAAGCTCAGTTCTCACAAAGCCTACAAAATAAATTCACGTTTTAAATGTTGCCTAAAGAAACGAGAACAACACCCGCCAAAATGAAAACCAAACCAAGAGTCTTCATAGCAGACCAGCGCTCCTTCAAAATAACCAAACCAAGAACAGCGGCAAAAGCGTAAAGAAGACCTGTAAAAGGAAACAAAAATGAAAGCTGCGCGTGGCGAAGACCAAGAACAAAAAACACAGTAGTCAAAACATACAACACACCGCCCAAAGCAAGGAACAAATTAAACGGACGGCGGGCCGAAAGCTTAACAGCGCCTTTTTTCAAAAATAACGCTCCAAACGCGCCTAAAATTGAGGCGATAAGACCATAAAACACGGCAATCATCTCTTCCACCCCACGACAGCAACACCGCAGGCGATAAGAACAACGCCAAACCAATTGATCGGGCTAAGAGACTCGCCAAGGAAGAAAACTGAAATCAAAGACACCCAGACAAAACTCGTCGCCAAAAGAGGAAAAACAACAGACAACTCAACAAAACGAAGCGCCCAAATAATAAGAAGCGCGGCAAGACAATAAAGAACAAAACCAATAACAAGAGGCCAATTGAAAACAATCTCAGGCAAACGAGACGCGCCAATCTTGTAAAACAATTGAGCAGCAGTGGTCAAAATCGTAGACAAAATGACCAGCCAAACCGCTCCCTTCATTTCTCAAGCAAAACTCCAACAATCGCGCCAAACGCAGGACGCGTGATGAAAACACCACAAACCAAAGTCAAAATAGTCGCGATAGCGAAACCCTTCAAAAGGCCCGCGCCAACGAACAACAATGCGCCCATCGCGAAGGTAGTTGTAAAGAACGCGCTAAAAATAATACCGAAAGCCCGCTTCATCTTCTCCTTCCAACTGCGAGAAACATCAGATGCCTTACCGCTCAGCGCCTCATCAGTAATGATAATCTGGTCATTAACTCCAGTGCCGACCGCAAGGACAATACCCGCAATATAAGCAAGGTCAATATTTTGGCCAACCAAAGCGGCAATACCAAAAGTCAAGAAAATCTCAAATAAAGCAGTGAGAAGAATTGGAATCGCAATCTGAATCTTTCTGTAGACAAGCAAAAGCAAAGCCACAACACCCAAAATTGAAAACAACCCGACCCAAGTCGCGTTCTTCAGGAACTCCTTTCCAAGAGTTGGAGAAATGTGGTCAATTCTGACAATTTCAAGCTTCACAGGAAGACTTCCCGTGATTAAAATTGTTTGAAGACGTTTCATATTGTTCAAAGTATCCTCAACAGCAGCCTGCTGGGAAAGACCTTCACCGCCACCGGTAATCGCAATATCAGTAACAGCGCGACCTCGCAAACTCGCAGCAATGCTCAAACTGTCAACTTCCTGGTCATCAAGATACAAGATTAAAGGTTCTGACAATGACTCACCAACAACAGAAAGCTGTCTCGTAGCATCCGCCTGACGCTGAGCGGCAACTGGATCAAGAGTTATTGAAAACATAAATGAACAAGCCCAGCCACCCTCAATAGTTCCACAACCCCTATTTGGATCAAGACCGGAGCACTGAGCAGTCTTACAAACATAAGTAATATCATTTCCACCGCTAAACACAGTCTGGTTAGCGATTCTCGCCTCAAACTTACCCTGTTTAGACAACAAATCAGTAACTTCCTCCTCGGAAGCTCCCGCAATTTCAACAACAACAAAACGGTTGCCTTCGCCCAAAAAGCCAGGACGGTCAGAAACCTGACGAACAACAACATCACTCAAACCATAAACGTTCAATCTTTCAGTCAAAGAATCAACAACCAAATCCAAAGTCTCCTGAGGAACGGCAGTTTCAGGCGCAAGAACAACCCTAGTACCGCCCTGCAAATCAAGACCCTTCTTCAAATTATTCTGAGGCGCGTTATCAACAACAAAACCAAGAGGCTCAACACCAATGGTTTCTCTTAGAACTTTTGGCCGCTCAACCTGCCTCTGAACAGTCTGGTTAGTTCCATTAACCTCGGCAGTCTCGTTAACCGTGACAAGCTCAGTCTCGTTAAGAACAGTTTCTTTCACCAAAGGACGAGCCAGAAGAGTGTACGTTCCCTCAGAAGTCTTCACCATAACAGAAGAATTTGGAGTTATGGCGTCAACAGCCGCCTGATAATCTGACAACGAACCTATCGGCCTTCCATTAATCGCCAAAATCATCTCGCGACTCATAGGAGACCCTTTCTGAGAAACTTCAATACCTGCAGCAGCGGCGCTACTGTTTGACGTAACACCCTTAATCACAACACCCTCATTCCAAGGATTTGGAGAAATGGCGACAAAAGCCAAAACTAATGCGATAATAAGAACAATTACCTTGAAGTTCAGGAAAATTTTCTTAAGCTTTGACATTCTGCCTCTCCTTTCTATCCAAATACCATCTTAAAATGCCCGCGTTCTGGAACCAAGTGTAAATTAAATCAAACGCAGTTCCAATAGCGACAATAATCATAATCTGACGCATAACCTCTGAGTTCGTGAAAATCGCTCCAACGGTGGCCGCGACAAGAGCGCAAGTTGACATAGTTACACCGGTCTTCATCGCCTCGACTATACGCTCGAAAACAGAACCGCCCTCGCCCTTTCGCTTGAGAACCTTAGTGGTCAAAAGAATATCAGTATCAACGCTAAAGCCAATAAGCATCAAAAACGCAGCAATACCCGCGGTTCCAAGACGCATATCAAGGAAGTTAACAACGGCCAACGTGCTGACAATATCTGAAAAAGCCGCAAGAACAACGAAAGATGAAGGAAGCAAAGAACGGAAAGTAATAAGGACAACAATCGCCATCGCGACAAAAGCGAGAAGCAGCGCTACAAACATCTGGCGCAAGAATTGGCTTCCAAGCGCACTGCCAACACTTTCAATGCTGTAAGTGTCAGGGTTTAATTGAATGCCAAAATCGGACACGGCGGAAACAAGAGCTTCCTGAGAAATATCACTCGCCTCCACTATAATAGAGGAAGGCACATTATTAGTAGTTATTTCACGCGCGACAACGTCAGCTTGAGAATTCGCGGACTTGATAGCAGACTCCAAAGCAGAAACATCAACAGCTTCAGAAATCGGAGCCGTAAGAGTAATACCTCCCTTCAGGGAAACGCCCGCATGGAAAAATTCACCAGTCGTGGCGAACTTGTAACCAATGCTTCCTATAGACAAAAACAGAATTAAAAGACTGAATACAAGGAGTTTCTTATAATGCACATCATACGCCTTCAATAGCAATGACTTCATAGAAACAAAACCCACCAGCGGTGATTTTTAAACTTATCTATGCCACAAACCACTGGTAAAGACCAGAGTAAACCTTGAATCCGTCAAACAAAGGAATTGGAAGCATATTAAAAACAAACAAAAAGCCATTAATCTGCTTAGTCACAATCCAAAACATAGCCATTTTCCCCTTTGGCTTTGAATATTTTAAAACACCCAACGCAGTCAAAAACAAAATTGCGTTAATAGCGGGACCCGCAAGCGCTGTGGCGGCCATAGGCAAACCCGCAACAGCGGCGCCACCAATACTAACATAACCCGGAACAAAGAAAATAAAACCAGTTCTCAACAATTTTAAAACAACTCCAATCGCGAGCCAAATATACGCGGCGTGAAACGTCGCAGTATAACCAAACGCGAGGGCAATTAATTTATGGCCAAGCTCGTGAAAAACAATCGCGGGAGCTGTGACGAGGATCGCGAACAACAACGCTTTCTTGTCGAATTTCGAGCCAGGAGGAACGAACAAGTCCATAAAAATAAACCCAACTGCCAAAGTCATCACAATGACATCAACAAATTCCATCAGCTCAAACATTTCACACTCTCACAAAATAATTCTTCAAAGCCTGGTCAATATAAAAAACAGCATCATCAAAAGAATCCTTAGTAACAGACATTGAAAGCTTTGCGCCAGAGGCGAACTCCTTACCACCACCGCCAAAAACTTGGGCAATCTCGGACAAATTCAAATCAACAGAATCACGCCTTCTAAACGCGACACGGCCATCCTTAAACAAAACTACAGAAACATCAACACCCGCGTGAGCGTCAAGAACACGCTGAGCAGCGGTAGCTGAAGGCAAAAGAACAGGCACCAACACAAAGCCAAAACGATGGTTCAAATATGATTTTATAACGAGAGATTTCATCATCTCATCAAAAGCGGCAGATTTCTTTTTCTCATACTCCTCGTGGAAACGCTCAAACTTATCATTCCACAAAACACCCTTCGCCAAAGACTGCAAAAGCTCAAACGCGTCATACTGCGCGGCGATAAGATTGGACAGCTTCATCGCGCGCTCATCAGACAACTGCCAAAACTTAATCTGATGCGCCATCTGGGCAAGCTCTCTCGCCACGGAAT
>CAZNDX010000001.1:151589-165025 GCA_964572035.1 uncultured Methanosarcinales archaeon
AACTGCCAAAACTTAATCTGATGCGCCATCTGGGCAAGCTCTCTCGCCACGGAATCTCTCGGTAAAAAACGCTCATAAGCAAGCTCGGCGGCACACTTATTGTCCTTCGCACCATCAAAAAGTCTTGAAGGGACAACAACGGAATTAACATCAGGAGAATTCCAATAAACAAGTTTATTCTTTTGGGCGATTTTATCAATCTGCGAAGCATTAATCGGAGGAACCGAAACATCAACAACAAACAACAACTTGTTTTCTTCAGAAGAAAGGTCATCAAGACCAGCGGATAAATCCTGAGGATTCAAAAAACCGCCAAAATGCGCAGGCAACTTCATCAAATTAGCATGCCTCAAAACAATAGCCGCAGCGGCAACACCATCCAACGTCTCAGAACAATAAATGGAAATCATACAACAACAGATGAAATAATTGTATAAAAGAGTTGCTACATCTTTAAATAAGGAGAAAAGAGGCAGACATTATGGCAATTCTAATCGCGGCGCTCGGGGAAGGAAAAGGAACCTGGCAAACAGTGTTCAAACTCGCAAGCATGACCGAATGGGAAAGAGTTTTGTTAGTTGGACCGGCGTTCGCGGGAGAAAACTTGGAACTAAAACAAAACATGAAATTTATTTCTATCGATGAAAAGCAACCGATAGGAACGATAATAAGTCAACTTCAAAAAGAATTTGGAACAATATTTGGAGAAGTCGGCGTCAATTTAACTTCTGGAAGCGGAAACCTGCATATGGCGATATTGTCCGCGATTTTGAAATCCGGAGGCGGGGTAAAACTCGTAACGTGGACGGATAAATTTGAAGAGATTTAATTAATTATATTATACCATTGATAGAGCATACGATCAACGGACTTCACCAAGCCAAACTCAGAACCGTAAAGAGTAATGCAACGGTTGTCCAAAACAATCTTCGGCTCGCCTTCTGAAACAATGTAAATCACGCTCGCGTTAGGAGTGTCACAAGTCACAACAGGACGGTCAATGCAGGCGTCAGTCTCATTAACTGTGCAAGCGCCCTCAACAGAGATGTTTAGAGCTTTAACCAAATGCAAAGAAAGCTCAGTAGTCGCCAACGCCTGATACTTGAAAGTCTCCTGAGGAGAATTCGGATTAAAAGTTATGAACAAAGGAGGCTTGTTAAACGCAAGGGATAAATTGCCCTCGATCGGGATGCCTTCCACTTCATAGGGATTGAAACGGAAAGTTCCACGATAAACCTGCCTGTCAAGAACAATATCAGTCTCCCAAAAACCGCTAATGTTGTAAAAAGTGAAATAATTGTACTCCACTGATTGAATTTTAGGAGTGTCATCAATAAAATAATCCAAATTGAAAATAACGCCGAAAATCACCAAAACCACGATTCCAGCAATAACGTAAAAAACAGTCGCGTTCTTCTCGCTCATTTCATAACACCAAGAACATGGTAAATGACTCTTTCAACACCGCGAACCAAATCCAAATCACTCAAAGATGAAATTCTAACACAATTATTCTCAACAAAAACACCTGTTTCGTTGGCGAACTCGATCAGAACGACTGGTTGAGACTCTGTGGCATCAGCGCAGGACTTCTGAGGCAAACTCTCAACAGTCACATTCGTTAAAGCGCGCTCAATAGTCCTTTTGTCAGACAAATGGAATTCCAAATAATACTGCGCCTCACCAAGAGTAGAGTTTCTAACATCCTGAGGATTATACGCAACAGTCCAAACCGGCTGATTCAAAGCAGATTTAACTTCATCCGATAATGAGATGTATTCTATATCTTGCGGGAAAAACAAAAACTGGCGGTCAACACCACCAATCTCTGACTGAAAACCGGACTGAAGAACTGTGAACTTGAAACCATTGTATTCCAACGGCGGCTGAGGAGGAACGGCGTAATACAGGACTAAACCAAACACTGAAAATATCATAATAAACAGAATAAACAACGATACCGCGACCTTTTTCTTATCCATACACCAGAGCGAGAACAGGCTGTTTAAAAAGATTATGCACAAAACTTTATAAAAGACACACAAGGGAATAACCCATATGAAATGCGACATTTGCGGCAAAACGCTGGGAGAAACGTTTTTGAAAAAAATCATAGGAAGCTACGTCAAAGACGACAAAGGAAAAATGCATCCAGTCTGCCGCGAATGCCAAAAGCAATTTCAAACTAAGGAAAAACTTTTGGAGAAACTAAAATAATAACACCTGCGTAAAGGGGACTCAACCGCCGTCCCCTTTGGAACCCCGCGGGTCTCGCGCCTCTGTAGCTTAGTAGCATAGCGTCGGTTTCGTACGGCAGAAATGTTAGAAAAAACCGAAGGTCGGGGGTGCAACTCCCCCCAGAGGCTTGAAATTTCAGTGTTGACAATATTGACATGAGCTTATCGCCAAAATTATTAGACGACAGAGAAAGACTTGAAGAAATTTACAATCTCAGAGTTGACGCTTGGGAAAATTCCAGCAGAAGCGACCTTGTAAACAGAAAACTTTTTCCAAACGGCTGGACCGACAAGCAGGATGAAACAGCCATTCATTTTGTTGTTGAAGATGAGAAAAGAATTGTTGCCTCCGCACGACTAAACATAGTCAACTCCATTGACGAGCTGATTGATAAAGCGATTTTTGAACAATTTTCACTTCCAGAGGAAAGCCCCATAGGTTTGTTTTCAAGGCTGGTAGTTTTGCCAGATTACAGAAACCTCGGACTCTCATCCAAACTAGACCAAATCAGGCACGAATATGCTAAAAAGAACAACGCAAAATTCTTATTGGTAGTGTCTGGCGAATCCAAAAGAGTCGAGTCTTTGATGAAACGAGGCTGGACTGTTTTAGGCAAAACAAAAGTCAAATATCATTCAGAGTCGTTGTCTGAAAAATATTCTGACGCCTTGATCTTCAAAGAAAATGACGGCATCTGCGTTTGGGGCAGAAACATGAATGAATACTTTAGGATGTTCAATTTTGAAGAATCCGACAAGAACAAAAAAATATTAAGCGTCGCCGACGGCCCTGCAAGCTTCAATTATGAAATGGCAACAAGAAGAAAAGCAGTCACTTCATTAGACCCAATATACGCCCTGACAAAGATTGAGATTGAAGAAAAAATAAGAATTAGCACACAAAAAATGATTGATAAATTCAACAACAAAAAATCCCTTTTTACAGTGAAAAACTCAGAAGACACCAATGAATTAATACAGCGCCGATTAAGCGCGATGGAACTTTTCCTTCAGGACTATGAAAAAGGAAAAAATGAGGGAAGGTACGTTTCAGGCGAATTTCCAAACATTCCATTTGAGAATGACTCATTTGACCTTTGCATCTGCGCAAATTTATTGTTCCTGTTTGAAGAACATTTCACTGATGAAACCCATATAAAGTCAATTGAAGAAATGCTAAGAGTCGCCAAGGAGGCAAGAATATTCCCTCTTTACAACAGACAAGGAAAAATAAGCAGACATCTTAATTCTACAATTTCACATTTTTCCGCAAATTACGAAACAAAAATTGAAGACGTCAATTATGAAGTATACAAGAATGGAAATAAACAACTAATTATCAAAAAATAAGTTGATTAAACTACCTTCTTCCCTTAAATCTTCTTGGCTTGAAGCCGCCGCGACTGCCACCACGGTGTCCACCGCCGTGACCGCCACGATGACCTCTACCGCCACCGAATCTTCTATGACCATCGCCACGGCGCTCATCGCGCTCTTCAGCGGGAGAAACAACAATCTTCTCAAACTCAGGAAGAGGAGCAGAAGAAACCTGACGGTTCAACTCACGAAGCATATGCTTAAAGTCACGAACATCGTGAGGAGTAATGAAAGTAATCGCGTCACCTTTCGCTCCCGCTCTCGCGGTTCTGCCAATACGATGAACATAATCGTCAGCGACCTGAGGCAAATCAAAATTATAAACATGTGAAATATTCTCAATATGCAGACCTCTGGATGCAACATCAGTCGCGACCAAAATACCAACACCGCGCTTGTGAAGCTGATTTATGGTATTCATTCTCTTGCTCTGAGAAAGCCCTCCATGAATCGCAATCGCGTCAAT
Source organism: uncultured Methanosarcinales archaeon (assembly GCA_964572035.1). Classification (GTDB taxonomy): domain Archaea; phylum Nanobdellota; class Nanobdellia; order Woesearchaeales; family ARS49; genus CAZNDX01. The sequence continues at coordinate 155,670 of CAZNDX010000001.1, forward strand.
CTTTTGGCTTCTAAGCTTTCTCGCAATCTTATCACAACCATGACGAGTCTTGCAAAAAACAATCGCGATACCAGGAGTCTCGTGCTTCAAACAATGAACAAGCAAAGAAAACTTATCATTCTGCGAAACCTCATAAACTTTCTCGGCAAGTAAACTCGCGTCAACGTGAACCTTCGCCTCAACAGAAACAGGAGACCTCATATGACGATTGACAATAGAACGCAACTTTGGAGAAAGAGTCGCGCTAAACAAAAAAGTCTGCCTATCTTTCGGAGTCGCCCTCAAAATCTTCTCAACATCATCAATAAAACCCATATCAAGCATACGGTCAGCCTCGTCAAGGACAAGGAACTTAACTCCGCCGAGCTTAACACCGCGCTCCATAACGTCCAAAAGACGGCCAGGAGTAGCGACAACAACATCAGCAGTCCTTAACGCGCCGAGCTGAGGACCAATACCAACACCGCCAAAAACAGGAACAATTCTAAGACGCGCGTACTTTGAAAAACTCTTAAGCGCGTCAGAAACTTGAACACACAACTCGCGAGTCGGAGTCAAAATAAGAGCTTTAATTCCCTGATTACCAGGAAGCTGGTTAACAATCGGCAAACCAAACGCGGCAGTCTTACCAGAACCAGTCTGCGAATGGCCAATAATATCATTTCCTTCAAGCGCAAGAGGAATGGCTTTCTCCTGAATTCCGGTTGGAACATCAAAGCCGAGCTCAGCAACAGCCCTAATTATCTCTTCTCTCAACTTGAAATCTGAAAATTGCATGTCTTCACTCCCATCTATTCTTCAAAATATACGTTTTAGAATAGTAATTCAGTTTCTTTCGGGACCCTTTATAAACCTTTGTGAAAAATCACTCAATAACAAAGTCTTTCTTCTGACCAAGGAAAGGCATGTAAGAGTCATTTACATATGACTTGTACTTGTCCAATAAAGTAAGATAATTCTCCTCAACAAAAGGCGGACTTGTAACTCCACCTATCGCGATACCCTGTATGCTGTGCACATCGCAATCACAAACCGTTCTTCCACCAACATTAACAAAGAAACAATCAACCGAAGGGGTTGAAAACCTGCCGCCCTGAACCAAGAAAAACGAACTGCCAGGAATTCTGGTTGGAGAACCATACAAATCCATAACAACATACGTCGTTCTGGTCTCTTTCGGAACACGAACAACCGCCTCAGTATTAATCGAAATCAAACTGTCAACATGAGGATACAAAAAAGTAGGACTCTTAACAAAATCAGCGGTGCCATACTTCTCCGTTCTGTCAATAACAAAACTCAAAGTTGACAAGCGCTCATCACCAGTCGTCCTAAAACCAGTGCTGACATCAAGAGGCGCCCTCGCAACATCATCATACAAATCAGCCAAACTCTGGGAACAAACGCTCGGAGGGAAAATCACTTCAGACGTTCCAAAAAAATCCATCGCGTGAGAATGCAAAGAATAAGCCATAGTGTCGTCAACGGCGAGACCAGTAATTCCATCACCAAAAGCAAACAAGCCCAACGCGAAAAGCGCGGCAACCGCAACTAAAACCTGAACTCTCATCCTCTTTTTAACATAAGAAAGGGAGTTTCGTTTAAAAAGCTATTTTTTAGGGGAACGTTTAAAAATAACACAATACGAAATAACTACTATGCCACGAATAGCGATAGTTCGAAAAGACAGATGCAACCCTGTCGGATGCGGAGGATACCTCTGCGCCAGAGTCTGCCCTGTCAACATGGAAGGCGAAGAATGCATCAAGCCAAACCCCGCGGGCGACAAAAAGCCCATAATAGATGAAAAACTATGCACCGGCTGCGGAATCTGCCCAAACAGATGTCCTTTTGGAGCCATTGATATTGTAAACTTACCTGAACAACTCGAGCATCCAATTCACAGATACGGAAGAAACGGGTTCCATCTGTATAAATTACCGATTCCAATGTTCGGACAAGTCGTCGGCATCGTAGGCAAAAACGGAATAGGAAAATCAACAGCGATCAAAATTCTCGCAGGAATGCTCAAGCCAAACTTCGGCAAAGACCAAGAAGCAAGCTACGAAGAACTGCTCAAACAATTCAAAGGAACAGAAGCGCAAAATTACTTTGAAGCATTGCGCGACGGAAAAATAAAAGTCGCATACAAACCGCAGCACGTTGAACTCATCGCGCACACAATGAAGGGAAAAGTAGGCGAACTGCTAAGGAAAACGGATGAAACCGGCAAATTTGACGAGATTGTAGACAAATTAGGACTTCGCGATGTGCTCGACCGGGACGTCAGCCAAATATCAGGCGGAGAACTCCAAAGAATGGCAATAGCAGCAACAGTGCTGCGCAAAGCAAACTTCTACATCTTTGACGAGCCGACATCATACTTAGACATCAAACAAAGGATAGCAGTCAGCAAATTCATCAAAGAACTCGCCACACCGGACACAGCAGTTTTAGTGGTTGAACACGACCTAATCATAATGGACTTCATGACAGACCTACTGCACATAATGTACGGAAAAGAAGGAAGCTACGGAATAACATCACTACCAAAACCAACACGCACAGGAATGAACATCTATCTAGAGGGATTCATCAAAGACGAAAACATGAGATTCAGAGACTACTCAATAAAATTCATGGCAAGACCGCCAGAAAAAGCAACAAGCAAAATCACGCTAACAGAATGGACTGAAATTGTCAAAAAACTAGGCACGTTTAATTTGAAAACAGGAAAAGGAAGCATAGGAAGAAACCAAATCATAGGAATCCTGGGAGAAAACGGAATAGGAAAAACAACTTTTGTGAAAATATTAGCTGACGTCTTGAAACCGGACAGCGGAAACGTGGACACAAAAATCAAAGTCGCCTACAAACCTCAATATTTGGACAATAGAAGCGAAGAACTGGTAATGACTGTACTTGACCAAGCGATAAGAAAATACCAAAACCAACTCATAAGACCGCTGGAACTTGAACACCTGATGATGAAACCAATAAACACACTATCAGGAGGAGAACTGCAAAGAGTGGCCATCGCAAAATGCCTCTCTGAAGACGCAGACTTGTATTTGCTTGACGAGCCATCAGCTTATTTGGACATCGAACAAAGACTCGCGTTCAGCAAAATAATCCGAGACATCGCGGAACAAAGAGGAGTCTCAATAATGATAGTGGACCACGACCTTCTGTTTATCGACTATCTTGCGGACAAAATCATAGTCTTCGAAGGAACACCAGCAAAAGAGGGACACGTCACGGGACCATACAAAATGGAAGACGGAATGAACCACTTCCTATCACACCTAAAAATCACAATGAGAAGGGACATAGAATCACACAGACCAAGAATAAACAAACCAGACTCGCGCCTAGAACGAGAACAAAAAGAAGCGGGCAAACTATACTATTCCTAAACATTTTTATAACAAGCACAACACCAAAAGAACAATGTCACAAAAAGAGGCATTTGACCTTTGGAAAGAACTGAACCCTCTGGACTCATTCTCATTGGGACTTAAACAATACGCCGGAAAACTCTGGATACCAAGCCACCACAACACAAAACAAGCCCTTCACAAAATAGACAAACTAATCAAAAAAAGCGACGAAAGCACAAAAGCGTTCCTACGCAGCATAAAAGTAGAACTACTCTACGACGAACCACAAGACCCACCGGGCGAAGTGTTGTCAGCTTTCTTCGCACACCTCGTTGTCGAAGGAATAAACAACAAACACCTTCTCACATTGTCTGAAGACTGCATACAAACACTGCAAGTGCAAAAAGAACTCTGGGAAACAAACTGGCCAATAGAACTCCAAATATTCACCGCTCAAAACTGCGACGGAGCCATAAGCATATTGAACACAATAAAGAAAAAAACAAACAGAGAAACAACAGAAGCAATAACAAGCCTACAAAAACAAATCAAACAGTGGAAAGAAAAAATATGCAAAATAAAAGTCAAAGGACATGACTACAAAACAATCATACCTCTCCTTAAAAAAAGCACGGGAATCAAAAGACCACTCTACCGAAAAATACTGTCAGATGAATACGGGTACTTGGAAAGCGCAGAAAAAATAGAACAACTCGCGACAAAATGGCTCATCGAGGAAGTAAAACACTTCAAAAAAATACAGCAAAAACTCGCAGAGCGATACAAATGCAAACAAAGCGTCCCTGAAATCGAAAAAAACATAGAAAAAGAATTCCACGTCCCACCAAAAAAACTCGTCGCAACAATAAACAAACTCCGAAAAATACTCGAGCCAATAGCCAACAAAAACTGGGTAAAAATCAACAAAGGATACACAGTAAAAGTAATAGAAACACCACCATATTTGACGCCAATGCTGCCAACAGCGGCAATGCAGCCATTCAACGGACTCACCAAACCATTCAACATATTCTTCGCGACAACAGACACCAAAGCGTCACCAAGCACATCACTACCGGACGTAGCCCAAACACTAATACACGAAGAATACGGACACTGCGTAAACTTCCACAACAGCTACACAACACAAGCAAAACTAACAAACGTTCTTCCCTGCGGACTGGAAACACCGATAACAGAGGGAATTAGCTTCAACAGAGAACAAGAAGCACTTACCACCTTACGCAAAAAACCAGACTTAAAACTCAAAAAAGAAATCGAAAAATGGGCGCCGTACGAAAACTTCGTAGACGCATTCGAATACACCGTACGACAATGGAGACTGGTAAGATTCCTTCGCGCCATAAGCGATTCTCGTTTAAATCGAGGAAAACAGACGCTGTCACAATTCATCGACTGGGCGCACAAACAAACAGGATTAGAGAAGGATCTGATTTTCCACCAAACATTCCACTTCCAAGAAAACCCAGGATACGCACCATGCTACTCAATATTCGGACAACGCATCAAAACAATGCAAACGAAATTAAAAAATATTGTTCCATTCAACACATACCTCGCATCAAGAGGATTTCCGCCACGCAGAATATTGGAAAAAGAACTTAAGAAGAACTTTAGCCTTTAATTTTTCTGACAAAAACCAAAAAGGCACTATGACCAATTGGAGAATTCTTAGGCCTTGAGCGCAGCTCATCAACAGCCCACAGACGCTCAATCAACTCAACAGTCTTCTGCTGCGCCAACGAATCGCATTTTTCCACTTCCGCCAAAAACTTAGCGACCTGAGAAATATGAGGACAGTAAGCGACAAGGAAACCGCCAACAGACAAAGCGTTAGCCGCATGCTCAACAACCTTATGCGGCTCAGGAACATCAAGAACAACAACATCAACATCAGTCTCATCAATACCCTCGTAAAGACTTTTTCTCTTAATCTCAACATTTTTTACGCCAAGGAATTTGAAATTGGATTCGGACATTTTGGCGGACTCATCGCGAATTTCATAGCTGACAACTTTCTTCGCGACATTAGCCAACGCTGACGCAAGAGCGCCAGAACCAACACCGCCCTCAACAACAACAGAATCCTTGTTAAGACCAGTTTCCGCAATAATCGCTCCAATGTCTTTAAGCGGAATAGTTTGCGCGAACTTTCGCAAACGCTTATGCTTGTCAATAAAAGTCGCGTCAAGAATAATAAATTCCTTGTTTTGGTCGGTCTTAATTATTGAGCCAGAAGGCTTTTGCAAATCTTTAGCTGAAACATTGCCAAGAAGAGTCTGGATGTCTTTTGATGTATCCGTAACCGCGTAAGTTCGCGCTTTAGACACTATGCGATTCACGCCATCAACAACTTCCTTCTTCTCTCTATGAATAAGCAATCTCATAGAGAAGAAACGCCTGAAAACCCTTTAAAAAGCTGTCGGCTTATACGACGAACTGGCTGATTAGGGCTGAGACAGCCATTCCAAACAAAGCAACAAGGAACCAAATGCCAACCGCCTTCTTCCAATGCCACCTTTCGCTCAAAAAGAAAATAGAAGTCATTGTAAGATGCGAAAGCTCGCACAAAACACAAATCGCGTCAAGCTTGAAAAACATCAAATAATTGAAATAACCCGCGGCGAAAACTCCAAGCAAGGACAATTCCGCGTAGTGAAGCCATTTATTATCGTGCTTCCATAACAGGAACAAAATCGCCGCGTAAACCAACGCGCCAAAAATGGAAACTGGAATGCCAAAAAACGTAGAATACTTGCTTGACAAAACGGTATTGCACGCCTCAGGATCAGACGCAAGACAGGGCGCGTTCTTATGAGCCAAACTAACATAAGTCAAATAACTCATCAGGATAAGACCGAATAACGCGAGGACAAATATTATTTGACGCTTCATAAGTCAATTATTTCTCGGATAGAATAAAAAGGTTGTGAAGTTGCGCAAGGTATTTAAACCATCTCAAGTGGGGTTCTGTGTATGGCGAGGTAGCCAAGCGGCTAAGGCAGCAGGCTGCAACCCTGCGATTCGGGAGTTCGAGTCTCTCCCTCGCCTTAAAAACCAAAATGCTCCCCGAAAGAACGATTGTAACGGGAAGCCCAAACATCAACAGGAGTCCATTTGCCCCTTAAACGAACTTCAGCATACTGATGAATCATAAGTCGAGGGGTTACTGTGCACCTAAAACGAACATCGCCTTCTGAAAAAAAGCCGCTACGCACAAGCATAATGTAAAGAATCCAGTTAACCTGATTGCAAGATAAATAACCAGAACGAGCCCACATCCTTCCAAGATTCCTTGAAAACACAACATCAGGACGAAGAAAAGTCAAAGCGTGGCTGCCGTGATACTTTTTCCTCAACAAATCATACACCGCTTTCAGAAAACTTTCAGAGGACTTGTTTTTTCTCTTCAATTCATGAATTTTCGCGTCCAAAGAGGCAGGAATATTTTTTGGCAAACCACTCTTCCAAAAACCCATATGGGGCACAATAAAACGAGTAATCAAAAACATAAACACGAAATAAGCAAATACCAGCCAAAAGAGAGTTTTAAGCATAGACGTATAACAACCATAACCTTTTTAAAAACATTTCCAGCAAAGTTGAGTTAATGACACTCGACCTTCACAAAATAGCAAGACGATGGCAGCGCCAATGGAAAGCGCAAAAAATATACGAATCTGACCCAAACGACAGGCCAAAATTCTTTTTGACAACGCCATACCCATATGTAAACGGATTCCTGCACATCGGACACACATACACATACATGAGAGTTGACGCGCTCGCGAGATTCAAAAGAATGAACGGATTCAATGTTTTGTTCCCATTCGCGTGGCATTGCACAGGAACACCAATAACATCAGCGGCAAGACTTGTTCAAAACAATGACGCCAAACAAATAGAAATTCTCAAAATGCAGGGATTCTCTGACGCAGAAATACCACTGTTCAAAGAACCAATACACTGGATAAAAACATTCAGCAAAAACGCGGAACAGGACCTGCGCGACTACGGAATGAGCGTAGACTGGAGACGCGCATTCATCACCACAAACCTGAATCCAAGATACGACAAATTCATCAAATGGCAATTCAACACTCTCAAGAAAAAAGGACTCGTAGTAAAAGGAGAACACCCGGTCGTTTGGAACCCGATTGAAAACGTCCCAGTAGGAGACCACGACAGAAGCGAAGGAGAAGGCGAAACACCACAGGAAATGCTTCTAATCAAATTTAAATCTGAAAGCTTGGTTTTCCCATGCGCCACGTTCAGACCAGAAACAGTATTCGGCGCAACAAACATCTGGATAAATCCCGAGTTGAAGTATATTGAAGCCAACGTCGACGGAGAAAAATGGATAATCACCCACGAATGTAAAGCGAAACTGGCGGATCAGAAACATAACGTTGTTGAAATTAAAGAAATTCATGGAGCGGAATTAATCGGAAAAGAAGTCACAAACCCCGTCACAGGACACAAAGTCCCAATACTTCCCGGCAAATTCGTAAGCAAAGACACAGGAACAGGAGTAGTAATGAGCGTACCGGCACACGCGCCATACGACTTCGCCGCGCTAAAGGAAACAGGAAAAGACTTGAAACTAATTTCTTTGATTAAAGTCGAAGGATACGGAGAACATCCCGCAAAAGAAATTGTTGAGAAAATGAAAATAACCAGCTCAACAGATGAAAAACTGGACGAAGCCACACAGGAAATCTACAAAAAAGAATTCCACACCGGCACACTCAAAGAAATCTGCGGAAAATACAAAGGAAAAACAATACAACAAGCAAAACCAGAGATTACAAAAGATTTGATTTCTGAAGGAAAAGCCGCAACACTACTAGAACTTGTCAATCCAGTAATATCACGAAGCAAAATAAGATGCCACGTAAAAATCGTCGACAACCAATGGTTCCTAACATACAGCAACCAAGAATGGAAAGACAAAACAATGAAAGCCATCTCGGCAATGAAATTCTACCCAGAAAAAGCAAGAGCGCAATTCGAACACACAGTAGGATGGCTAAACGACTGGGCATGCGCAAGAGAACACGGACTCGGAACAGCCCTGCCATGGGACAAAAACTGGAAAATAGAAAGCCTATCTGACAGCACAATCTACAACGCGTTCTACACACTCGTCCCGCACCTAAAAAAAATACCGCTCGGCAAAATAAACGACAAACTCTTCGATTACGTACTATTAGGAGAAGGACAATTTGAAAACATCAAAATAGAAAAAAACACGCTTGACGCGATGCGAAAAGAATTCGTTTACTGGTACCCAGTAGACTTCAGAAACTCAGGCAAAGACCTCATACAAAACCACTTAACTTTCTACATATTCAACCACACAGCAATATTCCCAGAACAACAATGGCCAGCAGGCATAGGAGTAAACGGCTACGTAACAATAAACAAAGCCAAAATGAGCAAAAGCAAAGGCAACTTCAAAACCCTCCGAGAACTAATAAAAACATTCTCGCCAGACATAGTAAGATTCACAATACTTGCGAACGGCGAGGAACTAAATGACACAGACTGGGACTCAGAACTAGCGGAAACAATGAAAACCAGACTGCAACAATTCTACGACTTCGCAATAGACAACTACTCAGAAAAAACCATCGAAAATCCAAAAGACATAGACAGATGGATGGAACACCAAATTAATTTGTCAATAAAAGACTGCACTGCAGCAATGAACGAAACCCTATTCAGAACAGCCCTCCTCCGAGGATTCTTCGACCTAACACGCCACTTCAAATGGTACCAGCGAAGAACAGCCGGCAAAATGAACAAAGAAACAGTAAACCACTATATTGTCACGCAATTAAAACTATTAACTCCATTCTGCCCACACCTATGCGAAGAAATCTGGCACAAAATAGGCAACGAAAGTTTTGTTGTCAATGAAAAATGGCCAGAAGCGGATGAAAGCAAAATAAA
>CAZNDX010000001.1:165125-216473 GCA_964572035.1 uncultured Methanosarcinales archaeon
GATTCTCAAGAGCCAAAAGCGAAACAAGCGCTGCCAGGAAAACCGGCGATACTTGTTAAGTAATTCTAAAATAAATAGGCGGACACGCCCCTGGATGAACACGCACTATGCACAAAAGTGGATCTCACGCTTCCCTCGATTCCGCGACCCGACAAGCATTGAGAACTACAGTGAGCGTTGCTCCCTTCCGGGCCTGGCGCGGTTCTTGCAGCGTCAATCCAGCCGGACAGAACGTCAACAGTTGGCGCAAGACTTTTGCACACAATACGGGCTGCTCCAAAGACTTCGACCCCGCATAAAGCTCGTTTACGGTGACAGGAGAGAGCTAATCTCCCGGCCTAGTCCGCCCAAGAACAAAGCCGAAAAAGACCTTTTTAAATGTTTCCCAAAACTAAAGACAATAAATTAATTTAAACCAAACAACAATAACACCCATTGTGGCCATATTACAATTTTTAGGAACAGGCGACAGCACTGCGCGAGGACAGCTAAGCGAAGCGGGATTTCTAATCAAAACACCAAAAAGCACCGCGCACATAGACCCAGGGGTAGGAGCCGGAACAGCACTAGTTCACGCCAAAATAAAAGAAGTCAACGCGACGTACATCACGGATGAAACAAGGGGACACGACAAAGACCTCATCAAAATCGGAAAGCCATCAAAAGACATAACAGCGGAACACAAACCCTGCGGAATAGTATTTCAAACACCAAACGCGAAAATAACATACCTAATCAAAGAACCGGAACCAAAAAACATCAAAGAATACTCCTGCGACACCCTTGTGCTTTTTAACAACACAAACGCGGTTTTGATTCAAAAAATAGCGCCAAAACTCTGCATACTAACAGGGTACACGCCAAAAACAATGGAACAAAATCCACTATATATCGCGAGGGACATAACAAAAGCGACAGGCGTACAAACTATCGCGGCACAAGAAGGAATAGAAATAGACCTCAAAGACTACAGCGCGACACAACCTCAAAAACACCTGAGCACATTCACAGAAGAAGAGAAATAACAAAACCAAGCGCGCAACCCGCGGTCAAAAACGGCATCGCCGGATAAAACCTATCCTTCTTGCTCGCCAACAAAAGACAAACAAGCGACAAAGTCGCTCCAGCTGCGACCAAAAAAGCAGCAGTCATTGAGTACGAAACAAAAACAGTTCCCGCCAAAATAAGAGGGAAACCAATATCTCCTCCGCCCAAAACAGCGGTCCTGACTTGCCTCTCAACTTTCTTTTGCTTTCTTTTGGAACTGACCTTAGGCATCTTGTAGGAGTAAGGAATCAACAAACCAGCGAAAATCCCGCTCTTGGTCTGGAATTTCGCCATAGAAACCATATGCTTACTCTGCCAAACAGCATACATATCGTAAAACGACAAGGCAATTAGCAAAATAAAAGCGTAAAATACGTTAAGAATCGGAACAAAAATCGCGGCAAGACCGCCATAAACAAACAATTCAGTAACATTATGAACAACAATATTTGGACGAACAACCTTCCAAACACCCAAAACCAAAGCAAGCAAAAAAGCCCAAGCGCCAGTCAAAAACGAACCAAACGCTATCGTGAGACACATAACAATCGCGAGCAAAAACCACAACTTCCAAAGCAAAACCTTTCCAAACTTAACAAGAAGCAAAATAAAAACAGTCCCAATAATAACCGCGACAAGAATATACCAAATGCTCAAACTCGGCGCGACATCAGGACGCTCAACAGAAACACCCGCGACAGAAGGCAAATTCTTCCAAGAAACACCCTCATCAGTCTTAACAGCATAATCGCTCACAATCGCAAGACCAATCAGCTGAGCAGCCGCAAAAAGCGCCACTAAAAAGAACGTAACAAACCACGAATGCTTCATAAACAAACAATACCCTAAACTTTTTATAAACCTTCCCATCACACAACACGATGAAATACGCGCACTCAATCACTTTAACGGCATTCTGCAAGCCAGAAGAAGACCTGCCCACCATAAAAGAAGGGCTAATCGCGCTAGTACCTCTAAACTTGGAAGAAAACAAAATAAAACTTGAAGACGAAGCCGATACTTTCGAACACAGAACAATACACGTACTGCGCATAACGCTGAAAAAATTGAATCACACAAACCAATTCGTCAAACACTTCCTAACTCTATTGTCTGAAGAGCAGAAAAAAACACTTCTGGAACAGGAAGAAAGCAGAATAGACGAGGAATACAACTTTTTCGTGAGAATAAGCAAAACAATGTGGAGCAAACACAAAATGATAGAACTAACAGACTCAGGAGACTGCTACCACATAAAATTCACCCTCGCGTGCTACCCAAAAAACAGAAACACGGCGCTTGCGCTAGTCAGACAAATGCTTTCATAAACGCGCAAAATATATAAACAACAGAAAAAGACGAAAAACAATGGCAAACATAGCACCACTAAACAGCGCGTTTCTCGTGACAAGCATAATCGGCTTCCTAATAAGCGTGTTCTACCTGCCACAATACGGCCAAACCTGGGCATTCACATTCGGATTCATATTCATCACGATGTTCGTCGCGAGCATGATAAGCATGGTCCGCGGACCCGTGAAACAACAACTCTAGGAGGGGACATAAATGAAAAAAATAATCTTCACGCTAATGGCTCTACTTATACTTGCCATGGCAGCGTGCACAGCGCCAGCTGAAAAACCAGCTGAGCAAACAACACAAGAGACAACGCAAACTCAAGAGCCAACACAAGAAACAGCTCCTACACAAACAGAACCGGAAACCGGCAGAACACCGCCGCCACCAGCAGGACCGCTTCCTTCAGAAAGACAGGAGACAGCCCCGCCAGCGGTAAAAGTTGAACAGCCAAAAGAAATGAATCCGGCTTTGCGCGACCTTCTCAAAAAAGCCGACGAGAAAATCACAAGCCTAAGCTATTTGTTTGGCGGTTCTGAAACAGGAAACCTATTCCTAAACACATACTACATCAAGCAGGACAAGATGAAAATCAAACTCTACGAAGAAGACTACTATGTGCGAGAAGGATACTACGACACAATCTACGTAGCTGACGCAGTCGGCTGCTGCGAAGTCTTGTCAAGGTGCAAAAGCCACAACATAGACAACACTGGCAAAGCGTTCGACGTTGACGTGTCAACATTGAAAATACCAAAGACACCATACCAATGGGTAAAAGAAGTTCCAGCTGAAGCGCAAATCTTGGGACCACAGACAGTAAACTCAAGAAGCGTAACGCAAATCAAATACAAAAACCCAGCTGGCGAAGACATCATACAATGGATTGACCAGACATACGGAGTTCCGCACAAAGTTGAACACATGGTTGGAGACACAACAATAACATACCAATTCAACGACATGAAGTTCAACCAGCTAAAAGACGCGGAATTCGACCCAATCTGCGACTAAATATTTATTTTTTAATTTATTTTTTTCTAATTTTTAAAACTTAAACGCATCCTTCTTCTCCTCAACCAAACCGGGAGCGCCACCGCCGTGCCAGCTAAACCTTGGGCGGATACGCATAGGATACATACGCTCATTAACATCGTCGACAGCTATACAAGCGCCAGGAACTCTAGGCAAATTCTCAAGCTCCTTATCAAGACCGGTTCTCAAATAACTCTGCAACAAAGAAGCCAAAGCGTCGGTATCAATCTTCGCAGTCAAACGATGAGACAAAATAATATCGGACTGAGTCATAGCATCAGTATGAATCTTGCCCGGCTGCTGAGTCGCCATAACCATAGCAATACCCGGCTGACGACCCTCCCTTAACAAAGTAATCAAAGCGTCCGAACTTGCCGTCTTTCCAACATTTGGCAAAAACTCGTGAGCCTCATCAATCATCAACCAAACAATCGGCATCTTCTCCCCTTTAGGACCCTCATCCTCAAGCAAATAATGAGTCGCGCCCCTAACTGAGGCAAACTCCTCCATCTTTCTCGCCTTCATACGCTCAGTAAACAATTTCATTCCAACAAGACCGATAACCAAATGCTTAATCCTCCAACCATTCGGCATAACAGCGTACGCCGACAAATCAAGAATCGTAATCTGACCGCCTTTCACAATATCCTTCAATGGCGTAGCTTCCGACGAAAAAAGACCCCACTCTTTAACCGAAACAAAACGATTCTTTGCAGCCTGACGAACGCGAAGCTCCTCCGAATCGTCAGAATCAATCGCGGCAATAATGTCGTCAATATCATAGGATGAAGAAACCTTCTGCATTTCAAGAATAAGACGCTCCAAAAAAACAGAAATCGGATCAGTGCTTTCAAGCTCAAAAGTCAACATCCAATCCTGAGGAGAAAGCTCGCTAGGATTCAGCGCGAAGGGAACATCAGTTGGAATGCCTTCCTTTTTCCACTTCTCAAAAAAACCAAAAGGCGTGTAAATTTTAACGTCAATACTTTTGCCCTCAAAACCCCACTCCTTCAAAAGAGCATCATCCTTGTTGTTCGGATACTTCATCGTCCAATAAATTCCCATCGTGTCAAGAAGAACAACAGCCAAATTATCCTTTTGCTCCGAAGGAAGCTGGGAAATTCCCTCAGCAATAACACCCATACAATAAGACTTACCAGAACCTCTCTTTCCGCAAACAAAAATAACGTGAGCACGGTTCAAATCAAGATAAACCGGCTGGGAAAGCGTGGTAACGGCACCCATCTTGACATAATGCTTCCCCAGAAGAATGGCGCCTTTAGTTCCAAATTTCTCCTGATCTCGCCTGTCCCTTCCTAAAACAATCTCATACACCATCTTTTTTCAACACACAAAAACGAAAAGGAGTATAAAAAAGAATAGGAAAACAAACCGAAAATAAAACAAAAAAAGAAGACAGTTAAAGCTGAGCCGCTGTGACAACCATTACTCTGTCTGAAGGCTTCGCTGAGCTATCCATGGCGACAATAACCTTCACACGGCTCTGGTCAGCGACTGAGACAAGCTCCTGGTCAACAACGCCGTCAAAGACAACGGCAAAAACACCGCCGCTCAAAGACTTAAGCGTGCCGGCGAGCTCAGTAAATGGCACTTTGCCAAGAACTTCAAGCTTCTCGTCCAAAACGCAAGCTCCGCGAGTGCCGATTAAAGACTCAAGCATTTCGCCAAGTTTCTTCTTCTCGGCATCGCCAATTCTTGGAGCAGCCGGACGGGCTTCCTGACGAGGAGCGTCACGACGCATATCTCGATTGTCACGAGGACCTTCACGCCTCATATCGCGCTGACCCTCACGAGGCATATCACGGCGCGGTTCTGGCGCGTTTTGCCTCATAATCACCGGCTTTCTAATTGACTGCGCGGTGCTCATACCCTGCAATTCAAGCTTCGCCTGCTCAGCAGTAATTCTGCTTCGCAACGCCTTGTGAATCTCCTTCTTCGCAAGCTCCTCAACTTCCTTTCCATCAGGCGCTCTTGTTACGAAGTCAACTTCAGCGACGTTCAACATATCACGAATGATTAAGTTTCCACCGCGGTCGCCGTCAACGAACAAGACAAGATCCTTTCGCTTTGACAATTCAATAACAGTCTGAGGAACAGAAGTGCCGTTCATCGCGATAACGTTCTTGAAACCATGCTTCAACAAATTAACAACGTCAGCACGACCCTCAACAACAATAACTTCCTCAGCTTCCTCAACATCAGGACCCGCAGGCAGTCTGTCCTTTCCATACTCGGTGACTTCCATCACACGAACGGAATGAGAAACTTCCTCCGCAATCTCGATGCTGTCAGGCATAACTGTATCCATAAGCTCGCGCAAAAGCTGCTTCGCTCTTTCGATAACAAAAGTTCTCTTGCTAATACGAACGTCCTCGATATTTTTTACCTTAACTTTCGCGTTACAAGGACCAATTCTTTGAATAACTTCAAGAGCGGCAGCAACAATAGCAGTTTCAGCCTTGTCAAGACTTGAAGGAATAGTAATTGTTCCAATCGCCTTGCCACCCTTCGCTTCCAAATCAACTTCAATACGCCCGATTCTACCGGAACGTTGAAGCTCACGCAATTCTAATTCTTCACCAAGAAGACCTTCAGTCTGGCCAAAAATGGCGCCGATGACGTCAGGACGGTCAACAACACCGTCAATCTCGATTGAAGAGTTAACTATATACTTTGTTGATACTGGACTAATTTTTCCCATGGTTTCCCCCGCTAGAACAAGACTTTAAGCCACCAAATAGCCGCCGAATGGGTTACATGGTTAATGAATTGTGAATCGTGAATGATAATCTTGTTCTAGCTCGTTTGTTTTTTTGAGCTAAAAGGTCGTGTAGCCCCCCAACACTAACCCCCAAAATCACCGCTTGGCAGTCGCCGTAGGCTCCGTTGGGCACTCTCTGAGAGAGGGCTGTGAATATGACCTAATAACCACCTTAAGCCAAAAGTCATTTAAAAAGCTTTCGGTTTTGGGCAATCTCATTTATAAAGGCGCCTGCCCACTAAAACACCATGCCAAGAATGGGAACATCAGGCAAGGAAAAGTACAAAACAAGCCACTCAGTATTTGACGACTTCACAGACAGGAATATCTACCAACTCATAAGCCAAGGATACATAGATGGACTCATCGGACCAGTATCAGTAGGAAAAGAAGCCAATATTTTCTCAGCGCAAAAAGGAGATGAGCTCCGCATAATCAAAATTTATCGATTGCAAACCTGCGACTTCAACAAAATGTATGACTACATAAAATCAGACCCAAGATACTCAGGAACTAGCAAAAGAAGAAGAGAAGTAATATTCGCATGGGCGCACAGAGAATCAAGAAATCTACTCAAAGCAAGAGACGCCCAAGTCCGCGTGCCAACAGCATACACCAACCTTCAAAACATTCTGGTAATGGAATTCATAGGCGATGAAGGACCGGCGCCGAAACTAAAAGACAAAAAACCAGAAAACGTTGAGGAATTCTTTGACGATTTAGTGAAGCAAATAAAAAAATTATACAAAGCAGGATTGGTCCACGGCGATTTAAGCGGATTCAACATACTCAACCACAACGACAAACCAGTTCTAATTGACATGAGCCAAGCCGCGCCACTCGACGACCCAAACGCTCTCGAATGGCTCAAACGCGACATAAAAAACATCAGCACCCTCTTTAGAAAGTGGGGAATAGAAATAGACGAAGAAGAATTATTCAAAAAAATAACAAATACAAAAATTTAAAAAGACCTCACAAAAGACATCATACTATGGCCTCCACTCCAACTTCGGAGTTCGCATACGAGCTACGCATTCCAAGGGAACGCGTCGCTGTGCTCATCGGCGCAAAGGGCGAAACCAAGCGCAAACTTGAGCGCGACACGAAAACCAAAATAGAAGTAAACAGCGAAGACGGACTTTGCAGAATAAAAGGCACGGACGCGCTTTTACTGTATCTCGCACGCGAAGTAATCCGCGCAATAGCAAGAGGGTTCAACCCTGACATCGCAAGAGAGCTTCTCAAATCAGACTACGGATTTGAAATGCTGAGCCTTGAAGAATTCGCGCGAAACCAAAACGACTTCGACAGGCTACGCGGAAGAGTAATCGGAGAAGGAGGAAAATCAAGGCGCACAATTGAGGAATTAACAGAAACTCACATTTGCGTCTACGGAAAAACCGTAGGCATCATAGGACCAGCGGACAATATCGCGGACTCAAGAAGGGCAATCCAGAGCCTCCTCGCAGGAAGTCCACACGCGCACATATACCGATGGCTTGAAAAACGACGCAAAGAAAAGAGGATACGAAACATATGAGCGACACAGCGGAAAAATTAGCGGCAAAACAAAGAAACATCTCCGTCGCAGAATTCTTCGAAAGAAACCGACATCTCCTTGGGTTTGACAACAAAAGAAAGGCACTACTCACAGTCATAAAAGAGGCAGTTGACAACTCAATCGACGCCTGCGAAGAAGCAAAAATTCTCCCAGAAATAAAAGTCCAAATAATCGAAATGAGCGAGGAAAGATTCAAATGCATAATCGAGGACAACGGACCAGGAATTGTCAAAAAACAAATTCCAAACATCTTCGCAAGACTCCTCTATGGAAGCAAATTCCACACTATGAAACAAGCAAGAGGACAGCAGGGAATAGGAATTTCCGCAGCAGTCCTCTACGCACAACTAACAACAGGAAGACCGGCAAGAATTTGGAGCAGAACAGGCTCAGACAAACCGGCGCACTACTTTGAACTTCACATAGACACAAATAAAAACGAACCAGAAATAGTCAAGGAAGAAGAAATTCAGTGGAAAAAAGACCACGGCGTCAAAATAGAACTTGACGTATCAGCAAGCTACCAGAAAGGAGACCAAAGCGTCGACTCATTCTTGAAACAAACAGCGATCGCGAACCCACACGCGACATTCATATACACAAATCCAAAAGCGGAACAACTGATATTCGCGCGAGTTGAGGAAAAACTGCCAAAAGAACCGACAGAAATCAAGCCACACCCGTACGGGGTAGAACTTGGAATAATGCTCAAGATGCTGAAGAACACTGAAAGCAGAACACTATCATCATTCCTCCAAAACGAATTCTCACGAGTAGGAAACCAAACGGCAAAAGAAATCTGCGACAACGCCGGACTATTCACAAATATGAAACCAGATGAATTACAACTGCCTCACGTTGAAAAACTGCTTGAAGGAATCAAGAAAACAAAAATCATCTCACCAAGCACCGACTGCATAGTCCCAATCGGAGAAGCCTTGCTTGAAAAAGGGCTCCGCAAAGAAATTCCAGCAGAGTTTTACGTAAGCGTATCACGAAAACCAGATGTTTACAAAGGAATACCATTCGTCGTGGAAGTCGCGCTAGCATACGGAGGAGAGCAACCGGCAGAAGAAAGCATCAGAATCCTGCGATTCGCGAACAGAGTTCCGCTGCTCTACCAGCAAGGCTCCTGCGCGAGCAACAAATCAATAGTCCAAACAAACTGGAGACCATACGGACTATCACAATCGCAAAACTCAGTGCCGCAAGGACCGCTGACTGTAGTTGTCTCCCTAGTATCGGTTTGGCCGCCATTCACCTCTGAAGCGAAAGAGGCAATAGCACACTATCCAGAAATCATAAAAGAAATGAAACTCGCCCTGCAGGAAGCGGGAAGAAAACTCGGATCATACGTCAACAAAAAAAGAAGAGTCGCGGACCAGCAGGAAAGAGTAAACATATTTGAAAACTACATACCAGAAGTCGCTGAATCGCTATCAAAACTAACCGGAACAAGCAAAGAGAAACTGGTTGACGGTCTCCGAAAAATGCTTGAGAAAAACAAAGAATACATCCAAGCGCACAAAGAAGCTCACACAGTAGAGAAAAAACAAAAGAAAGGAAAAGAAGAACAAATAGCTTTAAGCGGATTTGAACATGACGAAGACTAACACTGCAAAAGAAGCAATTGAGAAGCTAGGCGAAGATTTAGCGAAAGATATCCTAGGCCAAAAACCACCAATAATGGAAGTCCCGGTCAGAGCCCTAAGCAACGTATCATTTGACAAAAAAACGCAAACACTTCAGCTCGGCGACAAAGTATCCGAAAGAAACTTCTTCAATGTCGCGCACGCCAAAAAGTTCCTGCAAACACTTGAAGTAGCCCGCGCATCAAAAGAACTCCTAGAATCGGGAAAACACACCTCGCTCAGAGACGTGTTTTACATGATTAAGAGAACTATTCCAGGAACCAAAACAAACGTGGTTGACGAGCAAACAGAAAGCGACGACGCGATTGAAGATTTGGAAGTCATAACAGGACTATCAAGAGAACAACTTCACATCAACGCGAACAAAATGGGAAGCGTCGCAGGTCACGTCGTGGTAGAAGACAAAGGGGACGAACTGGACTGGAGCAAAATGGGAAGCGGCGGATGGAGCATTCCATCAAACGTTGAAGACATCAAATTCAAAAAAGTCAAAGCGAAATTCGTAATATACATGGAAAAGCAAGCGGTCTGGGAAAGACTGCACGAAGACAAATACTGGGACAAACACAACTGTCTGATTGTAACATCACAAGGACAGACAACAAGAGGCATCAGAAGATTACTGCAAAGACTGGCGCAGGAGCACAAACTGCCAATTTACGTTCTAGCAGACTTCGACCCGTGGGGATTCTACATTTATTCAGTCTTGAAGTACGGCTCCATTAATTTAGCACACATGAGCGAGAGCATGACATTGAACACAGCAAGATTTTTGGGCATAACAGCGGACGACATTGAAAATTACGGACTAAAGAAAAACCTAATTGCGTTCAAAGACGTAGACCTGAAGAGAATAGAACAACTGCAAAACTACGAATGGTTCAAAGAACACAAAGGATGGCAAAGACAATTCAAAATGATGAAAACCCTCAAAGCAAAAGCAGAAATCCAGGCACTAAGCGGCAGAGGAATCAGTTTCATCACAGAGAAATATCTCCCTGAGAAAATAAAGAAAGGCGAATTCTTGGATTAATTCTTTACTTTTGAAGCCCAATACAAAAGACCCACAGTTATTGCCAGATTAACCAAAAACGCAGCCAAATTCCACATTGGCGTAACAGTCATCCAAGGCAACTTAAAAGAAATACCATAGCCAAAAAACACCAAATGGGCAAAAGTATGGAACGCCTCAGCTCCTGCCGCAAAAATGATTATTTCTTTTTTTGTACACATAATCTCACCTCTTAAAATAAAAGGCGGGACCGGTGGGATTTCCAGCCACGCCGTGGCTGTCCTTCGAGCCGCTTCGCGTCTCAAAGTGAACCCACGATAATAAAGGCGGGACCGGTGGGATTTGAACCCACGATCTTCTGCTTAGAAGGCAGTCGCTCTATCCAAGCTGAGCTACGGCCCCGTAAGAATAGATTTGTCAAATAATGGTTTATAAACCTTGTCAAAACTCTTCCTGCGACATCAACTTGTCAACAAGCTTCTGCGACATGACAACCTTGCCGTCCTTCAGAAGA
Organism: uncultured Methanosarcinales archaeon; assembly: GCA_964572035.1. Taxonomy (GTDB): domain Archaea; phylum Nanobdellota; class Nanobdellia; order Woesearchaeales; family ARS49; genus CAZNDX01. Next base: position 176,088 of record CAZNDX010000001.1, read on the forward strand.
TACTTGTAAGGAAGGTGAACGCTCTCATTCTCGCCAACATCAAGGTCAAGACCGTTTTGAAACTCCAACTCATCCAAATGAACGCCATCGCATATCAGTTTCGTGACAATAACTGCCGTATCAGTCGACATCTGAGCCTTTCCTAGATTAAAACTGGGAAAATTCAGCTTAGAAGTAAGCTCCGGCTCAGTGCGCTTTCTCGGAGGGTCATCGCCCAAAATACCGCCAAAAATAAAATTCTCAAACTTCTTGGCAATTTCCGGAGTCAACAGCGTTTTAGCATCAGGGTCAAGAACACACGCGTTCTTCAACTTCAAGTCCCAAACATGGCGCTTGTCAGTTTCACAAAAAGGAAGCTTTTCTCCGCAGTTAGAAATCAACAAATTATTTTTCCCAACCCATTTCGAAACGTGCTCGTACTCAATTTTGCACCAATCAAAAAGTTCAGGCTCCAAATGCTCGATTACAAAACGCATTATGCTTTCTTAAACTGAGCAACGGTGTCGATAAGGTCAACCTGACCCAAAAACATCGCGCGACAGCAATAGCGGTCCATGCCCAAATCGTCAAGAACTTCCTTCTTTGACTCGCCCTTCTGAACACGAGACAAATACTCCTCGTAATTCTGAGCGATTGGTTTTCCGCAACTCCAGCATCGGATAGGTATAATCATTTTGAGCCTCCTAACGGTACGACTTCTGACGCTTCGCACGCGCCTTGCCGTGTGTGTTTGGCTTTCTTGTTTCCTTGCGTCTAACGTCAGGAACCAGGAACGCACGATCATAGTCAAGATACTTTGTCTTCAACTTCTTATCAAACTGAACAAAACAATTTGAAATCGCGATACGAACAGCCTCTGCCTGACTGTTTGGACCACCGCCCTCAACAACAACAGTCAAATTAACCTTGTTAGCCGCGTCGCCGGCGAGGAACAAAGACTCCTCGATTTTTTCTCTGAACATATTTTTTGGAATGGCTGAAAGCAACAACTTGTTAACTCTAACAACACCAGTGCCAGGCATCAAAGTCGCTCTCGCAACCGCCTGCTTCCTTGAACCTGACTCATGAATAACTTTCATATTTTAGCCCCCAAAGACTTGCACAAATCGCCAACGGAAATATACTTCCAGCGAGGTAAATCCTTAAGCTGTTTTGAAACCTGAACCATTTGAACAGAAGCGAACTCAGGAGGAACACCCTGATAACACATAATTCTCTTGAACGCTGACAAGCCACGCTCATTCTTGTGATCAATCATTCCACGAATAAGACGCTTGACAAAACGGTCAGGAACCTTAGGGAAGAAAGGTCCACGAACAGGCTGACCCATCTTGAACATCAAGTGGTGGTATTTCTCGCGAACCAAACGAGGATCGCCACTGAAAACCGCTTTCTCACAATTGAAAATATTTATTTTGTTACCTAGAAGAGCCTGCTTCGCTACAAAAGAAGCCATACGGCCAACAACCGCGTTCGTCGCATCAATATTAATTTCTTTAACTTCTGCCATTTTTTCAACCTATGATTCTGATTTTCTTCACATCAGGCTTCTGCTTCAAAAGCTCACCGATGGTAAGCGCCTTGCCCTTCGCGCCCTCAATTCTTTCCTTCGCGCCACCGCTAAAAGCGAGGGCAGCGACAGTAACAGTGTGACCAAGAACACCAGAGCCAAGAACTTTTCCCGGAACGATAACTACCTCGTTCGCGTTAGTGAAGCGCGTCAAGCGACTCAAGTTAACAACACGGCGCTGCCTTGTAGGCTTTTCCAAGTCATCGGCAATCCTGCTCCAAAGAGCCGCTTTTGAGACGGAACTCTCCTTGCGCAAGCTCGCGATGAGCTCAACCGTTGTTGTGTTCGTTGGACCTGTTCTCATGGTATTCGAGCATAAATGCGGAGGAAGGGATTCGAACCCTCGCACCCACTAAGGGACTAGCACCTCAAGCTAGCGCATTTGACCAGGCTCTGCCACCTCCGCGTTTGTGAGCTTGCCTGAAAAATCTTCCAGCAACTCGTTTAAGCGGTCGGCTGCGGCCGCCACAATCTCCTGCACGGACAACTGGCCAAAAGGCTCGACGGTGAAAACGAAACTGGAATCGTCCTTCTCGACTTTCACAATATCTTCGTTAACGCCGTCAACAGCGTCATAGAGGTTATGTTCCTCAATTAATTTAGCATCAATCTTGTTATCCTTGAAAACCTGCTGAGGGAACTTGTCCTTGAAAGCGGCGAAGTCCTTCGCAGAATTGTTAACAGTGACTTTTGACTTAAAACTGTACCAAGCAAGGCAGGGCGCGAACTTCATGTGCTGCTTTCCCTTGCCCAAAACAGCAGTCGCCTCAAGCTCGAGCTCTTGGCCTTTCAACAATTTAACAATAGGAGTTTTTGGAAAAACAGGCTTGATTTTTGGATCCTTGCTCTTCAAATCCTCAGCGTAAACTGTGCAAGGACCTTTCGCCTTCAAAGTAAGCTTAACTGAATTCTTCGCGCTAATCTCGTCCTCTGGATTCTTGATATCGTAACCTTTCAAATCAGTGGTAAGAGGCAGCAAACCCAAACGGTGAGCGACCATCTCATCGAACAACGCACTTGAGTTTTCCTTGAACTCAACATCTTCAATCGCCATTGAAGGAACTTCCTCCTGCATAATTCGACGAAGAGCGTTCGCAAAACCAGGGTTAGCTCCCTTTAGCAAAAACGTGATTCTTCCAGAACTCTTGTCCTTGCTAATAACTTCAATCATACTCTGCGACCTCTCTTACCGCCCTTTTTACGGCAACCGCCGTGCGGAATTGGAGTAACATCCTCGATAATACCGATTTTCAAACCCATACGGCTCAACGCGCGAATAGCAGCCTGAGCGCCTGGACCAGGACTTGTTGGACCATTGTGTCCGCCAGGAGCTCTGACTTTAACGTGAATACCGCCAAGACCCTTGTCAAGAGCGCCTTCAGCGGCGCGCTTGGCAGCCATCATGGCAGCGGTTGGAGAAGACTCCAAACGGTCCGACTTAACCATCATACCACCGCTCGCAATCGCGAGAGTTTCAGTGCCAGTTATATCAGTAATGTGAATAATAGTGTCGTTGTATGAAGAGTAAATGTGGCAAACGCCCCAGCGAACATCAGATGAATGTCTCATTGTTTCGCCTCCTTCTTAGGCGCATCCTTTGGAGCTGAATCTCTCTTCGGAGGCGCTCTTGGCTTTCTTGAACCGCGCCTTCTGTCATCGCGCTTTTCTGGAGGAGGAGCTTGCGCTTTCCTCTCAACTTTCTGACGAGCAGGATGCTCGCTTGCCGCAAGCGCACTCTTCTCAACAAAAGTAATAGTTGACTCTTGAGCGACAGGAACAATGTAGCTTGGAGCGCAAACCATTTTGCCTCCAATAGTAATGTGACCGTGAATGATAAACTGGCGAGCCTGTTTTGGAGTCTGGGCAAGACCCTGCTTAACTATGATGCTCTGCAAACGTCTGGCGAGCAAATCTTTAGCAGTAAGGGCCAAAACATCGTCGGAAGTCGCTCCCGCTGAAACGAGACCTATTCTCTGCAAGTGGCTGATTAACTGCTTGGTTTCAACATCCGCCTGGGCGGTTCTCAACGCAAGCAAACGCTTCATATCATTCGCAAAAGACTTGACCTGAGTTTGAGACTTCCAAATTTCTCTCTTGTTTTTCAAACCAAACTCTTTAGTTAGAGCGCGCTCTTCCTCAATTCTGGCAAGCTGCCAAGGATGACCTGGCCTTGAATACTGCTTGTGAAATTTTCTTGGATTTCCCATTTTATGGTGCCTTCTTTGACGCGGCTGTTGAAACGCCAGTCACTTTACCCTTGTTCTTTCTGAAATTGCTTCTTGTGCGCTGACCGCGTACAGGAAGACCACGAGTATGACGGTTTCCTCTGTAACACTTGATACGACGCATAAGCTTGATATCGTTCTCCTTGACAAAAATCATCTCGTTAGTTACGACGTGCTTGGTCTCTCCAGTTTCCAAATCCTTCTGGCGATTGTACATCCAAGAAGGAATGCCGAACTTGTGAGGAGCTCTCGCAATCTCGTCAATTTTTTTGATTTGAGCGTCAGAAAGATTACCGCACTTCTCAAGACCATCAATTCCAGCAACGACACAAATAGCGTGACCAAGAGGAACACCTACACCCTTAATTTTCTCAAGAGCGTAGACTACCGCTTTCTTACCGTCAAGGTCTGTATCCGCGATACGGATTAAGTGCTTGAAATCTGCCATTTTTGCCTGAATCTTACTGGTAGAATGCGAAACATTCCACCCTAACACGCGCTCCTTAACAGGAACTCGGGCGTTACTCTCAAAAGCGAGAGAGGTTATTTATAAAGGTTGCTATTATTTGAGGAAATGCTGCTCGGCAAGCTCAGCCGCGCTCAAACACTTCTTATCGTAGGCCTTTGAATCAGACTTAGCGCCTCTTAGCGCCTTGTATTTTGAAACAACTTTCTCAATAGTGGAATCATCAAAGCTACCCTTGCCTGACTCAACATCAGCGGCAATAGCGCCCATCAAGGTAGCGGCAACAAGCGCCGACTGCTCCTTGGTGGAACCAAAATCATTCGACTCTGATTTGTCAACAAGACGCATAAACTCAGTCCAAACCTGAAGTTCGACACCTGAACGAATCATCGCCTTTGTAAGACGCGCGCAAATAATATGGCGGTAAAGCTCGTCAGTTGTGACTTCGTGGCGCTCAAGCTGACCTAAATAAATATTGTAAACTTTCTCTGAATTGACGGCAATCTTTTGCTGGCTGTTTCTCTTGTCAACCAAATCCTTGACATCCTCGTACTTGCCAAGAGAGCGATATTTCTCAACTTCCTTTTTCATCTCGTCCAACTCAACAGTCAAGGCATCAACTCTGGCCTTGTTCAGCTCATTTTCCTTGACAATATCATCAATAGTTTCCTTAGGAACATAAGAAGAATACTTCTCGTTGAGCTCATTGATGAGAGTATCTTTCTGCGACAATTGAGATTCATACTCTGACTTTTGCGATTCAAGAAGAGATTCAAGAGCAGATTTTTCCTTTTGGACACTCTCAAGCTGAGACTTTATTTTTTGCTCCTCAAGCTTCAAAGATTCATATTGTTTTGACAATGAATCAAACTCTTCCTTTGAAACAGCAGATTTCATAGACTCCTCAAGAGCGGACTTCTCTTTTTTCGCGCTCTCAAGCTGAGACCTCAGATCTTTCTCTGAATTGACAAGAATTTGATATTCCTTTGACAATTTATCATATTTTGAGTTCGCTGAATCGCGCTCGGTTGTAACTTGCGCGAGCTTACCTTCCAAATCGGAATTGTTAACAGGCGCCTTACTATTGTTCAAGAAATAGCCGCCAATACCTGCAGCAAGAGCGAGAACAGCAGCGGCAGCGTAACGCTTAATCTTTGAAGGACGCTTTCCGCCTGAAAGCATAACAAGCTCACTGTAAGAACCAAGAGCATGATATTTACTGACTTCTTCCTGAAGACTTGCCGCTTTCTTTTCGAACTTGTCAATATTTTTTTTCAAGGACGCGGATTTCACGCCATCAACAAGAGGACCAATACCGGTAATTTTTTTGAAAGTCTCTCTTTCCTCATCTGAAAGACTTGAATTATTGTCAATTTTCAAATAGTACAAGTGGGCCCAGCAAGAAAGAACCTGCTGCTCAACAGACTCAGGAGAAAATCTCACTCCATTCTCCAAATTCACTCCGCCAGCCTTGTAAGTTTGAACAATCGCGAAATCATCAGCGCTAATCTTGGCCTTGGTTAAAATGTCCAAAAACTCTTTTGGAGGAGAGAACCTAGTATCCGGCATTTTCTTCGCGAACTCGCTCAAAATGAAAAAGTTAATCTCGCCAACTCCCTGATAATCGTAAGAGATATACGCAAAATCCTTATTTTTTCCAGCTTCAATAACACTCTGAACCTGCCGGATTTTTTCTTCCTGAGATTTCACTTTTTCTTGTTTGGCCGCTTCCATGGCCTCTTCTATCCGGTTTTTAGGAACAGGAATTCCAGGCTTGTCAGACTTAACAGGCAACTTAGGAGGAGCACGAGGAGCTGACCTCGCAGGAGGAACTTCCTCCATCAAAACATAACCATCTGCAGGTTTAGGAGGCAAATGTTCTGTTTTCGCGCCAGGAGTAAAATCATCATCCTTAACAGGAGGCATGTTTAATTCTGTATCTTCGCCGACATCATCTGAAGGCGGAGGAGAAAACGCTCCGTCCAAGAAATCATCGTCCATGGAAATTGGCCCTTTGACAATATCGTTCTTGCCCAAAACCTTATTGGACTCGTCTGAAGTGAAAGGAATATCAGATTTTCTCAAATTACTGTTTAAAACGTTTGGAACTTGAACTTCCTTGGTCAAACTTCTGGGAACAGAATTCAAATCATTAAAATCATCACCGCGCTGACCAAAATAGCCATCGTCCTTATTTTCAAGACTATCAAGGTGAGCTTTAATTTCATCCTGCATAGAGGGCTCACGAGATTTAAGCGCAGGCACCATTTCAGTGTCAGGAGATGCTGAAACAGGCTTCAAAGAAGGCGCGGAAGCGTCGAGAATCTTCTCACCAGTGTCCGGCTTCACCAACTTGCCAGTGGGAGTTCTCTCCAAATATCTGGTGTTTTCCCCAAGCTCGCCGTCCAAATCAACAATAGCTTCTGAATCTTCTTCAAGCTCAAAATCCTCGGCAGACAACTGAAATTCATCATCAGATCTTGTTGGCACAGGAGTATCATTCTTGAATTGAATAGTTGTTTGTGAAGGAGAAAGAGATGGAACCGGAGCATCCTTCTCAGTCTTTTCATCAGAATATTGAGTATCATCAACAGGCATCAAAGTTGAATCAGAAGATTTCTTTTCTGAAAAATCCTCTCTAAACAATTGCGAAGTATTTGAAGGCAGAAGCTCATTCGCGGGATGAATTCCGAACTCAGCTGCCGCCATCTCCTCAGGGCTAAAACCGCTCTGACTTTGAGGCGCTACTGGCTGAATTTCAGGAGCACGTTTCGTCGGAATTTCTGTATCAACCTGCCTCTCAACTTTTGGAATTTTATTTCTAGTACCTGGGACTTCAGTATCACGAACAGGCTGGAGAATATCCTGAGAGACTGAAGGAAAACCTTGATTCGTTGCAAGAGGCGCAGTTTCGTAATTATGAGTTTCATCAACGTCGATTTTGCCAGTTTGACCGCGAGGAATACTTTTGACAAGCTGCTCCCACTCGTGGTCAGCGCGCTTCTCCAAAGGAACCTGAACTGGGACGCCATTATCATTCTTAAACAACGCCTTCTCAACGGTATTACCCACGTTATCAGTTTTTACCAAAACAAAATATTTCTCGCCGGGCTCTAAACGAGTAACAGCGTCCTGCGCCCATTCACCAAAAGGAGGAGTATTGTTTTGAAAACCAATCTGACAATAATTTGGTTTGATTTTAACACCCAAACGACGCTCGTTCGCAATGTCCTCAAGCATTTTACGAGTATCCTCAGAATCCTCTCTGTTGATTACAGTATCAAACATAAAACGCTGGGCTTTACCTTTGCGCTGTGAAAAGATGACCGCCTCTCTGATACCTTTCTGTAGTCTCTGTGTGGGCCTGTTTTTTGCCATATTATCACTACTGAAGCGTGGTATTTTTAAAGGTTTCTGTTTTATGGCGACGAGGAGTAGATTTATAAAGCCCTATTTGGCGTAAATATGCATTGACCATATGGCGGCCGTGGCGTAATGGTAGCGTAGGGGACTGTGAACCATTTGGGCAGCGCTCCCCTGGACCGGGTTCAATTCCCGGCGGTCGCCCTTTAATCTTTCTTCCTGACAACCTTCCACAAAGCACTCGGCAGAACATAGCCAAAAGTATAAGCCGCGCCGACAATCATAGGATTATGAGGAGGAGTTGAAAGCTCCAAAAGAACAATCAAATCATTGCTAAGAACCGCGAAAATACCGACGTTAATCAACGCCAAAGCAGGAATAAAAATCTCCCAAATAATTCGCTTCTTCTGAGTTCGCTCAATGCTCTGCAAAATAAACCAAAACACCGCGCCAAAACTCGCGCCAATAAAAAACAGCGAAAAATAAAGACCGGCGCCCCTCAACACAAGCAAAAAAGGAACAAGAACAACGGACAAAATGAAATTGCCCAAAATAGCCACGAACAAAACAACCCAGTAAACTAAAGCGTCAGAAATTTTCGCCCAGTAAGGAACTTCAAAATTATCAGTCATCTCAACCTCTTAAGAGATGGAGCGTATTCCAAGTTCATAAGTTTTGCGGCGCAAGAACGCAAACAGGCGCTGGTTTTAGAATCGGGATAAAGCTCTAAAATGGCGTGCCCCTCATACAAACACTCGCGCATCTTAGGCTCAAAAGGAACAACGCCAAGAACAGGCATACCCAAAAACTCGGAAACATTCTTCTGAGACAATCCAAACTTATCGTCTAAAGAACGGCTCAAAACAACGCCTTTTGAGATCACGCCTTTAGACAAACGGCGAACGTCCATAACGGAAGGAAAATCGTCCGTTGTGACAAAGACAACATTTCCGCACGAAAACCATTTGCTGTCGTGAGGCGAAGAATCAACAATAACGATTTGCGCGAGCTTTGAAATCTCATTTTTTAGAACTGAAGGATGTGGGCTTTGAGGGTCGGCAAGGCCTGAAAGCAAAAGCTTCACACCTGAAGGCATCTCGTAAACCGCGGATTTGACGCTGCACTGATTTCTCGCGGCCATCTGCAAAGTCTTTTGGGGAAAAGGAACACCAACATAATGACCAATTCTTGGAGTTTTAAAATCACCATCAACAAGCAAAACATCGAAGCCGAACTCTCTCAAAGCAACGGCGCAATTTAGCGCAAAAGTCGATTTGCCCTGCCCCGCATTGCCACCAATAATTAAGAACTCACTCACGCTTAATCAGCCCTGAAACATACTGCAAAAACTCTTTGGTTCTGTCAAAATAATCAGAGATAATATCAATAGTAATTTCGGCCTTCTCGCCGTCCATCTTGGCAGTCATAGTAACGTGACGGCGGTATTCCTGAGCCCTGCCAAATTCCGCCTTGTCAATCCTTCTCAAAGTAAGATAAAACTTGCAAAAATCATTGATGATTTTGTCATCAGGATACAATTTTAGAACCTGATCAACCCTTAATCGCGGAAGGGCATTGACCTCCTCGATTTTACCCTGCTCCTTAGCGTGAATCAACAAAGCCTCAATAGAAAAACCAATCGAACCAATAAGACGCTCGACAATGCTCTTAATAACGTCAACAGTCCTAGTGTATTTCAGGCTGACCGCAATACTATGATCTGCACGTTTCAATTCTTCATTAGCCAGGACAAGCGCTTCCATCATACTCACTACGCGATAAAAAAAACGCTAAGACGCCCTTATATATAAACTATTGGCTCAAACTCATTATAGCTTCAGCCAAATCGCCCTTAGCAGCCTTAATCGCCTTAAGAGCGTCCTCTTTTGACTTGCCAGTCTGGTCCATAACAGTCTTAATATCTTCTTCCTTAATTTCCGGCTCTGAAGAACGAGATTTTTCTATTGTCTTGCCAGTTATTTGCCAAGACTCCTGACCCATCATACTGACCTTGGCAACATTAGGATTTTGGATAATTATGTCCTTGTCCTCGCAGCGAATAATAACTTCAAGAGCTTCAACTTCCTTCTGCTGAACGCCCATACGCTGCATAGCCTTTTGCAAATCTCTCGGGTTAATCATGCTAAGAAACCAGAAGCCCACAAATGAAGAGCCACAACAACAAGTATGACAACGACAACCATAACGATGACATGACCTGGTTTGAAAACAAACTTACTGCCATACTCCTCGCTAAAAGAAGTAATACCCGCCGTGCTCATCGGCATACGCATGTTATCTTTCGCCATAAAATTGGTTCACCAGATATTGTATATAAAAGTTGGGGTTGGGCAGACATAAGCTACCTTTTGTTCGCCCCCTTCCACTGATAGACAGCGGCGAATGGTTTTAACATTCCGGACGGGCAATCGAGGCATTCTACTAAGCACGCACAAAGGCGCTTGCACCGGCAAGGGCTATCCGTTTCATCCAAGCAATAAGGAACATCCGCGCGTTTGCTTCTGTCGCCAAAAGAGTCACGCATCCTCTTACCTTATCACGGTCCGTTTCTGTGATGGAGCCACCCATTACTGAGTCTCAATGAGTTGCCTGTTTATGGTGGGCAGACTTTCCTGACCTTACGGCCAAGCCTCGTATCCACCCAACCCCGAGAATAACTGCTTTTTAGGGGTTTTTAAAGGTTACTGTTTTTTGAATAGAAGAAACTCTAATCGTTCCTCGCCCTGCCAGACTTCCAAAGAACTCTCTAAGGTAAACTTGAACTTCTCGGCGTTCTTCTTAACGACATCAGAACCGCGCTTCATACAAAGAGCAATCTTGCCGCTCTTTTTGAGAATAAACTCGGCGTGATAAAAAAATTCGTGGAAGATTTTATCCAACTTCTTCTCATCAATAGTGCGCCCTTGCTGAGTTGGCAAACTGACAATTCTATCCAAGAAGTTTTTTCCAAACTTGGCGTCCAACCACTTCAAATCGGTCCTGCTAAACTCAACAGATTTCACAACACCCGCAATCTTGGCGTTCTTTCTTGCGGAAGAAACATTCTTGAAACTCTCATCCATCGCGATAATGGTTCCGGAAAACTCAGTCTCCTTATCTTTCAAATCAACCTTCAAACCAGGAAGACGAGTAAAAGCCAGCTTCTCTTTCACAAACTTCTGAGGAGAAACATTAGTCGCAAACAAAGCAGCCTCAATCGGAATAACACCATGCCTGCAAAAAGGGTCACACAAAGAATGCTTCTTCTCAAAACTGGAAAACATAAGCAAACCAGCAGCAATAGTTCCTTTCAAAGCATCAGTACCAAGAAACACACGATAATCACGACGACTCAAATCAACACCGGACAAGTCAACACCCAAAACACCCTTATCACCATCAATATTAATGTAAATAATAGTCTGCGGAACCTTCCTGTCAACCTTATAGCCAAGCTTTGCCAACTCAGAATGCCACAACTGCTCAACATCATAAGAAGTAAAACCCTGGTCTCCAACACGCTCGCAAACAACCAAAACTGTCTTATCCAAAAACGGCTTCATCTTGTCAATCAAAGCAACATCAGGCATATCAGAAACAACAAACTCGTGAACAACACGAACAACCTTAGAACACAAACGAGTCGCGTAAGTAAACTTCGCAAGCTTTTGCAAATCATCACAATCAAAAAACACTTTTCCGTTCTCTTTACGCACTATTTTAACATCAAGAAAATCGGAAATCTCACTCGCGGCAAAAACCTCAAGACCCTTCTGCGTAATACCAAGAGCGCTCATTCTTCAGCAACAATAGTCGCGACACTCATAACCTTATCGGACTCCTCAATCTTCATAACACGAACACCCTGAGTATTACGACCAATAACGCTAATTTGCGACGCTGTCGTTCTAATCAACACGCCGCCCTGAGAAATCAACATAAGCTCAGTGGAATCCTCAACACTCGCGATGCCAACAACCTTGCCGTTCTTGTCAGTAATGTTCAAGTTAATAATTCCAACACCGCCACGACCAGTCAAACGATACTCCTCAATCTGAGTTCTTTTTCCATAACCTTTCTCAGTCACAGTAAGCAAAGTCTTCTTATCATCAGCAATAGTAGCGCCAACAACCTTGTCATCTCTCAAACGAATGCCAATAACACCAGTCGCGGTTCTACCCATAGGACGAACATCAGACTCGTCAAACTTAATCGCCATACCATTCTCAGTCGCGATAAGAATCTGGCACTTGCCATCAGTCAACATAACAGACTTAAGCTCATCACCCTCATCCAAACCAAGAGCGATAATTCCGCCCTTTCTAGGATTGCTAAACTCATTCAATGAAGTCTTCTTCACAGTGCCATTATTCGTGACCATAAACAAATACTTGTCATCCTCAAACTTCTGAACAGGAATAAACGCGGTAACCTTCTCGCCTTCACCAAGCTGCAACACGTTAACAATCGCGCTGCCCTTCGCGTAACGGCCAGCCTCAGGCAACTGGTAAACCTTCAACCAATGAACCTTGCCCTTATTAGTAAAGAACAGCAAATAATCGTGAGTGTTCGCGACGAACAAAGTCTCAACAAAATCATCCTCCTTAGTTTCAGCGGCAATAATGCCCTTGCCACCTCGACGCTGAGCCTTGTAAGTATCAATAGGAATACGCTTAACATAACCGGCATGAGTCAAAGTAACAACCATATCCTCTTCCTTAATCAAAGATTCCTCCTCAATCGCCTCAAAGCCACCATCAACAAGCTGAGTCTTTCTCTGGTCGCCGTATTTTTCCTTAAGCTCCATAAGCTCAGCCTTGATAATTCCCAAAATTCTCTTCGCGCTCGCAAGAATTTCCTTCAATTCTTTAATGAGTTTGATTAGGTCAGCGTGCTCATTTCGCAACTTCTCCTGCTCCAAACTTGTCAACCTGCGCAAAGTCATATCAAGAATCGCCTGAGCCTGAAGTTCAGATAACTTGTACTCGCGCATCAAACCCTGCTTGGCATCCTCAGAAGACTTGCTGCCCTTGATTAACTTGACAACATCATCAATATCATTTAGGGCAACAATGAGACCTTCCAAAATGTGCGCCCTTTCCTCCGCCTTAGTCAAATCAAACTGAGTTCTTCTGCGAACAACTTCCTCTCTGTGCTTGATGAACTCAGAAATCAAATCTTTCAAAGAACAAACCTTAGGCTCTCTTCCTATTAGAGCAAGCAAATTAATGCTGATTGTCTCCTGCAATCTTGAATGAGCGAATAACTGGTTGAGCACTACGTCGCTGTTCGCGCCCTGCTTCAATTCGATTACAATGCGCATACCGTCCTGATCAGACTCATCGCGCAAATCAGAAATACCGACAACTTTCTTGTCGCGAACCAAATCGGCAATCGCCTCAAGCAACTGCGACTTGTTCACCATATAAGGAATTTCATCAACAATAATTCTCTGCTTAGTTTTAGTTTCCTCGACGTGAGTCTTAGCGCGAACAATAACCTTCCCACGGCCAGTGCCATACGCCTGCGTCAAAGAACCAGCGTTCATTATGATTCCGCCGGTCGGGAAATCAGGACCCTTGACAGACTGAACGAGCTCTGAAACAGAAATTTGAGGATTGTCAATTGTCTTCATAATTCCATCGCACAACTCAGACATATTGTGCGGAGGAATGCTCGTCGCCATACCAACAGCAATACCCGCGCTGCCGTTCAGCAACAAGTTTGGCGCTTTTGAAGGAAGAACACTTGGCTCCTCAAGCGAACCGTCAAAATTAGGAACAAAATCAACAGTCTCTTTTTCGATATCTTGAAGCAATTCTTCAGCGAGCTTGTTGAGCTTGGCTTCAGTATAACGCATCGCCGCGGCGTTATCACCGTCAATACTGCCGAAATTACCCTGACCATTGATTAGCGGATATCTCAGCGAGAAATCCTGCGCCATACGAACAAGGGTGTCGTAAACAGCGGTATCGCCATGCGGGTGGTACTTACCAAGCACTTCTCCAACGATTCTAGCGGACTTCTTGAAAGGCTTGTTGTGCAACATGCCCATGTCATACATCGCGAACAAAACACGCCTATGAACCGGTTTAAGACCATCACGCGCGTCAGGCAAGGCACGACCAACGATAACAGACATAGAATAATCTAGGTAAGAATTCTTCATCTCCTGCTCGATCAATCGAGGGACGATTTTTTCCTGTGTTTTCTCCTCTGGTTTAGTCTCGGTCATAAAGAACGTTTATCGTCGATAAAATGGTTCGGGAGATGGTTTATAATGGTTGCGATTTTTAATAATTATTTTCTATATAAAAGAAAAGTGTATTTTTTGATTAATTTGAAAGCTGTTTCACGACCGCGTTTTTCGCCAAAAAACTGCGCCCGCAATAAACGCACTGCTTAGATTTAGGAAACACACCGCGCGACTCATACTTCATCTGATTCTTGCACTCAGGACAGCGAAGCAGGAACATCATTCCTGTTTTTCCTCCTCGGTTTCAGACTCATCATCCTCGCCCTTCATCAATTTACTAATGCGCTCCTCAATTTTCGCCTCAACCTCAGGAGGAACACCTTTCTGGAACAAACCTTTGCCCTCCTTCGACTTCAATTTTTGAGCTTTCTTTTGCGCGGCTTCAGAAATGGCTTCTTGAGAAAATTTGTCAACTTCTTCCTTAATTTCTTCTTTCGGAGTTTCCTCCTTTATCTCTTCAGAAACTTCAACTTTTTCCTCAATTTTTTCCTCAACAGGTTCAGATTCTTCCTTGACCGTTTCAACAATTTCCTCTTTCACTTCTTCAGTTGATTCCTTTTTCTTATGATGTTTTTTGTGAGGCTTTTTCTCCTCAACATCAGACTGGTAAACTTCAAGCTGACCAACCTTGTCCTCGGCAACTTCAACTCCAGGGGGCAATGAAGGACCTGTTAAGTCAACAGACGCGTTGTAAGTCTCAAGAGGCTCGCCACCCATAACAATCTGGGCCTTCTCCAAATTCTCGCCAGCCTGCTTTTTTTGAGCAATTTCCTGATCCTCAATCTCCTTTTCCTTCTGCTCAATCGCCTTCTCAACATCTCGGGCATTGCCAAACTTCTTTTTTAGCTGACTGGGGTCAATGTCAAAATACTCAAAAAATTTCGGAGTCAACTTGATTAATTTTGAGCGGCCGCTCTTTTCTCTTGTAATCAACTGCAAATTCTCAATGTAATTCAAATGATCATACGCCTTATTAGTCCTGATTTTCACAACCTTGCTCTGCAAAACAGGCGCCTTATACGCGACAACAGCCAAAGTTTCAAGAATGCTCTTCGGAAGCTCTGTTTTAGTAACAACACGCTTGATAACAGGAATAAACTCCTCTCTAACCGTCAACTTCCAGCCAGTTCCATCCTCGACAAGCATTGTAGGACTCTTCTGCTCATCAAGCTGCAACTTCCACGCGCGAAGAACAAAAAGAATCTCATCTGGAGAACGACGACACAACTTCGCAATCTGCTCAAGCTCAACCTTCTTGCCAGCGGCAAAAAGAATCGCCTCAATCACCCTCTTTAACTCTTCATCCATTACGAACGAACGCCTCTCCCTCTTTTTTCAAACCGCCCTTTGTCACAAGGCCGTCAACAAACTGCTTAAGCTCATTTTCATTAACACCGGTGATTTTTGACAGTTCAGCCAAAGTATGAGGCTTTTGCTTGCAAACAAACAAGATAAAATTGTGGAGAATATTAATCGCGTTCTTGTCAAGAACAGACTTTTGAGCCGTTAAAGTCTTCAACATCATATCAGTATGATGGAGGCGCGTCTGGAAATCATTAATAAAACTCTCAAACGCAGCCATATCAATAACAATCTCCTCAGGTTTAAGGATTTCAACAGTGCTTGGCATGCTATCATAGCAGAAGTCAAGGAATTCAGTCAAATCTTTGAAATGAATCTCAAGCTCAACAAACTGAGAAAACATCTTATCCTTCTGCTCAGGCTCCTCATAACGCTCTTTTAGAATTTTCAGCTTATCCTCTCTAAGCTTATCAACGTGCTCCTTCAGCTTTTGCTCTATAAACTCCTTAGGAGCCCCCATAATTTCCACAATACATCTCGCTACAATTCCTTCCATAACATCAAAAAGCGCAAAGCCCCTCTTATAAACCTTTCTCTCGATAAAAAAGCGTTTGTCACTATTCAAAAATAGTTGTAAAAGCTTTTAAGACATACAACCAGAAGATAAAAAGGGTGCAAAAATGGGAATGTTTGATTTTCTAAAGAAAAAGAAAGAGACTGAACTACCTCTCCCACCGCCACCAAGCGCGCCAGACATGCAATTCCAGGGAGACATAGCTCCAATAAGAGCACCCGGAGAAATGGAGCCTCAACCTCTACCTATGGAAGAAGTACACGAATTAGAACTTCCAGAGCTCCCACCAGCACTGCCAGCGCCGAGAGCGGACATAAGACCAATGGCGCCGCCCGCAGAAGAACAAGAAGAGCATAAAGACATAATCTACGACAGAACAATCAACCCGCCAGAAGAAAAACCAACAATAAGAGCGGAAAGACCAAACTTTGTCGCGGTAGACGACTACAGACAAATCATAACCGACACTAACACAGTCCGCGCCAAACTAATGAACGCGGAAAACTTCGCAAGACGCTTATCAGACATCAAAAACACAGAAGAAAGAGCTTTCGAAAAATGGCGAGGATACCTCGAAGACGTAGAGAAAAAAATGAACTACGTCGACCAGCTAATCGCGAAAGCACAAAGGTGAACAAATGGACAAAGCACCAGTATACGTAAAAGTTGACGAATACAAAGACATAATGGACATCATGAGCCTAGTTCGCGAAAAACTGCACCAAGCCAAATTCCTCTTGGACAAAATAGCAGAGCTAAAAGCGCAAGAAGACCAAGAACTAGCGACCTGGGCAAAAGAGCTTGAAGACGTTGAAATGCGAGTTTCAGGAATAGACAAAACACTCTTCGAGCCGCAACTATGAGCGAACTATTCTTCGTCGGAATAAAAGACCCGCTTGAAATAAGAAAAGAACTACTGACGTCAAGCAAGAACCTAATCGACGCGCTAAGACGATACGAAAAATACAAAATAATCCGTGAAACAAAAACAATGCACATCGTTGAACTCAAACGAGTCTTTGACGAACTACTAGTCCTGAACAAAAAACTAAGAGGCAAACTGCCAAAAGTCCCAATCAAAGCGCCGCAACTCGGCGAAGTAAAAATTGAGCAGAAAAAAGTAAAGGCAGCAGTCAAAGAAATGCCAAAGAGCAAACTTGACATTCTGGAACAAGAACTTTCCAAGATCGAGGAAAAACTTGGAAGCCTAGACTAATCCCAACCGCTCAAAAAAATCCTATTTTTAAAAGAAGGAGCAACTTCAGGCAAACCTTCCAGAACTTTCTTTTCCAAGTCGGCCCTGACTTGAAATTTGAACTTGCCTGAAAAAACATCACCAACACGGGAACAATAACACTTCACAACAGCGTAACTAAGCCTCAAATCAATATCATAAACACGGCCCGATTGGATTCTGGAAGTCGTTGTCTCTTCAGCATCGGCGTGAACCAACCCGAGAAAAAAAGACTCCGCGCAGGAAAGCTCAATCTTAGGAGAATTCTCAACAATAACCTCGTAAACACTCCCCAAAGCCATATCAACTCATGCGGAGGGCAGGATTCGAACCTGCGAAAGCACTAAGCTAACAGCTCTTGAGGCTGTCCCCTTTGACCACTCGGGAACCTCCGCGCAATAACACACACCCACACACTTATTTTTAAAGCTTATGAGAAAAAAAGGACAAAAAGAAAAAAATCAAATAAACGGATACAGCAAATTCTGACAAATCGAAATGGACTTCTGAGACATCTTTTCCTGCAAGCCCATCGCCTTCGCCACATCGCACGTAACTATTGTATTCTCAATAATCGCGTTTTGAACCGCTGAATCGTCCGTATAAATGTAATCAACATCGTCATCTTCCTGCACAGTCACGGTTTTTGTGACATCACGAGCAGGCATTGTTGGTGTTGGAAGCTGAGGCTTCTGAATGGAGGGCTTTGAAATCGCCTTACCGATCGCATCACCAGTCACACTGTTCAACGACACAAAAGCCATCAAACCAAGCGCGACAAGCGCAACTATCAACAATGACATCATTGAAGCTTTTTGATTCATAAAATCACCTTTGAAGCGCAAAAAGAAGTTTCACGACTTAAACAATAAGTCCTTACAATACGACATCTCATACTTCGACAAGAAGAGAAGGGGTTAGTAACAATTAAAAACAACACAAACATACACACAAAAAATGGAAAAACCCGAAATCGAAATCGCGCCAGTAGGAGGATGGGGAGAAGTAGGGCGAAATATGACCGCCGTCAGAGTTGATGACGACGTAATAATATTCGACATGGGCCTCCACATGCCCAACTACATCAAACTAACAGAAGAAGCAGACGAACTAACAGGAATAGACGAGCACACACTAAAAAGAGTTGACGCAGTTCCACTCGACCAAACGATAAAAGACTGGAGAGCAAACGTCAAAGCGATAGTCGTAACACACGCGCATCTAGACCACATAGGGGCTGCGCCATATACCGCGCCAAAATACAACGCTCCAATAATATGCACGCCATTCTCAGCGGCAGTACTCCGCTCTCTACTTCGCGACAACAAAATAAGCATACCCAACAAAATAATAGAACTAAAACCAGGAGAAAGCATACCAATCGGAAGCGGACTCAAAATAGAATTCGTACGAACAACACACAGCACAGTCCAAACAATAATCGCAGTCCTGCACACCCCAAAAGGCGCAGTAATCTACGCGAATGACTACAAGCTGGACAACCACCCTATACTGGGCAAACCACCTGACTACAAAAGATTCACGGAGATAGGCAAAAAAGGAGTACTCTGCCTGATACAGGACTGCATTTACGCCAGAGACCACAGAAAAACGCCAAGCGAAGAAGTCGCCAAAAAAATGCTCGAAGACGTCCTACTGGAAGTAGATAGCAAAGGAAAAGGAATCATAGTCACAACATTCGCAAGCCACATCGCAAGACTCAAAACAATCGCCGAATTCGGTAAAATGCTAAAACGAAAAGTGGTGTTCTGCGGAAGAAGCATCGCGAAATACTCGTACGCTGCAAAAGACGCCAAAATAGTCGACCTTGAAAAAATCGCGGAAATAATGAACTACTCAAGACAAACAAAAAGAAAACTCGCAGAAATACAAAAAAAGGGCAAACAAAAATATTTGCTCGTCGTAACAGGACACCAAGGAGAGCCAAAAAGCACTCTCGCCAAAATGCTCAACGGAACATACCCGTGGAACTTCTCAGGGGACCACGTCATATTCTCAGCAAGCGTAATTCCAGCAGAAATAAACGAAGCCAACAGGGCAGTAATGGACAAAGCGCTGGTAGACGCCGGCGCGCGACTGTTCAAAGATTTGCACGTCTCAGGACACTCATCAAGGGAAGATATGCGAGACATAATCAACATGCTAAAACCAAAACACATATTCCCAACACACGGCGACCCAGACATGATGAACGCTTTCAACACCTTGGCGGCAGAAATGGGATACGAAATGCACGAAACCCTCCACCCAATGACAAACGGGCAGAGAATATTGTTATAACTGCAGTATAATAAAACTTATAAAGCTCCAAAAGTCGGAAAATTCTGAAGGGGAAAAACACATGAAACTAACACTCGCAGACCCAACACTACTCAAAGACAGCATCTCAGTAATCTCAGACCTAGTTACAGAAGCAAGATTCAAAATCAACAAAGACGGAATAGAACTCGTCGCGATGGACCCCGCGAACGTCGCAATGGTCATCTACAAACTTCTATCATCATCATTCACCGAATACGAAATAGACCAGCCACAAGAAATCGGAATCAACCTCGCAAACTTACGTCAAGTGCTCAAGCGAGCAAGCGCGAGCGACATACTAACACTGGAAGTCGCTGACAGCAAACTAAACATCAAAATAAAAGGAAGCACAACAAGAACATTTAGCCTGCCGCTTCTCGACATAGAAGAAAAAGAGCAAAGAATACCAAACCTAACATTCCCAGTCCAAATAACAACGCACAGCACCGTCCTTGACGACGCGATAGCGGACGCAGACATCGTAGCAGAAAGCGTAACCCTCGCGTGCGAACCAGACAAACTATCAATCGCTGCAGAGGGAGACCTATCAAAAGCGCACATCGAAATCAAAAACGGCGACAACACACAAATCAAATCGGAAACAACCGCCAAAGTAAAAGCAAAATACAGCATAGAATACCTCAAAAAAATGATATCAGCGGGCAAACTCGCGGACAGCGTATCAATCTCATTCAACCAAGACTACCCGGTAAAAATAGAATACAAAGTCATAGACAAATTATTGCTGAGCTTCATCCTTGCGCCAAGAGTAGAAAACGACTAAATAAAGAAAAGAGTTAAAAAAACAATAACTATTAACCAT
The DNA here is from genome assembly GCA_964572035.1 of uncultured Methanosarcinales archaeon. Taxonomy (GTDB): domain Archaea; phylum Nanobdellota; class Nanobdellia; order Woesearchaeales; family ARS49; genus CAZNDX01. The sequence continues at coordinate 196,223 of CAZNDX010000001.1, forward strand.
TTTTATGGATATAATACCGTACCAGATCGTGCGCGCAATATTTCTTCTGGTCGCAATAATAAGCATCATAATTTCTGCATACATAATTTATCACGCGCATAAAAAACACACCAAATTAAAAACAAAAAAAGTGATTGCCATCGAGGCCGTAATACTCATAGTAACAATAACAATAGGACTTTTCGCAGGAGTCGCATACAGCGGATTCATTTCAGTCCCACTATTCGTAAAAACTGTTGGACCGGGACTAGGCCCCCACCTACCTCTGGAAACTAGCTGGAAGTTCTTCAAAAATATGGATAAATTTGAAAGAATACAAAACATAGCCGCAAACCCAACTCAAACCGGAATCCCAATAGAAAGAGAAAATAATGAACACATAAACATAACAATAACAGCCAAAGAAGTAATATCAGAGATAGCACCTGGAATAACATACAACTACTGGACATTTGACAGACAAGTCCCTGGACCATTCATAAGAGCAAAGGAAAACGACACGATAACAATTAATTTACACAACCACGAAACAAGCCTTCACGAACATTCAATAGACCTTCACGCCGTAAACGGACCCGGAGGGGGCGCAAGCGTACTTTCCGCGAAACCCGGCAAAACAGCAACTTTCACATTCAAAGCAACCCACGCGGGACTGTTTGTTTATCATTGCGCGAGCATGCCCAGCCCAGCGGCACACATGGCGCACGGACAATACGGACTTATATTAGTAGAACCCTCCGGCGGACTTTCAAAAGTTGACAAAGAATTTTACATAATGCAAGGAGAAATATACACTCAGGGAAATACTGGATTCAGAGGACTACAAGCCTTTGACGCCAAAAAAATGCTTGAAGAAAACCCAACATACATCGTATTTAATGGAAAAGTAAACGGGCCCTCAGACAAATTAAAAGCAAATGCCGGCGATAAAATAAGAATTTACGCGGGCAATGGAGGAGTTGGCCTAATTTCATCATTCCACATAATAGGCGAAATATTTGACACAGTTTATCCTGAAGCGTCAATTGACGAGACAAAGCTCAAAAACGTTCAAACAACAATAATTCCCGCAGGAGGCGCCACAATAGTTGAATTCACAATCGATGAACCCGGAAAATACACAATTGTTGATCACAGCCTGGCAAGAACTGAAAAAGGAGCATACGCCATAATAACCGCAGAAGGAGAATTCAACCACGAACTATACAGTCCAGAGCCTCAAAATAAACCAAACAGCATGCATTAAGCCGAAGAATACACGCACTGACCTTCTAACGAATTCCTGCACTGAGAAACCTTATCAAATACCAAAGAACGCTCCTCAAGACGAACACCATTCTGCGCCTGCTTGCTAAACTCAGCAAGACACGCGAAACGATAGCCCAACTCGCACTCAGCGCAAATGGACTTCAAATACGAAGCGAAAACCTGCGCTGAAAAATCGCCAAAAGACACCTTCTTCGAATGAACAGCGACAGCGAAATCCAAACCATCCTTGCCATACATTCTCTTTTTAGCCGACGAAGAACCCCTTCTAACCTTGAGAGCAATATTCAATTCATATGGAACGGTAAAAACCTCACCTGCGCTTGTTTTTCTTTGAACAGCCCTTTCAAAAACATCACGAACATCAAAGCCCTTGACCTCGTTATGGAAAAAAGCAAGATCAATACCGTCACGATTACCCATATAAGCCCCCGACTTTGAGAACTCATCATAACGCTTCAAATTACAAACAGACTCAACTGACGCCAAACCATCAGAATTCACAATAAAATCCAAATCTGAACTACGCTCGCGAACAGACCTGAAACCGGAAATCTCAGGCAATGAAAGAGCTCCACCCATAAGCAAGACATTGCCCTTGGAAATATTACAAAACTCAACCGCGGTCTGAACAAGTTTCACAGAAGAAAAAATATTCTTAGTAGTAGAGCGCTTCCTTCTCCTATCCCGCATCTCCTTCAGGTCCCTCTCGTACCACGAAGGATTATCATAAAACGAATACATCTTCACTCACTCGCGCAAAAAAGAGATAAACAGTTTATAAAAGTTGGGATTAACTCTTTTTCGCAACAAACAAAACATGATTATATGGAACAAACCAAGTTCTCAAATCAAAAACCTCAACAGAAAACCCAACAGACTCCAAAACGGACTTGAGAACTTCAACATCACGCACATAAACCTTCTCACGCGTCATAACAAAATCATGAAAAGTGTTCCACCAGGCCTTCCAAACAGGACGAGAACCCAAATCCTTCAAAACAAAAACACCACTGGAAGGAAGAAGGTCAAAAATCTGCCTAATTAATTTCTCCTGCTCAGAAAAAGGCAAATGATGAAGCAAATCAACCATAGTAACAGCGTCACACTTCGGCAAATGAGCAGACCTCACGTCGCCAGCCTCAAAATGAATATTTCCAATACCATCCTTTAACTCAAGCGCGCGCGTTATCCTCTTTTTGTTCAAATCGATGCCATAAACTTCCCTGCTTCTTGAAGAAAGAGCGAGATAAAAAGCGAACAAACCAGTACCACAACCAACATCAGCAATTTTACCGACCTTTGGAATATGATTTTCAACTTTCTCAAAAGGACAAATCAAAAAACGCAAGCGAACATACAACTTCTCAAAAAAACCTGAATATAACTTCAAAACATCATTGCGCATGCTGAGTACCTGACTTCGATTGTTTCAGGAAATCGCGCACAATCAAACAAACAAAGAAAATCGTCGCAGCAACCGCGATTGAAGAGAAAACCATCACATACATCTTGTATCTCAACAAGAAAATTGACAAGCCATACGCCACAGAGACAAGAGCGTAATTGCCAATAATAATGCTTGAACGAGAAAAACTGGAAGCTATCAAAATAATCATTCCAATAACACCCAAAATCCAACGAGCCCACAAATTGAACATAACGCTCTTCGGATTTTCAATAATTCTCTGAGGCCATTCAAGCGTCGGGAAAAGCCAATACTTAAACAAAAACTCCTTAACCCTATTAACCAAAAACGAAGGATTGCTCTTCCAAAAATTCAAAACAAAACTTGTGGCAACACTTGACTTTTCCTTCTCAGAAAGCGCCTCGAAACCAGCACCTTTCTTTTCAATTGAAAAATTGTTCAAAGGATCCATCAAACCCTCAGGATAAGTGCTGGTAAAAGCGACATTGCTATGAGGAGTTGGATTATTCCCGAAATAAAGCAAAATACCGCTGTTGGTCAACGTATTATGCCATTTGCCCTGCGGAACAAACACGGTTAAATTAAACAGCGCAACAAAAACAATCGTCATAACAACTAAAGAACCGGCGAAAACAGCTGTTTTTTTGAATGAAATCTTGTCACACCACTTAGACTGGTTAAGCCAAAAATAAACAGGCAAAACAACAAGATATCCGTAAAGCCAAGAGTTTGAAAACGCGCCAATAACAAGAATGCCCGCCATTGCCGCCAAAATAACCAAGCGCTCCTTCAGACTCAAATCCTTAAACAACAAAATTGTTAGAAACACCAGAGCAACCAAGCAAAACAAAAAAGCCATCTCCTTATACGCGTACTGGACATGGTGGAAAGCGAACGGATCAAGCAAAAACACAACAAGAGTAATCAAGCCAGCGTAATTGCTTCCAATGATGAATGAACCAATATAGTAAAGGAACAAAGCCACAATCAGCATCAAGAGAAAATTGTAAACCTTCGCAGTTCTTACTTCCTCACCTGCAAGCTTGTAAATCGTTCCAAGCCAAACTTTCCAAGACGGAGTGAAATAAGCGTCAATAACACTGCCATCACCTTTCGCTATTTTTTGCGCCCACTCATGATAAGACACAGGGTCTGAATTTCCAGGACTAAGTGGAGTTGAAACGGCACTTGAATAATTCCAAACCAAAAACAAAACAAGAACACCAAAAGAAATCAGCAAAGGCGCATTCTTTTGCGCCCACTCTGACTTGTTTTGCGGAAGATGAAACCGCTTTATCGCAAAAAACAAGCATACAGCCGCCGCCAAAACAAGAACAATCCAAAGAACAAAACCTTGAATCTTAAGCATTGCCGCGCCAAGGAAAAACAAAAGAACACTTCCAGCGCAAAAAGAAAGCAAAATGACCTCAAGAAAAGACAACCTCGGCTTCACCCAAAGAACGACAGCACCACCAAGAAAGAAGGTCAAAACAACAACCGCAAACACAAGCAAATCCATAAGCTTCACTGACGATAAATAATTTAAAAACTTATCGAAAGAACGAAACATATAATAACACAATAACAAACAAAACAGGCATGTTAAAGCACATAGTAAAGCTTCTCAGACCAAAACAATGGTACAAGAACTTCATAGTCTTTTTGCCCCTAATATTCTCAGGCAATCTGTTCAACACAACAGCAGCAATTCAAGCGCTCACGGCGTTCGCAAGCTTTTGCGCACTAAGCAGCGCCACATACATCATAAACGATTACGTTGACCGAAACAGAGACAAGCTACACCCGGAAAAGAAAAACAGGCCAATCGCGTCAGGAGCGATAAGCGCACCACTCGCGATAATTCTGGCGGGAATAACACTTCTGGTTGGAGCAATACTCGCGATGAAGCTACCGATAACATTCGGATACACCGCGGCAGCATACTTCATCCTGTCTCAAATCTACACATTCTGGCTAAAACACGAAACTTTCGCCGACATACTAACCATCGCCACAAATTTTGTTTTGCGAGCGGTCGCCGGAGCATACGCCATAAGCGTAGCAGTATCACCTTGGCTCGTTCTCGGAGTATTCTTCCTCGCGATATATTTAGTTCTTGGAAAAAGAAGAGCAGATATCGCGTTCCTATCAAACGCCAAAGCCCACAGACCAAGTCTCGCAGGATACACACCAGAACTAACCAATACTTTTAGCATAATAGCAACAACACTGCTCGTAATCAGCTACACTCTATACGTATTTTTTGGAACATACAACCTGTTGTACATCACTCTGCCACTCGCGCTTTACGCACTATTCAGATATGAAACAATCATAACATCAGGAAACAAAATCAGCAGACACCCAGAATATGTCATCACAGACAAAAGAATGATGATAACAATAGCAATTTGGGGAATTATAACATTCTCAATACTATATTTCTTGAAATAAAACTAGAAACATAATTTAAAAAAATTATTTCTTAGTTCCAAAATAAAACATCTTCTTGATGTCAACATCATTTGGAGTAAAGTTTCCCTGACGAGGATGCGCTTCCTTTGCTTCCGTCTTCAAAGGCTGCTGAACCTCTTTAGGCTTTGGAACCTCGTGAACCTGCTCCTTCGCCTTTTGAAGCTCGCCACGAACCATGTTAAGCTCGCCAACAAGCTGATTAATAGCCGAACGAAGCAAAGCAAACTCCTGCTCATACTTCTTGTTGTTCATCTCCAAAATAAGCTGAAAACGCTTCTCAAACAAAGCCGCCTGATCCTGAACAACAGAATGATCCCTTGAGGGCACTGAATCTTTGTGCTCCTCCCTCGAACTCATAATGTCCTGCGCCTGATTATAAGCGTCAACACTTGAACCAGCAAAATGATTCTTCCTAAGCTCACTTGCAAGAGCATTCATTTTTTGCACATCAGTAATATTCATTTTATCCCTCCATCACTAAAAATCCATCCTTCATCACATACCTACGCCCCTGAGGAGGCATAGGCTCTCTGCCAACCTTTGGCAAATGCGGCTTTTGAATACCGCCAAGCATAGAAGCGCACTTTTCGCAGTAAAGCTTTTTGCCAACTTGTTTAGCTACGCAAAACTCGCAGACACGCTTACCGCACCACTGGCATCCGCCAACGTGGTCCTTCTTGTGCTTATCACATCTCATCTGGCAATTGGCTACCAAAGTTCTCTCTTACAAACTGAGCCATCATAGCGTTACCCGCAAGAGTATACGCCTTATGAGCGGTTGAAAACAAACCCTCGCGAAGACAGGCATCACCAAGGGTTGAAAGTCTCTGAGTGTCCCCAGAAAGCTCATACGCTTTGGCCGCGTAACCAATCTGACGCTCTCTTAACGCCTTGTCTCCAACTTCGGCAAGCAACTTCTTGTGGCCAAGCCCTGAGAAAATCTCAATAGCGTGGTCATATCTCTCTTTTCTCAAACAATCTTCGCCAACACGCGCAAGCATCTCCTCATCGTTGATGGCGCGGAAGGCTTTGATTGCATCACCTATTTTTCCCTCTTCTAAACATCTGTGGCCAACTCTCGCCAACTTCGCAGAGTTCGCCGCCAAACGGAAAGCTTCAATAGCGTTGGTAAACAAACCAACTTTTTCGTAATCCTCACCAAGAGAAGTCAAACGGTCGCGATTCCCCGCCAAGATATAAGCCTTCATCGCCTCAGGCAAACGGCCTTTTCTGACATATTCGTCACCAAACTCGTTCAAAAGAGCAGTCTTGGTCTCAGCGTCAAACATGGACAAATTGATATTGTCCAAACCCTTCTCCAAAAGAGCGGGAAGAATCTTCTTGAAATGTGATATTCTCTCCTCACGAGCGGAAATCTCACGAACACTTTCCGCCATCTCAGAAACTATTTTACCAACAATCTTATCCTGCATAGCGCACCTCTTTGACTCGCACAAAATGATATTAAAATTCAATTTATACTAATATATAAATGTTACTTTTATGTATACTGGGACCGTCCCACAAGAATTACACAGAAGGGACCATCGCGAACAAACTTTCCAAACCGCGGCGCAAAGCGGGTTTTTCGGTAATCTGATTATGCGTGTAAGGATACAACAGCCATTTATCGTTGGAATTTGGATTGATGAAATAGACGCACAAATCTTTTTTCTTGGCCAAAACATCCCAATTCTTGATAACAGCGTCCAAATTCTGCCTTGAATTCAAAAGAGCGAGAGCGCAAGCGCCATCCCTGACGGAAATATCTGAAACATCGCCCAGCTCAGGACGCACAAAAACAAGCAAATCACCATTGGTACGCCTAACAAGCAAATCACCATTAACCTTCTCAAAACCAGTAATCACCTTATTGAAAACATCCCTATTCTGAAGAAAAACCTTAACCCACTCTGAAAGTTGCTCGTGAACGCTCATAACAAAAAAGAACAAGCCAGTCTTTTCTTAAACTTTCATTATCCCAAATACGGAGTGACAAAACAGAAAAATCACGAAAAGAAAATTAAGCCGCTTCAGAAACGGCAGGCGTTTCTTCCTCGTTATAGCTCGGAACAGCAGCCTTGCTGATAATCATAATGTCACCAACAGCCTTAACAAGCTGGTGAGGAACAATAACTCCCTTAGCGCTGCCCAAAACCTTGCTCAAGAAGGAATTCTTAGTCGCGCGAACACGCCAACCATGAACCTTAGTCTGAGTCAAAATAACCTCTTCAATATCACCAAAATAGTCACCCTGGTCAGTAAAAACCTTCATATCATACGTTTCGGAAATCTTCTTCATTCTGAGCATGGACAAATCCCTCCTTAGTTACCATTTTTGAGGGTTGAAACTATTTAAAGATTATGGTGACACATTCATAGCATTAATAAGCAAAGAAAAAGCGAAACAAACACAATGGCAAAACTACAGATAATAGGAACTAGCCACATATCTCCTGAAAGCGTCCGCAAAGTAGAGGAAAAAATCCTTGAAAAAAAGCCAACAATAGTAGCTATAGAACTGGATAGAGGAAGATTCGCCGCGCTACTCAGCCAAAAAAGAAGAACAAGACTATCAGACATAAAACATATCGGACTAAAAGGATGGCTGTTCGCGATGATAGGCGCGTGGGCTGAAAAATCACTCGGAGCAAAAGTAGGAGTATCACCCGGAACTGAAATGCTCACCGCAGCAAGAGCGGCGCAAAAAGTAAACGCGAAAATCGCGCTAATCGACCAAGACATACAAATAACTTTAAGACGGCTCTCAAAAGAAATAACCTGGAAAGAAAAATGGAATTTCCTCGTCGACGCCGTAAAAGGAGTTGTTTTCAGACAAGGAATCAAAATAGACCTGGCCAAAGTTCCGCCAAAAGAACTCATCAAAAAATTAGTTCGCGAAGTCAAAAAAAGATACCCCAGTATCTACCAAGTTTTAATCGTTGAAAGAAATGAAATAATGGCGAAACACCTCGCGCACCTTTTGCTAACTCATCCGGATTCATACATCATCGCGGTTCTCGGAGCAGGACACGAAGATGAAGTCCGCGAGCTCGTCAAAAGATATATAAAGCAACAAAAGAAAATAGAAGCTGAAAAAAGAGATGAGCTTCCGCAACTTCAAAAGCAAAATTAAACAACACTTCTGGTTCTCCAAAACAGAGTTCACTCAATTTCTTATACTAACACTCTCTCTCGGATTCATCTACAGCTTCAGACAGTGGGGAGAAACAACCTTCAACCCTACGGAAGGAATCTGGAACTTGCTCGTTGCGTTAATCCTCATCGGAATATCACTGTTCATACACCACGCAGGACAGAGACTAACAGGACTACACCTTGGATACAAAGTAGAACAACAAACCAGCTGGCCAATAATGCTATTTGGATTGGTTCTTTGCTTTTTGACAAACGGAACAATAAGATTCCTCGCTGGCTCGGGCACAATCGTAAAACTAATGCCCCAACACAGAATCGGAGCGTTTAGGTATGGACCACAACTATCACACCGAGCGGCAATAAGCGTCGCAGGACCACTACTTAACGTCGCATTTGCCCTACTGGTTGCAATACTTGGCTGGGCGTTAATACTTCCACCAGAATTCGCCGGAGCGCTATTCTCGTTAAACCTCTGGATGGCGGCGTGCAACCTTCTGCCAATACCGCCCCTCGACGGAATATACGTATTCTACTGGTCAAGATTCGCGTATGTATTCGTCTTCGCAAGCATAGCATCATACGCGTTCCTGTCAATAGCGCTCCCAGCGTATACATTCATCGCGGCAATCGCCATCGGAGTGATACTCGCATACCTCTGGGCAACATACGACAAATGAGCTACTACCAAGATTATCCGGAATACTTCACAATCGGCGCGCTAATACTCGCAAGCCTAAGCGGACTGCTGATAGAAAACGTAATCGTTCTGCTGATAACAGCGCTAATTTTGGGACTAATACTTGGAAGATTTTGGAACATAAACGTCGACAAAAACCCCACACTCGCCCCGTTCTGCCTGATGGGAATGGTTCTCGGATTCACATTCACAAACGTGTTCTCACACTTGAAAATAATACTTCTAGCGCTATTTATTGGAGTCGGAATAGCATACACCCTCTGCGAATACGAAATTCTATAAAATCTCACTGGACAAACAGCCTATAAAAGAATATAAACAGCCAAAAAATTGAATATGACATGTTACAGGGATTTACTCCAAGATTATACCAAGAAACAATACTTGAAACAACCACCAAAAAAAACACACTAGTGGTTCTGCCAACAGGAATGGGAAAAACAGGAGTCGCCCTTTTGCTGGCAGCGCAAAGACTAACAGTCTATCCGCAAAGCAAAATAATAATGCTCGCGCCAACCAAACCACTCGCTGAGCAACACCTACAAACATTCAAAAAACACTTAGAACTGCCCGAAGAACAACTCGCGCTATTCACAGGAGACGTCCCACCAGAAAAAAGAGCAGCGCAATTTCTCAACGCACGAGTAATATTCTCAACACCACAGGGACTCGAAAACGACATAATATCAGGAAACATAGACCTAGCAAAAGTGTCATTAATGATATTTGACGAAGCCCACCGAGCGACAGGAGACTACTCATACGTATTCATCTCGAAACACTACCAGCGCAAAGCTAACTACCCGCGAATACTCGCCCTAAGCGCATCACCCGGAAGCGACCTCTTGAAAATAGAGGACACCTGCAAAAACTTAGGAATAGAAGCGGTTGAGATAAGAACAGAAAAAGACCCAGACGTCGCGCCATACATACAAGACGTGGAAATGACTTGGGTAAAAGTACAATTGCCCGAAGAGTTTCTTCGGATAAAAAAACTTCTTGACGAATGCATCAGGGAAAAAACAATGCAACTACGAGAAATCGGAGTAAAAACAAGCATCGTCTCAAAAAAAGACCTGATATTCCTCCAAAAAGAACTGCAGGCAAAAATGGCGGAAGGAAGAGATATGAGCATCCTTCGGGGGCTCAGCATCCTCGCAGAAATAATGAAAGCTCACCACGCTCTAGAACTTCTGGAATCACAAGGAATCACACCCGCGCACAAATACATGGCAGACTTATTCGAACAAGCGGGAACCACAAACGTCAAAGCAGTCAAAAATTTAACAACAACAATCTCATTTAAAAGCGCATACATACTCACCCAAAAACTAAAAGAGTCCGGAACTGAACACCCAAAAATTCCAAAACTCTGCGAATTAATAAAAGAACAATTTGAAAAAGACAAATACGCCAAAGTCATTTTGTTCACGCAATTCAGAGACACAGCAGTAAAACTTTGCGAAGAATTAAAAAAAATCCAAGGCGCACTACCACAAGTATTCGTCGGACAAGCCAAAAAAAGCGGAACAGGACTCTCGCAAAAACAGCAAATAGAAATGCTCTCACAATTCAAAGACGGATTATTTAACATCTTAATCGCGACATCCGTCGCGGAAGAAGGGCTCGACATACCCAAAGTTGACACGGTAATATTCTACGAACCAATACCATCAGCAATAAGGCACATCCAAAGAAGAGGCAGAACAGGAAGAAACGAAAAAGGACAAGTCATAATATTCATGACACAAAAAACAAGAGAAGAAGCGTACTCGTTCAGCTCAAAAATAAAAGAACAAAAAATGCACCACGCCCTAGACACTCTCAAAAAACAACTTATTTTCAAAAGCAACCCAACACAACCAACACTCGAGCAATATAATTCAACACCAAACATCACAATCTTCGCGGACTATCGAGAAAAAAGCACAGGAACAGTAAAAGCGCTGGCTGATTTGGGAATCACATTAAAACTTGACATGCTAAAATGCGCAGATTATGTATTATCGCAAAGATGCGGAGTGGAATTAAAAACCACTGAGGATTTTGTTTCAAGCATCATAGACGGAAGACTGCTAGAGCAACTCAAATCTCTTAAACAAAACTTCGAAAGACCGCTTATCATAATACAAGGAACACAAGACCTGTACGCGGTAAGAAACGTCCATCCAAACGCGATAAGAGGAATGCTCGCGACAATAGCAGTAAGCTATGGAATACCGCTCATCTACAGCAAGGACGAAAAAGACAGCGCCGCAATATTATTGTCAATCGCGAGACGAGAACAGGAAGGAGAAAAAAGAGACTTCTCACCACACGCGGACAGAAAACCAATGACAATCCGCGAACAACAAGAATACCTCGTGAGCTGTCTGCCAAACATCGGACCAAACTTGTCTCGCGAACTATTGAAACATTTCGGAAGCGTTAAAAAAATAATGGACGCTAGCCTTTTAGAACTCCAAAAAGTTGAAGGAGTAGGGGAAAAGAAAGCACAGGCGATAAGAGAACTGATTGAAAAGGACTACGTTAGTTCAAATTAGGATTTTTCTTCCGTTCACATTCATACACCGCAATATTCAGCAAGGCCAGCGGAATCTTATTGTAAGTCAAAAGAACTTTTTTATCCTCAACTTTATTCGCAGACGCAACATAATCAGCATCTAAAGAATCAAACTTACCCGAAGTTATCGCGGAAAAAGAACTCAACTTTTTTTCAAGATCACCGTGACAAAACTCACAATCAGGCACTATCTCAATAGACGTCTTGTGCAAAATGGTAACTGATTTGCCGCACGATAAACACTTATATTCCCTTAAAACCATAAAAAATAAGCAAATTAACTTACATAAAAAGGTTTAGAAAATTAAAACTTCATCGCGCGCAACTTGGCAACACGATCCTGAGTTCTGGGATGCGTGCTAAAGAACGCCTGCAAACCCTGCACGGTAAAAGGATTCACGATAAACAATGAGCTGGTTGTTGAATTGCCACGCATGGGACGCGCTTTGCACCCAGCTTCCAATTTCTGAAGAGCGCTCGCAAGGCCCTCGCTGTCTTTCACAGCCTTAGCGCCTCTCTCATCAGCCAAAAACTCACGGCTACGCGAGATAGCAAGCTGTAAAATCATCGCGATGATAGGTGTGAGAACAGCAAGAGCGAGGACAGCAAGCATATTGCCCGAATCACGATCTCTTCCACCGCCAAAAATCGCGGCAAACTGAGCAAAATTCGCCAAGTAGCTAATAACAGCAGCAAGAGTTGAGGCAATAGTCATAACAAGCATGTCACGATTCTGAATATGCGCCATCTCGTGAGCGAGAACACCCTTTAATTCTCTATCATCAAGCAAAGTGAGAATTCCAGTAGTGCAAGCGACAACAGCTTTCTTGGGGCTCGGACCAGTGGCAAAAGCGTTAGGAGTCTGCGTAGGAACAATGTAAATCTTTGGCATTGGCAACTTCATCTCATGAGCAATCTCGTGCACAAACTTGTACAACTTAGGATGCTCTGATTTATTTGCTGGCTTCGCGTGATACATCGCCAAAACCATCTTATGCGAAAAGAAAAACATACCAAAATTCATAGCCACAGCAAGGACTAGGGCAACAGTAAGACCCATTTGACCGCCAATAAAATAACCCGCGGCAAGAACAATACCTGAAAGAGAACCCAACAACAATACGGTCTTAATCTGATTCCACATGAAAGAAATATTCACGAGATATGTTTAAAAAACTTATGAATGATTGTACATCAAGATTTAAATATAGACCAAACCAAACAAAAACTATGAAAAAAATAATCCTCACAATAGCGCTCATTGCACTCGCAGCATGCGGACCCCAGCTACCGGAAGGCAATCTAAACTTCGACCAAGTAATTTCAGACTTTGACATCTTCGACCAAATACATCAATCAAGCTGGAGGTACGAAAGCATACCACATGGAACAATACAACCAGCCGCGCTTGAACCGTGGATAATGCACGTAAAAGAACTGGCCAACCGAACAGCGGATGAAGACGCCAAACACCTCGTTGAAGCGAGAACACAAATGCTAAAAGCACAGGCAGCGCTTTACGATATGACAAGAATTGACGCTGAAATACCAATGATACCAATAGGAGATGAAGGAAAAGCAGAAATGTTCTTCGTCTCAAAAAAACTAGACTGCAGCAAAGTACTTGTTTTCGCCAAATATTACGGACTAAAACACGAAGCGGCGCAGGCACTAATTAGATATTCACAAGCAATAGAAAAAATAACTCCGGAAAACAAAACAAAACTAGAAACAATAGCGTTCCACCAAAGCAAACTGCCAGGCGCGCCAGAACAAATCAAGGCGGCGGTAACAGCGATAAAAGAACAATGCGACGTTGAAATCGTAATCAGCTAAGATAAGACGCCAAACCCTCAATATGACGCAGGTCGGTTTTGAAAAGAAGCTTTCTTAACTTCTCATTCACCTTAACGCCATGCTTCTGGGCATCCTTTTTTAGAACCGAAAATAATTTTTTACCCTCACCGTCCAAGTCTGTAAGAAGAACAATCTCCTTTTCGTTGGCAAATTTCTCCACAACAGAAAACAAGGGACCTTTAAGCACCATAATTCTTTTCACGCCAAGCAGTTTTAGAGAACGCTCATCCTTAATCCCCTCAACAACAACCAACAAATTCTTGCCAATAACAATTTGAAGTTCGTCCCTAACCGCCCGCTTTTCCTCTTCCATCACACAGGACAAAAGAGAACAAATAATATAAAGATAGGCACTACAAAAACGCAAGGGGGCAAATGGCAACATACCAAAAAATACACATAAGCACAATTCTTAAGCACTATAAACGGCCGGAAATACAGCAAGCTCTCGTCGACGAAGCAGGATTCCGCGAAATAGCGATAAGCTACGGCGGAACAGGATACGGCAAACGACCTGATGTTCTAAACTATCCAAAAGACGTAATGGAAATGGTAAAACAAGGAGCAACCAGCTTTCACTGCAGCGAAGAACTCTGGACAAACCCATTACAAGTCACAACAGGAATGAAACCTGAAGAATTGAACAATCTAAGACGAGGATGGGACTTAATACTCGACATTGACTGCCCCGAACTAGAATACTCGAAAATCGCGGCAGACTTATTGGTGCAGGCATTAAAGCACTTTGGAATACAAAGTGTCGGTGTCAAATTCTCAGGAAACCACGGATTCCACATCGCAGTGCCATACGAAAGCTTCCCGCAAAGCGTCAACGGAATTTCCACAAAAGACCTGTTTCCCGACGGACCGCGAAAAATAGCAGCGTATTTGGGGGAAATGATAAAGCAACCACTCGCGCAAAAATTACTGCAAAAGGCAACGATGCAAGCAATAGCAAACGCCGTCGGAAAAACACCAGCAGAGCTAACAACAAAAGGACAATTCGACCCATTCAAAGTTTTGAGCATTGACACAGTCCTTATCGCGCCAAGACATCTTTTCAGAATGCCATATTCCTTAAACGAAAAATCAGGACTAGTCAGCTGCGTAATAAAACCTGAAGAAATTTTAAGCTTTCAAAAAGCAAACGCCCATCCAGAAAAAATAACAAGCGTACAAAGATTCATCCGACGAGAAACCGCGCGACTTGGCGAAGCCAGCAAACTATTCACAACAGCATTTGACCAAAAAGCCCAATCAATACAAAATCCAGAGCTTGAGCGGATAAAACTAACACAGAAAAAAGAATTTGACCCAATCACAACAGCAATACCAGAAGAATACTTCCCGCCGTGCATCAAAAAAATACTCGAAGGACTACAGGACGGCAAAAAAAGAGCAGTGTTCATACTCATAAATTTCCTGTCATCCTGCGGATGGGATTACGACAAGATAGAGAACAGACTAATTGAATGGAATAAGAAAAATCCAGAGCCATTAAGGGATGTACTATTATTAGGACAGCTTAAGCACCATAAAATAGCCAAGAAAAAGGCGCTGCCACCAAACTGCACAAACAAAGCATATATGGTATCTTTGGGAGTATGCCAGCCGGACGGACTATGCGGGGCTAACGCGGCGCCAACATCAGAAGAATTCTCCCCACGAATCAAAAACCCCGCAGGATACGCAATAGTAAGACAGAAAAGAGTTGCGAGAGAGCAGGAAAATAATGGGAAAAGGGCGAAAAAGACCCAATCAGACTCATAATGAGGGGGCTCTCGGTCGCCGCCCCCTCATACTCCCCGCGACAACGTAACCTTTATAAACCCCCTCCTTTCTCATTCGAATCACTGACGAGCCTGAGAAGATAACCCAGTACAGTCGGTGCAGAAGCACTACTTCTACACTGGGCTACCGGTAAAGGCTTTTTGTTGGGCAAACACGGTGGGTTTACCGTGTTGACGAACAGACACAACAGAGGAAGTAATCCATGCCAAGAATGCGATCTCCACGACAGGGAAGTATGCAATTCTGGCCCCGAAAAAAGGCGGCCAGCATAGTTGCAAGAATAAGAACCTGGCCAGCAAGCAAGGATGTCAAACTCCTGGGATACGCGGCGTATAAGGTCGGCATGACCCACGTCATGCTAACAGACAACCGCCAAACATCCGTTACAAAGAACGAAACCATCGCGTTCCCCGTCACAATTCTCGAATGCCCTCCGCTCAAAATCGCCTCAATCCTTCTCTACAAAAAAACCGCAAACGGACTCCAATGTTGCGGACAAATTAACCACGACAAACTTGACAAGGAAGTCTCACGACGCCTTCCACCGGTCAAGAAACAGCCAAAACAGGCAAACACCCAAGGCGTCGTTGATGTCCGCGTTCTCGCTTATACCCAACCAAAACTCGTCACAATCGGCAAAAAAACACCAGAACTTCTCGAAATCGGAATCGGCGGAACAAGCGCCGATGAAAAACTCAAATACGCACAATCAATCCTTGGCAAAGAAATCAAGGCAACAGACGTATTCTCCGACGGACAAGTCGTTGACACAGTCTCAATAACAAAAGGAAAAGGAACAGTAGGACCAGTCAAAAGATTCGGCCTCGCATTGCGTTCACACAAATCCGAAAAAACCAAAAGAGGACCAGGTTCACTAGGACCATGGCACGGACCAAGACTATACAGATCCCCTCACTTAGGTCAAATGGGATTCCAGCAAAGAACTGAAACCAACAAACAAATTCTCAAAATCGATTCCGACGTCAAAAAAGTAAACCCAGACGGCGGATTCCTGCGATACGGATTCATCAAAAACGACTACATAATCATGAAAGGAAGCATAGGAGGCGCGCACAAAAGACTAATCACGCTAGTCGCGCCAACAAGACCAATACCAAAACTGCCAAAAGACGCTCCAACAATAACACACATAAGCACGGTGTCACGACAATGAACCTAAAAATCTTGAATCTGGAAAACAAAGAAGCAGGAACCGCGAAATTACCAGCGCAGTTCAGCGAAGAAATCAGACCAGACCTCATCAAAAGAGCAACACTCGCAATAAACAACAGCACCCGACAAATGTACGGAGCTGACCCTCGAGCGGGTAAAAAACAATCAGCAAAACTATCAAGAAGACGACGCGACTACAAAGGAGCGTACGGAAAAGGACTCTCAAGAATGCCTCGTAAAACAATGACAAGACGAGGAATGCAAATGAACTTCGTCGGAGCATTCGCCCCAGGAACAGTAAAGGGACGAAGAGCATTCCCACCAGTACCACGAGACTTCTCACACAAAATCAACGACAAAGAAAGACGCAAAGCAATCAGAAGCGCTCTAGCGGCAACCGTCGACAAGGAAATAGTCGCGGCACGCGGACACAAACTTCCAGCGCACTACCCATTCGCAATCACCACAGAATTCGAGAAGCTTTCAAGAACAAAAGAAGTTCAAAAGGCACTAGAAAAACTAGGATTTGAAAACGAACTTGAAAGAAGCGGAACAAGAAAAGTCAGAGCAGGAATAGGAAAAGCCAGAGGAAGACCATACAAGGAAACCAAAGGACCATTATTCATCGTCTCAGACGACTGCAAAGCAATCAAGGCAGTTCAAGGAATCCGAGGAGTCGACGTTGTCGCAGTAAAAAGAGTCAACGCGGCACTGCTCGCGCCAGGAGCCCACGCAGGAAGACTAACCATATTCACACAAGCAGCCCTAGAGAAGCTGGACAAAGAAAAACTCTTCATGTAAAATGATAAAACACCCAATCGCAACGGAAAAAGCAATTCGCCTCATGGAAGCGGAGAACAAGCTAGTCTTTGTCGTCGACGAAAAAGCGACAAAACCAGAAATCAAAAAAGCGATTGAAACAATGTTCAAGGCAAAGGTCACAGCAGTAAACACGCTCCACACAATCAAGGGACAAAAACGAGCATACATCACATTCGCAAAAGAAACACCAGCGATAGACATCGCAACACAACTAGGACTGATGTAAAATGGGAAAAAACTTAATCCAACAGGCAAGAGGAAAGGGCGGCCCAACATACAGATCAAAAGGATTCGCCAACGCGGGAGAAATAAAACTCCACCCAGAAGTCCAGACGAAAATAGAAGGAAAAATCACAAACATACTCAAATGCCCAGGACACTCAGCACCACTAATAGAAGTTGAGTACACCGACGGAGTCAAAAGCCTGCTTCCAGCGCCAGAATTCATCAAACTCGGAGACACAGTAACAGTCGGACCGGGAAGCGAAATCAGCGTTGGAAACACACTCGCGTTGAAAGACATTCCGGAAGGAACACCAATATTCAACATAGAAATGCAGCCAGGAGACGGAGGCAAAATCTGCAGAACAGGCGGATCAGCAGCGCGAGTAATCGCAAAAAGCGAAGAATTCATCACAATCCTACTTCCATCAAAACGAGAAAAAACATTCCACATCAACTGCCGCGCCCAAATCGGCATAATCGCAGGCGGCGGCAGAACAGAAAAACCATTCCTCAAGGCAGGAGAAAAACACTTCAACCGCCGCATCAAAAACAAGCGCTGGCCAAACCCAGCGGCGCACGCGCAGAACGCAGTTGACCACCCGTACGGAAACAAGCGTTCCTCGCGTAAAGCAAAGAACAAGGCAGTTGGACACTTCGCGCCACCAGGAAGAAAAGTCGGAAAGCTCTGGCCAAAATCGCCAGTCGGACCAAAGTGATAACACATGGCAAAAGAATTCCTATACCGCGGAAAAAAAATTGAAGAGCTTGTCAAGCTCAGCATAGAAGACTTCGCTAAATTACTCAACGCAAGAGAGCGACGCAAAATAAAACGCGGATTCACAGAAGCGGAAAAAACACTCCTCGCAGACATCAAAGAAGGAGGCAAAAACATCAAAACACACTGCAGAGACATGATAATCATACCAGAAATGGTAGGAAAAGCAGTCAAAATCCACAACGGAAAAGAATGGGTCGAGCTAAGACTTGAACCAGAACACCTAGGACACCGCCTGGGAGAATTCGCGCTAACAAGAAAAGAACTGCGACACAGCTCGCCAGGAATCGGAGCGACAAGAAGCTCAGCATCACTATCAGTACGATAAACATGGCATACAACTATCAAACCAAAGTTGAAGGCAACCACGCGAAAGCGGTCGGAGTAGCTCTGCCAATATCACGCAAAAGAAGCGTTGAAATCTGCAGCACACTGCGCGGAATGAACGTTGACAAAGCAAAAAAACTGCTTGAAAACGTAATCGCGCTCAAAATACCAATCGCATACAAAAGATACAACTCGGACGTCGCGCACCGAGCAGGAATGAGCGCAGGAAGATATCCAAAAGAAACAGCAAGAGAAATACTCTCAATACTAAAAAGCGCGGAAGCGAACGCGCAAAACATCGGCCTAAGCACATCCAAACTGGTAATAAAACACGCAGTCGCCCAACAAGGACCGCAACAAATGAGATTCGGAAGACGCCGAGCAAAAGCAAAGAGAACACACATCGAAATCATACTCACAGAAGCAGCAGAACAGCCAAAAAAAGCTGCAGCAAAGAAAACAGCAGGTGCAAAAGCATGATTGAACGCAAATTCGTCCGAGAAAAAATCAAAGAGCTTCAAGTACAGGAATTCATCGGCGAGACGCTCAAAAACGTGGGACACTCACACACCATAATCCAAAGAACACCAATGGGAGAAAAAGTAATCATCTACGCGTCAAGACCCGGACTTGTAGTCGGACGCAAAGGAGAAAACATCAAGAAACTCACGAACACGCTCAAGAAAAAATTCAACCTGGAAAACCCGCAAATTGAGATTTCAGAAGTAACAAATCCAAACCTTGACCCGCAAATCGTCGCGGAAAGAATCGCAAGCACAATCGAAAGATTCGGAATAAACAAATTCAAAGCAATCGGACACAAAGCCTTGACAGACACCATGAACGCGGGCGCGCTGGGAATAGAAATTGTAGTATCAGGAAAAGTCCCAAGCGCAAGAGCGAAATCATGGAGATTCTACAACGGCTACCTCAAAAAATCAGGAAACATCAGCATCGAAGGAGTCAAACACGCTCAAGCTCACGCAATAGTCAAAACGGGAAGCATAGGAATCAAAGTATCAATCATGCCACCTGACGTTGAACTACCAGACGACCTGGAAGCAAAGGCACCAGAGGCCAAGAATGAAACACAAGGAACTGCAAAACCTCAGTAAAGAAGAGCTAAACAAAAAGCTCGACGAGCTCAAGAAAGAGCTAATGAAGGACAACGCCCAGGTAGCCACGGGAACAATACCAAAAAACCCAGGAAAAATTTACAACGCGCGCAAAACAATCGCGCGCATCAACATGCTCCTCGCACAGAAGGAGGTTAAGAAACAAGCATGAATGTCTGTGCAACGTGTGGCCTTCCAAAGGAGCTATGCGTTTGCGAGTCAATCGCAAAAGAAAGCCAAAAGATTATCATTCGCCCAGAACAAAAAAAGTTCAGGCGAGTGTACACGGTCGTAGAAGGAATAGACCCGCACGAAATCAACCTTGACCAGCTCGCAAAAGAGCTCAAGGCAAAACTCGCGTGCGGAGGAACGATCAAGGACGGAAGAATCGAACTTCAAGGAGACCACGTGCAAAAAGTCAAAAAGCACCTCCTTGACTACGGCTTTTCCCCCGAAACAATCATCGTGAAACCGATGAAAATGGCACCAATGGGTCCGCCAAAACCAAGAAGATAATCACAGGTGAACAAAGATGCAAACCATCAAAACCAGAGGACGAACATTCACAGGCGTCGTA
>CAZNDX010000001.1:216573-236509 GCA_964572035.1 uncultured Methanosarcinales archaeon
GTGAACAAAGATGCAAACCATCAAAACCAGAGGACGAACATTCACAGGCGTCGTAGTAGATGCCAAAATGCAAAACACAGCAACAGTAGAATGGGAAAGAAGAATGTACGTTCAAAAGTTCGAAAGATACGAGAAAAGAAGAACACGCGTCAAAGCGCACAACCCAGAAAACATTGACGCAAAACAAGGAGACATAGTCAAAATCGTAGAATGCAGACCAATCAGCAAAACAAAGAACTTCATAATCACGGAAAAAATGGGCCGAGAAAAACTATTCGAAGCCAAGCAAGAACTAATGGAAGAATCCAAGAAAAAAGTTTCAAAGAAAAAAGCTGCTGAAGAGGTAGCAAAATGAAAGGACTCAAAGCGAGAATAACCAAGGGATTGCCCCACACCGCAAACATGACAGCGGCGGACAACAGCGGAGCTCGCATACTAAGAATCATCGGCGTCTACAACTCCAAAACCGTCAAAGGCAGAAAGCCAAGCGCCGGAGTTGGAGACAAAGTAATGTGCTCGGTAGTTGAAGGAAAACCAGAGATGAGAAAAACAGTCGTCATCGCAGTAATCGTAAGACAAAGAATGCCATACAGACGACGCGACGGAACACACGTCAGATTCGAAGACAACGCAGCAGTTGTCATCAAAGACGATTTGGGAAACCCGAAAGGAACCCTAATCAAAGGACCAATAGCCAAGGAGGCAGCTGAACGATACCCGCTCGTAGCGAAAATCGCAAGCAGCATAGTGTAAAATGAACTGGAGCCCAACCTGGATATCAAGCAAGAAGCCAACCAAGCAGCGCAAATATGTAAAAAACGCGCCACTCCACGTACGCAGCGCGCTACTGTGCAGCCACCTATCAAAAGAACTGGCGAAAAAACACAACACACGATCACTACGCGTCCGCAAAGGAGACAAAGTAACAGTAATGCGCGGACAACACAAGGGCAAAAGCGGAACTGTTGACTGGGTCGACACAGAACGCGCACGCATCTACATCACCGGCGTTGACGTTCCAAAACGAGACGGAAGCAAAGCGCTATACCCAATACACCCAAGCAAACTAATGATCAAGGAAATCGCAACAGACAAGAGAAGACTTGGCGAAACAGCCAAAACTCAAGAGGCCAAAAAATGAGCAAGCACCTCAAAGCCTACGCGGCACCAAAAAGCTGGACAATCCTTCGAAAAGTAAACAAGTGGACTCTGCGACCAAAATCAGGAGCCCACCCATTCGAAAGATCACTTCCAATAGGCACACTACTAAAGCAAACAAAACACGCCAAAACAACCAAGGAAGCGAAATACATCGTCAACCAAAAAGCAGTAAACGTTGACGGAAAACTAGTAAACGATATACACGCGGCGTGCGGATTCATGGACATAATCTCGGTAAAAAACAGCGCTCCAATAAGATGCACGATTGACAAGAAAGGAAGACTTTCATTCATTGAAGCGCCAAAGAACGAAGAAAACAAAAAAATCTGCAGAATAACAGGAAAAAGAACAATCAAGGACGGCAAAATACAATACGCGCTCCTTGGCGGAAGAACAATCCTTTCAAAAGAAAACTACAAAGTCGGAGACTCACTATTAATAGAAGTTCCAACGCAAAAAGTCCTCGGACACTACGCGATGGAAAAAGGGCACACCGCATTCCTACTGGGAGGAACGCACATTGGAAACACCGTCACAATCGACAAAATCGAAGGCGAAAAAATATTTTGCACAAAAGACAAGGAAAAAATTGAAACAGCAAAAAAACTCGCGCTAATCGTCGGCAAAACAAAGCCGGAACTACGACTATGAACATAATGCAACAGCCACGGATAGAGAAAGTAACCCTCAACATAGGAGCAGGAAAAGACCAAAAGCTCCTAGACAAAGGAGTTATCGTACTCAAGGCAATCACGGGAATAGACCCAGTCAAAACAGTAACCATGAAAAGAATTCCATCATGGGGCCTAAGACCTGGACTTCCAATCGGCTGCAAGCTAACACTAAGAAAAGGAAAAGCAATCGAAGTGCTCAAGAGACTGCTAACCGCGAAAGAAAAAAGACTCACACCATCACAATTCGACAGCAACGGAAACGTGAGCTTCGGAATACACGAACACATCGACATTCCAGGAATCGTCTACGACCCGAAAATCGGAGTCATGGGACTGCAAGTTTGCGTAACCCTTGAAAAACCGGGATACAGAGTCAAGAAAAGACGATTAATGGCAAG
This sequence comes from uncultured Methanosarcinales archaeon, assembly GCA_964572035.1. Taxonomy (GTDB): domain Archaea; phylum Nanobdellota; class Nanobdellia; order Woesearchaeales; family ARS49; genus CAZNDX01. The sequence continues at coordinate 218,807 of CAZNDX010000001.1, forward strand.
ACCAATACCAAGAAAGCACACTGTCAGCAAGGAAGAAGCAATGGAATTCATGCAAAAGGAATTCGGCGTCACAGTAGGTGAAAAAGATGACAACTAAGGACTGGAAGAAAGCGTTCAAGCAGCTAAAATCAAAACCAGCAGTCATGAAAAAATACATCAAACACAACGCGCCACGCGAAAGAGCGACCGGAGTAGCGCTTCAAAAATGCCTTCGCTGCGGAAAATTCGGATCACACATCAGCAAATACGACCTGCACGTATGCAGATACTGCTTTAGAGAAATAGCCCAAGAAATCGGCTTCAAAAAATACAGCTAGGAGGAAAAAAATGCTTAACGACCCACTCGCAAACGTCATGAGCGCCATCGTCTCCTATGAGAAGACTGGCAAGCGAGAACTTTTGGTCAATCCATTGAACAAAGTCATTCGCAGAGTCCTTGCAATCATGCAAGAATACGGATACATCGGAAACCTTGAAGAATTAAGCGCGGGGAGAGGAGGATTCGCAAAACTGAACCTCATAAACCACGTCAACAAATGCGGAGTCATCAAGCCAAGATTCGCAATACAAACAAGCGAATTCCAAAAGTTTGAGAAAAGATACCTGCCAGCAGCAGGAGTCGGCATACTAATCATATCAACACCAGAAGGAATCATGACGCACGAACAAGCGCGTGAAAAGGGAATTGGAGGCAGACTAATCGCGTACTGCTACTAAAAATGACAGGAATCAACGAAACAATAGAAATCCCAAGCGGGGTCAACGTCGCGGTTAACATGAACACAGCGACAATCAAAGGGCCAAAAGGCGAAGTAGCCCGCAAACTGAACGACCCGCGAATAGAAGTAAAAACGGACGCGAAAACAATAACAATCAGCACTCCAAGAAACACCAGACACGAAAGAAGACTAATCAACAGTTTCGTCGCGCACATAAAAAACGCGTTCGTAGGAGTGCAAACACCATACAAATACAAGCTCAAAATATGCAGCGGACACTTCCCAATGAACGTGTCAGTACAGGGAGAAACATTCACAATCAAAAATTTCCTTGGAGAAAAAAGCCCAAGAACAATGAAACTCAAAAAAGGCGTCACAGTCAAGGTGTCAGGAGACACCATTGACGTGGAAAGCGCGGACTTGGATCTAGCAGGACAGCAGGCAAGCGACATAGAAGCGCTAACGCACAAGAAAAACAGAGACCTCCGAGTATTCCAAGACGGAATATACATGACGGAAAAGGCAGGGGAACACGTATGAACAAGCTCCTAGAACTTCGAAAAAAAATAAGCAAAAAACGCCCAGCGTTCAGACAGCAGGACAGCCACAGACGAGGCAGACTGCACCCTGACAAATGGCGATCACCAAAAGGACTTCACAGCACTATCCGAAAAAACATATGGGGCAAACCAAGCATGGTCAAAAATGGATTCAGAGGACCAGCAGCGGTTCGCGGACTAGACCGCAAAGGAATGACGCCAGTCACGCTGTACAGCATAAGCGCGCTTGAAACACTTGACCCAAAAACAAACAGCATAATCATAGGAAACGTAGGCAACAGAAAACGCATCGAGCTTCTGAAAGCCTGCCAAAACAAGAAATTCAGCATCCTAAACTCAAAAAACGTTGACGCTGAAATAAAGAAGATAACGGACGGCCTGGCGGCAAGAAAGGAACGCAAGAAAAAAGCGGCCGAAGCTAAAAAGCCAGTCGTTGCAGCGAAGCCAGCGAAAAAGGAAACACAAGTTGAGACGAAGGACGCTGAAGAACAGAAAAAACAAGACCAGCAGGAACTGCAAAAGGTCATAACCAAGAGAGAATAAAATGAAACTCCAAAAACGACTAGCGGCACAAGAAATGAACTGCGGGCCAGGACGAGTAAGGTTCGACCCAACCCAGCTAAAAGAAATCAAAGAAGCAATCACGACATTCGACGTACGCCGACTAATCAACAACGGAACAATCTACAAACTCCAGGAACAAGGAGTCTCACGCGCAAGAGCAAAAGCAAGAGCGAACCAACGCAAAAAAGGACGACAAACCGGACACGGCTCGCGAAAAGGAAAAGAAGCCGCAAGACTTCCGCCAAAACTAACCTGGGTAAGAGGCGTCCGCGCGCAAAGAGCGCTCATCCAAAGAATGAGAGAAAGAGAGCTCATCACAAACGACACATTCAAAGACGCATACGCGAAAATCAAGGGAGGCTTCTTCAGAAGCACCAACCACATCAAGATTTTCCTAGAAGAAAACGACTTAATCAAGAAGGCAAAATAAAATGGCAACAAACCAAGTATACACAGTAGCATACCGCCGAAAGCGCGATGGAAAAACAGACTACAAAAAGCGAATGAAGCTATTGCTAGGAAACAAATCAAGACTAGTAGTCCGCAAAAGCAACAAAAATATCCGAGCGCAAATCATAGCATTCCAACCGAACGGCGACAAAATAATGGCATCAGCATCCAGCGCAGACCTAATGAAATTGGGCTGGAAAGGACACGCCGCAAACACCAGCGCGGCATACCTAGTAGGAATGATACTCGCCAAGAAAGCAAAAGGAACAACCTGCGTCCTTGACATCGGACAATACACAAGCGTAAAAGCAAGCGTCCTATACGCTCTGGCAAAAGGCGCCAAAGACGGCGGACTTGACGTCGCATGCTCTGACGAAATCGTGCCAGACCAAAAAAGACTGCGCGGAGAACACATCGCGGCATACGCGAAAAAAATCAAAAGCGACAAAGCACGCTACGAAAAACAATTCAGCAAATACATCAAGTCAGGACTAGACCCTGAAAAACTACCAGAACACTTTGATCAAATCAAATCCAAGATAGGTGCCAAATGAGCAAGCCAACACAACCTCAAGATGAAGAAAAAATCGTCGTAGAAAAAGACGTCATCACTGAAATTCCAGAAATAGAAAAGGAAACAAAAGTCGAAATAAAAGAAGACCTCCAAAACTGGAAGCCAAAGACAAGCCTTGGCAAAAAAGTCCTCAGCGGAGAAATAAGAGACATAGACACGATCCTAGATTCAGGAGAACCAATCCTAGAAGCAGAACTTGTAGATGTTTTGCTTCCAAACCTGCAAACCGAACTATTAATGATCGGGCAAAGCAAAGGTAAATTCGGCGGCGGTTCACGACGTATATTCAAACAAACACAAAAGAAAACACCGGAAGGCAACAAGCCAAGCTTCGCATGCATGGCAGTAGTAGGAAACGCTGACGGATATGTAGGAATTGGATACGGAAAAAGCAAAGACACAGTTCCGGCCCGTGAAAAGGCAGTAAGAAACGCAAAATTAAACCTATTCAAAATCAGAAGAGGGGCAGGAAGTTGGGAAGACAGATCAACAGAACCACACAGCATCCCGTGGCAAGTAACAGGAAAATGCGGATCATGCGAGTTGACCTTGAAACCCGCGCCGAAAGGAAAAGGGCTCATCATTGAAAAAGAATGCGCGAAAATTTTGAAATTCGCAGGAGTCAAAAACATTTACAGCAAGAGCAAAGGACAAGGAAGAACAAAAAACAACCTGATCATGGCATTAATCGACGCGCTTGAACAGCTAAACTCGTTCAAAGCAAGACCAAGAGACCTCAAAAGCGTCCACATGATATACGGGAGGAAAGCATGAAACTCGTAGTCGTACAAATCAGGGGAACAATAGGAGCAACGCAAAAAGCGGTCGATACACTAAAAATGCTTAACTTGACAAACGCGAACAGCGTCGCAATAGTAGAAGACGCCCCGCACATTCAGGGAATGCTCAGAGCAGTAAGACACCTGGTAACATGGGGACCTGCCGACGAAAACACGATCAAAGCAATAACCAAAAAGAAAGGCAAAAAAATCTCACTCAACCCTCCAAAGAAAGGATACGGACGAAAGGGAATTAAAACACCATTCGCCAAAGGCGGAGCGTTCGGAAGCAGAGGAGAAAAAATCAACGACCTAATCGCAAGGATGATGTAAAATGGTAGTTCACAAACGAAAAAAATCACGCCGAAAACTTGGCTCCAACACATACGGATGGGGCAAAAACAAGCACCGCAACAGCGGAAGCAGGGGCGGAGCAGGCAATGCGGGAACAGGAAAGAAAGCTCACGGAAAAAAACCATCCATCTGGGGAGAACGCTACCTTGGAAAAATGGGATTCGTAATGAAAGGAGTTGTTGAAGTAAACAACTGCATCTCAATCCGAGACCTTGAAGACAGACTACCAGCATGGATTTCACAAAAGAAAGCGACCGACAAAGAAGTCAACCTAGGCAGCTTAGGATACAACAAATTACTTGGCACAGGCAAACTAACCCGGAAAATAAAAATTACTGTTGAAAGAGCAACAGGAAACGCCGCCGAAAAAGTCAAAGCCGCGGGCGGCGAGCTCGTGGTGACACAGTGAAGTTTGTTGACAGCATAATAAAAAACCTGCCCGAAGTCTCTCGCCCAACTCAGAAAAAACTTTCTTTCAAAGAAAAACTCAAATGGACATCAATAATGCTTGTTCTTTTCTTCGTTCTTGGATTAATTCCATTGTACGGACTGGGACAAAACGCTCTGCAAAGATTTGAATTGCTGTCCGTAATTCTTGGAGCGAGTTTTGGAAGCATAATATCACTAGGAATCGGACCAATAGTAACAGCAAGCATCGTTCTGCAGTTGCTTAACGGATCAGGACTTGTAAAATTCGATACAAACACTCCAGAAGGCAAAAAAAGATTCGCAGGCATACAAAAAATTCTGGCAGTCTTTTTCGTTGTATTCGAAGCGGCAATTTATGTTTTCATGGGCGGACTCGCGCCTCCAGAAGTGTTCGCAGGAAGCGCAGTATACTTCCAACTCGAATTACTGCTCGTATTCCAATTAATACTTGGCGGAATACTAATTATGTTCATGGACGAAGTCACAACAAAATGGGGCTTCGGCTCAGGAATATCACTATTCATCGCAGCAGGAGTCTCACAATCACTATTCATACAACTGTTCTCACCATTACCATCACCAACAAACCCAGCATTATACACCGGAGCAATCCCTGCGCTATTCCAAAGTCTATCAGCAGGAGACCCACAAACCGCAATCTTGCTGTTATCAGGAATCATAATGACCGCATTAGTATTCGCGGCAGCAGTCTACGCACAAGCAATGAAAGTAGAAATTCCCCTCTCATTCGGAAGAGTCAGAGGACATGGAATCAGATGGCCACTATCTTTCATCTACACATCCAACATACCAGTCATCCTTATCTCAGCGCTACTCGCAAACCTACAGCTTTGGGCGCACCTATTTGAAAACTGGGGATACCCAATACTAGGAACATTCGCAGGAGGCAGCACACCTGTCAGCGGATTCGTGGCGTGGGTAACACCTCCACAACTAGTGGAAAGCGCAATCAGAGGAGGGCTAACACTTGGAACAATATTCCAAGGACTTGCATATGTAATTTTCATGATAATCGGATGTGTCATCTTCAGCTGGTTCTGGGTGCAAACATCAGGAATGGACTCGAGAGCGCAAGCCAAACAAATGATGGCATCAGGACTTCAAATCCCAGGATTCAGAAAAGACGAAAGAGTTCTTGAAAGGCTTCTTGACAGATACATCAAACCACTAACAGTAATGGGAGCAATAGCAGTAGGACTACTCGCGGCAATAGCAGACATTTCAGGCGCACTAGTTCACGGAACAAGCCTTCTGCTAGCAGTTATGATAATCTTCAGACTCTATGAGGACATCGCAAGACAGCACCTCATGGATATGAACCCAATGATGAGAAAATTCATGGGCGGCTAAAATGGCCTTTCTTGACGGATTTTTCACAACAATTTTCGGCTTTATGCTGAACTGGAACCCGCTATACTCAATTCTAGCAATATCATTTCTGATATCTCTTTTGGTCGTTGTAATCTACAAGTTCCTAACAGACCAAAACGAAATGAAACGCCTAAAAGACGAGCTCAAAGGACATCAGCAAAAAATGAAAGAACACAAAAACGACGCTGAAAAAATGATGAGCATCCAAAAGGAAGCGATGCAAGTGAACATGCAATACATGATGAAGAGCATGAAGCCAACACTCATCACATTCCTTCCAATACTGCTGATTTTCGGCTGGCTAAACGCGCACCTCGCGTACGAACCATTGCAGCCGGACATTCCTTTCTCATTAACAGTTGAAATGGAAAAGGGAATAACAGGAAACATCAGCATCGCAACTCCAGAAGGGCTTTCCGTAATTGGGGACAACACAAAAACACTTGAAAACCAAATGGCAACATTTGAACTAAAAGGAAACGCAGGAGAATATCTGGCGTCGCTTACGTACAATAACGAAACTCAAGACAAACTAATCCAAATCACAACTGAAAGAAAATACGCGCCAATAACTGAGACATATAAGAGCGAAGCGTTCAAGCGAGTAACACTAGGGAATCCTCCATTGAAAGTAATATGGGGCTTGGGCTGGCTCTGGGCTTATATTATATCAGCAATTGCGTTCAGCATAGCACTTCGCAAGCTGTTTAACGTGCATTGATTTATAAATACAGATATTCTTTTTATATAGAAAATAAATAGTTTTGTCGACGAGCCATATTTAAATCACAAAGTATATAAATAGTCAAAGATTTATAAGCAAAATAGGGGAAGTTTATGGCCAAGAAAGAATCCAAATCAGATGGAAGAGAAATCCACGTAGTAAACATAGTAGTTTCTGCATCCTTGGGACACGACATACCGCTAGAAAAAATGGCGGCAACACTACCCAACACAGAATACAACCCAGAACAATTCCCAGGACTAGTAATCAGAATCAAAGACCCAAAAACATCAGCACTAATTTTCAGCTCAGGAAAAATCGTGTGCACAGGCGCACGATCAATGGACAAAGTCCACGAATCAATCCGCAAAATAATCAAATCACTTGAGAAAATCAACGTCAAAATCAAGGAAGAGCCGAAAGTCACAATTCAAAACATCGTCGCCGCAGGCAGCGTTGGAATGGACTTGAACTTGAACGTTTTGGCAATGAAGCTTGACAACACAGAATACGAACCAGAACAATTCCCAGGACTCGTATACAAGCTACCAGAACAGAAAGCGACGTTCCTATTGTTCAGCAACGGAAAAATCGTGTGCACAGGAACAAAGAGCGAAGAAGAAGTCCATGCGGCGCTAGACAAGCTCATCCAGAACTTGAAAAACGTTAAACAGCGATAATTTCTATTTATTTTGAATAATTTACTTCTCTAGACGCAACAAATTTATTAATAGAGTAATTTTTGGCAAATAAAGGGGTACCACAGAAAGAGATGTCAAACGAAACGCCTACAGATAATTCTCTCGTCACAAATGAGATGGACGCGGCAACAATAGTTGCCAAAACACAAGAATTCTTGGAAAAAAACTATTACGAACAACTCCTTGAACGCATACGAAAAGGAGAAAGAAGCCTGGCAATAGACTTTCCAATTCTGGCGATATTCGACCCCGACCTCGCGGACATTCTGTTGGAAAAACCAGAAGACATACTCAAAGCAGGGGAAATAGCAGTAGAACACATGAACCCAGGAGTGCAAAAATTCGTCCTGAGATTCGATAAACTTCCCGCAAGCTCACAAATACTGGTTCGCAACATAAGAAGCAAAAACCTCGGAAAACTACTATCATTTGACGGCGTCGTAAGAAACAAATCAGAAGTAAGACCCCAAATGGCAGAAGCGAGATACGAATGCCCTTCCTGCGGAAATATCTTCAACATAATACAAATAGAAACAAAAATACAAGAACCAACAAGATGCAGCTGCGGACGCAAAGGAAAATTCAGCCTCCTCAGCAAAGAACTATGGGACGCGCAAATGATGGTCCTAGAAGAAGTCCCAGAACAAATAGAAGGAGGCGCGCAACCAAAAAGAATGAACGTCCTTCTTCGAAATGACTTAGTCTCTCCACTGACAGAAAAAAGAACAAACCCTGGAAGCAGAGTACACGTAACGGGCATCGTAAAAGAAATTCCGATCTTTTTGCGAACAGGCGGTCAAAGCACCAAATTTGACTTATTCATCGACGCAAACCAAATGATGCCAGTGGAAGAGGACTTCACAGAACTCACAATAGATCCAGTGGAACTAGAAAAAATCAAGGAACTCGCGAGAGACCCAAAACTAACCCAAAAATTGGTCGGAAGCATCGCCCCATCAATCTACGGACACGACAAAATCAAGGAAGCAGTAGCCCTACAACTAATGGGAGGCGTACGCAAGGTAAGACAGGACGGAGTCATAACCAGAGGAGACATACACATCCTACTAGTAGGAGACCCCGGCGCGGCAAAATCACAAATGCTCAAAAGAATGCAACACATCGCGCCAAAATCAAGATACGTATCAGGAAGAGGAGCAACAGGAGCGGGTCTTACCGCCACAGTTGTAAAAGACGAATTCATACAAGGATGGAGCCTGGAAGCGGGAGCGCTGGTTCTAGCCAACAGAGGAGTCTGCTGCATAGACGAACTGGACAAAATGAGCAAAGAAGAAGTAAGCGCAATGCACGAAGCGCTAGAACAACAAAGCGTCACAATCAGCAAAGCAAACATCCAAGCAACATTAAGATGTGAAACAACAGTGCTAGCAGCCGCAAACCCCAAACTCTCACGATTCGACCCATACGAGCCAATCTTCACCCAAATCAACATGCCGCCAACGCTCATCAACAGATTCGACCTGATCTTCCCAGTAAAAGATATACCTGACGCCAAAAAAGACGAGAGAATGGCAACATTCATCCTCGAGCTACACAAAAACAACGTAGAAAACCCAGAAATAGACACAAAAATGCTGCGAAAATACTTCGCATACGGAAGACAAAATTGCTTCCCAAAACTAACAGACAGCGCAATAGACAAGCTACGTGAATACTATTTGAAAATGAGAGGAAGCGTCCAAGGAGACAACAAAAGCATCCCAATCACTGCAAGACAACTAGAAGGACTCGTAAGACTATCAGAAGCGACAGCAAAACTAAGACTATCGCCTGAAGTCACAACAAAAGATGCCGAAAGAGCAGTTGAATTGCTCGACTTCTGTTTAAGACAAGTGGCGTTTGACGAAAAAACAGGAACATTTGACATAGACCGAATAGCTACGGACACTCCAGCGAGCACCCGAAACAAAATACTAACACTCAAAGAGATCATAAATGACTTAGAATCAAAAGTCGGCAAAACAATACCGCTTGAGGACATAATGAAAGCCTGCCAAGAAAAAGACATATCAGAATCAGAAGCCGACGAAATGCTACAAAAATTGAAGCGAAGCGGAGACATCTACGAACCAAAAAGAGGATTCATCAGCAAAATATAATTTTAAGGAGGACTTGGAACTCCTCTAGATTCCCAATCCTTCAAAGACTCACAAGAAGTTCTCAAATAAACATCCTGAATCTGCGCGCAAACACTAAAATCACCCTTATACGCGAAACTAATCAAACAAGCATCGCGAGACTCGCTTGAAGAAATCTGCTCACAAACTACTTTGCTATTCGCTGCTGACGCGACATCATTCAAACAAGAATCAACATAAAACTGCTGACCCAAAGACATACACTTTTGAACAGCGCCCTGCGTATTAGCAACAGCCAAGCCAACAGCCTCGTCAATAATTGTCTGCGGACTTGTTTGAGGGGAACAGTCTATGGAACAGGACACCTCCTCTCCAGCCTCACAAACGCCATTACCGCAACAAGGAATAATCGGCTCATTAATACAAACGCCCGCGACACAGGAGTCCTTGGTGCAGAACTGCAAATCATCACAAGAAGCAGGACAAGTCAAAGAAACATCAACAGCCTCCTCAACAGGAATATCGACAATTCCAGAAGGAACCTGAGAAATTTTTTCCCTCACTTCAAAAGAAGAGGAAGAACGAACTGTAAGAGGACCATAAGACAAAACCGCCTCAACAACATACTGCCCGGCGGAAGAACCTTCTGGAATCAAAATTCTAACCGGAACACGGCGCGAAGAATCAATCTGTAAAGACTCAGAACGAATGTCAACAACACCACTAGGACCTGAAACTGTAACTTCAAGAGACGCGCTAACCTTTCTGTCATCAGGATTTGAAATATCAATATTAATCACAACCTCCTCACCAGCGCCAACCTGAGCAGCCAACAAAGAAGTTGAAACTGCAAGAGGCGCAGGCTCGGGACCAGAGAAAAGCAAAACCAACCAGACCAACAAGGCAAGACCAACCAATCCCCCAAAAACAAAAAGCAACAACCTTCCGCTTATCCTAAATCCAGAAGAAACACTCGCTCCGGCAGCGCGCAAAGCGTCATTCGCATCAAACTTAGAATAACCCGCACTAATAAGAGTAGTCCTTATAGTCTCAGCATCATAACCCTGCGCCAATAACTGGCGGCAATACTCAACAAGACTTTCCTGCACCATCTTTTCACAACAAGATACCCTTTCACCCTATTTAAATATTGCCACACATATATTGCACACTCACAAAGAATAAAAGACAAATCAAAAACAACACAAACGTGGCAGAACGGGATATAGCGCATTACGCGCAAATAAAAGACATTCTAACCAAACCAATAATTGAACAAGAAAACAGTCCGTCAGCCATACAACTAGACAACGCGAACGCCAGCCGAATAAGAATGTACGGAATAGTCGTATCGCAGGACCCACTAATAGTAGATGACGGCACAGGAAACATAAACGTACGAAACTTCGACCAAACCTTGGGCGCAACAATAGGCGATTTCGTCCTATGCATAGGAAGACCAAGAAGACACAACAACGAACCATATATTCTTGGAGAAATACTCAAAAAAACAAACCCTCAATGGAAAATTTATTACGAAAAAATTCATAAAAAAACAGAAAAGAAAAATCCACTCGACATCATACGAGAACTTGACAAGGGAGAAGGCGCCAACTTTGAAGAAGTTGCAAAAAAACTCGGACAAAAAGGAGAAGACATTATCACCAGTCTGCTCGCGAAAGGAGACATATTTGAAACAAGACCAGGAAAATTAAAAATTCTTGAATAAACCAAATTAGAAAAGAGCAGGCGTAACGAAAACTTCAAGCAACGCCGCGACAAACAAAATAAACACAGACAACAAAACCAAATCGGAAACATCAAGCAAAATCTTCTCAAATTTGCCGGTTCCAAAATCGTGATTCATAACGGCGACAGACAAAATACCGCCAGCCAAACCACCAATAATATACGCGAAAATCTCAGGAACACCGTGAATAGAATACCTTAGGACGCTAAGCGAAGACGCATACATATACGCCCCGACTTTGTGAAAACCGGCAGCGTCAGCAAACCTCGCCATATGAGTCCTGACAAAATTACCAGCGGCAGCGCCAATAACACTCGCGTTCCACGCCCAAATAAACATGGCGCCAGCGCCGTACAAAAAGCTAAACATAATGCAAAAAATCATAACCTTAACATTGTTCAAAAAAATCTTGCTAACCAAACCAGTCTGAGTAACCTTTCCAGTAACGTGCTGATTCAAATTCTGAATAGTCTCAGACTGAACACGAAAAACATTCGCTGAGGTCTCACTCGGAAGAACAACATACAAAATTGAAAACGCAATCGCCATACCCAAAAACAAAACCATAAAAAACATCAAAGTGGGAGCGTGGCGAGACCAAAGAGAGGTCTTATCAAGGGACAAATTCTTTTGCTCTTCAGAAAACAAAGTGCGCATCATCAAAGGCAAAGCGGCCATGGCAGTCAAAAAAACCATGACCATGCTGGTTTGCTCCTCAAAAATCCACAAAGACAAGAAAACCGCCAAAGTTGCGTAAGCACCGCCAAGTATCAAAACAGAAAACGGACGCCTCTGCGCATCTAACGGGGTTAAAATAGACTCTAAAACCATCTTTTTTCAAACACAACTTGCCCTTTTGAGTTTAAAAACGTTTGTGTGACGCCTTGCACAACATTTAAATATCATCACAAAGACAACCGGCATAATGGATTACGAACAACTACTCAAACGAGCAAGGGCCCAACTACCTGAAAGCGTATTTGAGAAAGAAAGATTTGAACTACAAAAAGTGAAGGGCCACATAGAAGGCAACAAAACAGTAATCACAAACTTCCAACAAATCGCCGGACAACTAAGACGACCGGCGGACCATCTTCTAAAATACGTTCTGAAAGAACTCGCGACACCGGGAGAAATAACCAGATCAGGACTTTTGATACTGGGAAGCAAAATACCGGCAAGCAGAATAAACGAAAAAATAAAACAATACGCATACGAATTCGTATTCTGCCCATCATGCGGAAAACCAGACACCGAAATTTTGAAAGAAGGTGAATTCGCAACGCTAAAATGCACCGCCTGCGGAAGCAAACACCCAGTACGCTCAACAATCTAAAAATGATGCTTGTAAAACACCACGCAAAAGACGGCAAAGACATCGTCGCAGTCTGCGACAAAGAACTGATCGACCAAAAATTTGAAGAAAACGGAAAACAGCTCGATTTGACCTCTGACTTCTACAAAGGTGAAGAACGCGAAGAAATGGAAATAGGAGACATCATACGCAACGCAGACATCGTAAACCTAGTAGGAAAAAGAGCCATAGAACTCGGACTTGCGGAAGAAGTCATCGGCAAAGAAAACATCATTGTCATTAGCGGAATTCCGCACGCGCAAGCGATACTGATTGAAGAGGAATAAATTTATTTTATTAGCCAAACCACGCGCCCAAACCGGTCTGTTTCTCAGCTTCCTTTCCAAACACGCCCTCAATCCTGTTTCTCAAAAGCTCAATAGTTTCCTTCAAATAATCAGGAACGTTATACTTCTTCGCCAAAGACTCTGTGGGCTCCAAATACTTCACAACGCTGCCCTCGCTAATCGTAAAAATAACTTTGCCCGAACAAGAAGTGCATTTGCCAATCAAAGGAGGTCTTCTAAACTTTTCATTGCAACTAACACAGCGGAACTCCTGCATGCTAAACTTTCTCAAATTACCTTTAGTATCTTTAAGAAAATGCTTCTCAATAACAAGACGAGCGACATCAGTCTCCTCAACACTTCTGCACTTCTCAGCCAAATCCATCTGACCCTTCAACTTATCCTCCATCGAAGGCAAAGTCTTGTAAGCGCTACACCTGACCGTTTCTCCAATATTGGTGCAATCGTGAGTAAAACCCATACCCTCATACTGCTCGGGCTTTCCAAGGCAACCCTTAATCTGCTTAAGCTTGACATCCCAAGGCATCTTAAACTCAAGAGCAGCTTCATAAAGAGCAATCGGATACTGCCACTCAATATCAACATCAAACGCCATATCGTCAACTTCTGACGGAGTCAGAACGCTCGTCAAAACAAGAGGAGTATCCATCGTAGAACCTCTGGATTCAGGCAAAAACTTCTTGCTAAAATTCAACAAAGCATCCATCATCAAAATAACACAAGCCTCGTCACCATCACAATCACGACGAGTCGCCGCGTGCAAAAGCGGGTGAGCGAACAAACCCTGAGTTTTGCTAAAACCAACAATCCTGCCAACGATTCCAGCGCTAGTGTGCGGAGCGAGCACAATGGTCAAATGCCCCGCCAAATCCTTAATTGACTTCGCGTTCATAACGCGAGGCTGTTTGTAAAGCAACTCGAGCTCATCATCAACAAACTTCGCGGCATTAAGCAAAACATCACCGCAACCAACATCAGGGCTCTCATCGCACTGGGGCAAAATAATGTCCTGAGGCTTCAGCTCAAGAATTTGAGTATCAGAAGTCAAAGGAACACCCTTAATGTCAACATCATAGCCAAGCTCAACAAGCCTTTCAACGGACGTTCCTACTTCGGCTGGCTTGAAATGAGTGATTGGAAGCTGAGTCATATCATAACGGGTCGTTCCGTCCTTGTAAACATGAACATCATACCTCGCCCTCAGAATTCCCTTACCCAGATGCTCAACAAAATGCTCAGGATTAATTGTTCCGCGAACACCCTTAATTAACTCAGGGTAATGCGAAATACCCATCTGCTTCAAAATATTGTCGAAATAATGCTTAATGGGAACAGAGCGGTCAGGCATTCTGCCCTCAAATGGCTTATGCTCAGTTCTCTCTCCACAAACCTCACAAATTGGAAAAACAGTCTGCGCTTTGCACTTCTTACACTCAAAAGAAGCAAACTGGGCAGTGACCTTACCAACCTCAAGGGCGCTCTGAAAACTTCTCAAACGACCGCCTTCCTCTCCAATCGGGAACAAGACGTGAGGACTTCCCTGAATATCACGCTGTTTCGCCTTTTCAGGACGACCCATACGAGTGCCGATAAAAGTTCCCGCCTTATCCCTTTGCTTAATTGAACTAACAGAATTAACAACGTCAATGGTTTTTTCCCCAACCAATTTTTCCAAAAGTTCGCTTGGCTTTTTCTCAAGCAAGCCGAACATTGAAACCAAAATCGTCGCGAAATCTTTCTCAATAACAACAAATTCCTGATTGACGCACAAATGAGGACAGCCCAAAACCTCCAAAACCCTTTTCGCACCCTCAACAGGAAGAACAATCTTTTCAACACCCGACTCATTCGTGAAAACCTTTCCGCGCTCAAACCAATCAATAAAACGCTTAAAATCTTCAATCGAAACCTGAGACCAAAACAAAGTAAACGAGGGATGAAGAGGAGTGCCTGATTCTTTCGCGATACTAACCACCTCTTTGGCGGAAGGCTTATTCACCAAATAATCTTTCAAAAGAACATCCAAACGGTCCTTTGAAACTAGCTCTATTTTAGCGCCTGCATCAATCGCGCGCTTGACTTCCTGAACCCACCATTCCTCACAATAACCAACAGGAATCAAAGAATGAGCCCTGTTCAAAAAATCACCGTACGAAATCAAAACATCACCAAGATAAATTATCTCTTTAACTTGAGACTGAACTTTTTTGGCATCATCAAGAGACTCAAGACGCAAAACAGAGCCGTCATTCAACCTAACAACTGGACCCTCTAAAGTATCACAAGAAGTCATACTCGCCGCCTTGCCAGGACGCTCAGTCTTCAACTGGGTTCCCGTCGCGACATACTGATTCAACACGTACATCGTGGCCGGATGAATGCTTTGAGCGCTAAATCCCGAAACACGGGAACGCCCATACCTTAATCTGAATCCTCCGCTTCTCAAAGGATAACCAAGAACAGGACGGCCCGCAACCAAATCCTTGATATAAGTAAAATCGGGCGCAAGTTTTTCAGCGCTCTGAGATTTCGCGCCAGCTGATTTTGACTTCTTTTGAATTTTCAAAAACTCCTCCAAAAAGCTCCACTGCTCCAAATTAAACTCCTTGCCCCAAATTGAAAGCTGTTTCCAAAGCTTCGGCGCCTTCAAAGGAATACAAGAGGACAAAACAAGGCAATAACCAGAACGAATATTATTAGTAGGAATTCTCGGCAGATTCTTGTAATTGCTAACCTCAATAGACTCGCTCGCGTCACCGCTAACCTCAACACACAAATTCTTCATCAAAAACTCAAGCTCTTCCTCACTGGGAACATACTGCAAATTGGTAACACGCTCGTGATAATCGCGCAACTCAGTGACCGCACGCCTAATCTCGTCAGGCTGACAATCATAAGAGGCAACACCCATGGCTTTTCTAACGTAATCAGCAATAATAACGCAAACAGCAGCGGCAGTACCGCCCGCATTACGAATCGGACCCGCGAAATTCAGGCACAAATACTCGCCCCCATCCATTCTTTTCTTAAAATCAATATTCACAATGCCGTCAAGAGGAGAAGAGACTACTCCGACCGTGACATAAGCGAAACCAGTTCTAATACCGACTTCAATCGCCTCTTTACGGTCTTTAAACTTGCAAAACTTTTCCTGCGCCAATTCCTCTGAAATCTTAAGAGCAACACGCCAATCAAGGGAACCATACTGCTTCTCCAACTCCATAATGCGCTCAACAACACCAGAGCCGACAATCTGCGGAGCGACAACAGAAATCAAACCAACGACACGCTCAGCCATATTTTCCGCCAAAGAAACCTCAACTTTGGTGTCCGCGTCAATTCCTTTCTCTCTGGCCTTTTGAGCCGTTGAATAAAGACGGGAAACTTCAGCCTTAAGGTTCGCGAAGTATTTGTTCATTTTATCGGACGCTATCATCAGAACTTCACCATCCCAACTTCGCGCGTTTTCAAATTAATCACCGGAACAACTCCAGGATCAGGCTCATGACCGACCTTTTCCTGGAAAGCTGTCTTCTTCTGGAAACAACTGCCACAAACACAAGTAGCCGAACGATACTGAAGCGCACCCGCCTTGTGAATGTGACCAGCAACAAACAAATCAGGAACATTTTCGATTACCAATGGGTCGTATCTTGGGTCAGGAATATACAACGTACTGGTGTGCTGAGGCGCCAAATGACGTCGCTGAAGCAAAAATTTCATTATAAGAGTGGCGCGGTCAGAGATATGTTTGCCAGAATCACGAATGCTGGGCACTATCTCTCCATAGTCATCAAAAGAATAACCGTGATACATCAAAACGTTAAACCCTGAAAAATTCTCCGACTCGTGAATGTTTACAATGCAGGGATTGGTGACGAGAGTCGCGTTTGAAATCTCATAAAGAGGAGCAGCGTAATGCTTGGAAAGCCTTGGCTGAGGCTCGCTAATTCTACCAACATCGTGATTTCCCGGACCAAGAATAAGCCGCACATCTTTTCTAATTAAATTAAGAAGACGGGCGCACTCCTTATACTGGTCACGAATATTTTTAATTGAAAGCTCATCATCCTGACCAGGATAGATACCAATACCATCAACCAAGTCACCGCAAATAAAAATATACTTGAGCTTTTTCGCTATTTCACGCTCGTGCTCAGAACCATACTCCCCATTCACCCAATTAATGAAACGCATAAACTTCTCTTCCTCAAAACCAGAACTTCCAACATGGACGCACGACAAAACACAGGCGAAAACCTCGTCAGGACTTCTCTTGATTTCCTGAATTGGAATATCAGGCACTATGATTTGGTCGGCGAAAATCAGGTTATCACCAGTAACGCCATTAATTCCGACAACCTCATCCATAACCAAATCGCTAGCGAAAGTGTAAAGATCAGGTTTTGATTTTGTAACAAGAACTTTAATTATGCCTGAAGTATCCTCAAGAGTAAGCATATAATGCTCATTCTTGGTCTTTTGCTTATCCATAATAATACCGATAATGGAAACATTTTCCTTGTCGCGCTTGCTCTTTAAACGGCCGATAGAGGTAAGGTTCTGCAGTTCACCTCTGCGTTGAAGCATCTTTTCCAATTGACGAAAACGAGCGTTAAAATAATCAACAAAATCCTGAACAGTCCTCTTCTTCTGAAAATCATCATACTCCCAAACAGGGCGAACTGAAATTTGAGCACTACTTGAATCAGTTGTTAAATCTGTTGACGGGTGAAGCAAATTTTGAGGATGCTCACCTTGCTTAATGGCGGAATGCCACCTGTCAACAACAGAATCCTGCCTCAACAAATCAAGCACTTCCCTGCTGACAAGCACGTTGTGCTTTAGAAAGGAACTGACAATCTCCTTCTTCTTTTGAACAACAAGCTCGCTCACAGCCCAAGCTCCTCCGTCAAAATCTGGCGCATACGCTCAATCAAAGAATC
>CAZNDX010000001.1:236609-245477 GCA_964572035.1 uncultured Methanosarcinales archaeon
CTCACAGCCCAAGCTCCTCCGTCAAAATCTGGCGCATACGCTCAATCAAAGAATCGTTAATTGACAAACTGATTTCACGAGTTCTGCCGTAACGACCTTTGCTCACGACTTTTGCATTGATAATACCAAGCATATCAAGCTCGGCAATGACGTCGCTGATTCTCCTTTGAGTAAGAGGGCGAAGGCCGGTTTGCGCGCAAAGACGCTCGTAAAGAAGGTAAATTTCGCCTGTGAAAACCCCTGGCTGGCGGTCCTTGCAAGCCTGCAAAATGCTAAACAACGCAACTTGGAACTGCTTTGGCTGAGTCGCAACAATATCAAGAATACGGTCACGCTCAATCTTATCTTCCGCTTTGTCAAGATGCTCAATCTTCACAATTTCCTGATTTTCGCGCTCGGCAACTTCACCAGCGACACGCAATAATTCAAGAGCACGGCGGGCGTCACCATGCTCCCTCGCGGCGAAGCCAGCGCACTTCTCAATCAACCCGCTTTCCAAAGAATTCTCATTAAACGCCTTGCTTGAGCGCTGATGCAAAATACTGCAAATTTGGTCAGCATTGTAAGGAGGGAAAATTAATTCCTCCTCACTTAATGAGCTCTTAACTCTTGGATCGAGCTGTTCAGTAAACATCAAATCATTTGAAATACCAACTAACGTGATTTGAGCATTCTTTAACTCAGAATTACTTCTTGTCAAATTATACAACAACTCATCACCCGCCTTGCCAATAAGCTGATCTATCTCATCAAGAATAAGAATAAGATTATGCTTCTCCTTGTCCAGTGTCCTGTAAAAAACATCATAAACCTCATCAGTTGGAAGACCTGTAGCGGGAACTTCCTTGCCGTACTCGCGCAAAAGTTGGGCGACAAGACGATATTCAGTGTCCGCGAGTTTTTTCAATTTACAATTCAAATAAATAACTTTTATTGGAAGCTGGCGAGATTTCGCGACACCAATCATTTGCGCAGTGGTGTATTTTGCGGTCAGCGTTTTACCTGTTCCTGTTTTTCCATAAATAAAAACATTGGAAGGTTTTTCGCCGCGAAGCGCCGGGGCTAAAATATTCGCCAACTGTTCAATTTGTTCATCACGATGAGAAATTTGGTCAGGTTGATAATTAGATTGCAAAATAGCTTTGTTCTTAAAAATCTGTTTTCTAGACAGATAATTCTCAAAAAACCCACCTAACCCCTTTTCCATGACCTTTTTTACGAGTGGAAGATGTATAAAAAGGTTTGGAGAACCCACACCCCATGATTTCGTGTGGAAATTGTTTATAATAAAAAATTGATTTTCTGACAATTAATTATATTATTAATTATTTATTTTTGAAAATATATTATATATTATTATTTTTCTATATAAAAATATATTATTATTTATAAATAAACTTGTTTTTTTGTTCTTTTTGATTTATTTTCAATAGTTTTCTATATATCTTTTTAAATATCTATATTTATTTATATATTAAAGCTGAAATTTTTTTCTTAAAAGTCTGTTGCATTGGAAGTAAAGGGGTGGGCGTGTGGGGTTACACATAGGTTTATTTGTTGCTACTCCCCAATAACAACAAAAACGAAACCTTTATATATAAGCCATACGGGTAAAGTAGTAACAACTCACTGGTGACGCACAATGATAGTACAAAAGGACTTTTTGAACAAACTCAAAGATTTTGGTCTTAACAGCTACGAAGCTAAGCTTTGGACAGCGCTTCTATCACGTGGCGTCGCTACTGCAGGAGAACTTTCTGATATCGCAAACGTACCACGCTCACGATCATACGACGTTCTAGAATCACTTGAAAGAAAAGGATTCGTAATAATGAAGCTAGGCAAACCAATCAAATACATCGCGGTACCGCCTTCAGAAGTCCTTGAGCGCGTCAAGAAAAACATACAAGAAGACGCGGTACGCCAAGAAAAAGTAATTGACTCTCTTAAAGGAAGCGATGTTCTAGGAGAACTAGCGTCCCTACATAAACAAGGAATAGACCTCGTTGAACCTTCTGATTTGACAGGCGCAGTACGCGGAAGGTCAAACCTATACAATCACTTGAGCTCAGCAATAAAGAACGCGCAAAAAAGCGTAAGCATAATGACTTCAACTGAAGGTCTTGGCAGAAAAGCAGAAGCATTGAAAAACGCGCTTCAAAAAGCAAAAAACAACGGAATCAAAGTCCGCTTCATAGTACCAAAAAACGCGCAAATACCCGCATCAATATCACAACTAGCGAAATTCAAACAAACAGACCACCAACCAGCAAGATTCTGCATAGTTGACGGCAAGCACGTAACATTCATGGCGCTAAACGACAAAGACATCCATCCAAACTACGACTTCGGAGTCTGGGTCAACGCAGAACATTTCGCCAAATCATTCGAAAACATATTCGACATGCTTTGGGAATAATTAGTTCATATTTCATACATAAATTCTATTTATCTACACAAGAAATCCTCATAGGTATATCCCAAACCTTTTTATATAGAACTTCACTTATAAATACCATAAGAGGTGAACATAATGGAAGAAGTGCTCATACGCATTGTTCTCGCGGTCATCGTAGGTACACTATTTGGAATAGTCTATTGCATGCGCGTTCTAGTATTAATGGAGAGACGCGTAGCGCGAATTGAAGAACACATCGAGCGCATGGTTGAAAGAGTCCTTGCTGAAGAAAAAATAATAGAAAGAAAACTCGGCAAGAAACGAAGATAATGCGCCAATTTTTTTCTTCTTCTTACATTCAACAACTTCTCGCGACACACCCAGACAGAGGACATGTCATACACTTCACCCAAAGCGCACCTGACGCGATAAAATATTATCTTGAAAGAGAAATACCAAACAACTCAACAATAGGATTAATCGCGCCAAAAACAATACTCGCACACGTTCTACCAGAAATCGCGAAACGCAAACACTGCAAAATCGCACTGTTCGGGGCGCAAGGAGAAATCGCAAGAGCATTCCACGACTTGTTAAGCCCATCCACTGAATGCGACGTGTATATATGTGAACCAGAATTATTCAATCCAGAAGGCGCAATGACGCATCCCGCTGAATTAGAGCACTTAAGCAAATTAGACGGACAATCGATAATAGGAGTTGGATGCTCACTGCAAATTACCGACGACAAACCAGCGCACTTAGATTTTGTCCCGCTTTCAAAAATAATAACAGAAAAAGGAAGCATTAATGCTTCTTCTTTTTAGCAACTTTTTTTGCCGCCTTTTTCACAGATTTCTTCTTAACAGGCTTCTTTGAACTCTTTTTAACAGACTTTTTCGCGGCCTTTGAAACAGGCTTTCTTTCTTTAACAACAACTTCCTCAAGAAGCTCCTTTAACTCAACCTCGCATTGAGCAAGATCACGTTCCAGTTCAGCAATACGCTGCGAGTTATCCTCAACTTCCATCAACTGGCCAGTTTCAGGGCACTTGAAATTAAAATCATGAGCCTTCTCAAAATCCAAACGGATGCCCGCTTCCTTTGAAACGTAAAATTGAGTGGTCTTTTCACGCTGAAGACGCTCCTGAAGCTTCTCAATTTTCTTCTTTCTCAAAGTTATTAGGAGATCACGAACCCGATTCTTGTTAAAAGTCCAATAATAAATGTACCAACCCTTCTTTTTATCCTTCTTTCTTGAAAAACTGACCAAATTGTGGTCGTACAGTCGGTAAAGCATATTTCTAGTAATGTTAATCTCAGCCTTCATACTGTCGGCGAGCTTAAACTCTGAGACATTACTTTTATCGCTAAGAATACGGACAAGCGGAACTACGTCAGGACCAGCAACTTCAGCCACCACTTCATCAACAACTTTCCCGGTAATTTTCACAACCACACTTCTCAAAAAAGCGGTTTATAAACCTTTCGTCAGGTCATCAAAAGAAAGCCCCCTAAGCTTGGCAAGCTCACGGGAAATGCCCCTGCTAACAACAGTTTCGCTCAAATCTTCAGGATTCAAAAACCACCACTGCTCATTATTAAATCTCACACCAACCAACGGCCTCGCGCCGGCGCGCCTCGCGAACTCAACAAGCTCATCAACCTCTCTTTTTTCTAAATATTGAATGTCCGCCTTCGTCGCCTTACACTCGATTGCGAAAATAGACCCATTCTTACTGGCGAGAACGTCAGGAGCAGGATAACGCATACTGCCACTGCCAGCCACTCGAACAGCCGTCCAGCCATCAAGCTTCCAAAACAAATGGATAAGCTCGCGTTCCGCATTTGCACCTTTCTTTTGAATCGCCATTTAAATACAATTTAACCTCTTTTTCAATAGCAACCCAATAGGAAACACTACTTTTTTAAAAAGTGTATGCTAAAGAATAGACATGCCTTCCGAACGATTGGTGCCACTAGCGGCAATGGAACAATTAATCAAAAACGCAGGAGCCGACAGAGTATCTGATTCGGCGAAAGCGGCGCTAAAGGAACTTCTAGAAGAACACGGAATGAAACTCGCACAGCACGCGCTAAAATTAGCCGAACACGCAGGACGAAAAACCATAAAAGCAGAAGACATCAAACTCGCGGCAAAAGAATTGGAACTTTAAATTAATTCTATCAATTAAAATCACATATTCACTTTCATAAAATCGTAAGCGCAAAAAACATTGTCAAAAGCAGTTCTTGCATCCTCTTCTAACTCTAAAGTGTTTTTGTACCTCGCGCTAAAATGTGTTAATATGAGTTTTTTCACACCTGCCTGAGAGGCAATTTGCGCAGCCTCAAGAGCGGTAAGATGGCCGTGTTCGGCAGCCTTATCTTTTAGGTTACTCGCATAAGTGCTGTCACAAACAAGAATGTCCGCATCTTTAGCAATCTCAACACAATTCTTGTTCCACAAAGTATCCGTAATGAAAGTCAATTTCCTGCCCTTAACAACAGTTGTAACCTGATCTGCAGAAACTTCCTTGCCCTTAAACTCAATATCCTCTCCTTTCTGAAGTTTGCCAAGCAAAGGACCTTCAGGAATTCCCAACTTTTTTACTACGTCAACTTTAATTCGCCTTCTGTCTTTCTCAATAAAGGAAAAAGCGACACAAGGAACTTCGTGTTTCATCTGCGCGCACTCCAAGAGGTAGTCTTCGTTTTCAAAAAATTTACCGTCTGTTACTTCAGTAATGTTGATATTGAATTTTTTCTCAAACTCAATGCCGCCAAACATTTGCTGAAACGCGCGCTTGCTACCCTTTGGACCAAAAATATCAATGGTTCTATTTAATTCAAGGGAACCAATAGTCAGAAGAAGGCCGGCAAGACCAAGAATATGGTCTCCGTGCCAGTGCGACACCAAAATCTTCCGCACTTTCGCAAGATTCAAGCCAGCGACACGCATCTGACGCTGAGTACCTTCCGCGCAATCAAACAGAATGCCTTCTCCCTTAAACTCCAAATAAACAGCACTCGGATTCCTTTCCTTCGTAGGCATCATACAAGACGTGCCCAAAAATGTCAATTGCATAACGCAATTTCTCGTCTCACACTTTATAAATGTTGAGGGAAACGCAACCTTTTTAAGCGCTTAAAAAGGATAACAGAATATGGCAATAACTGCAGTCCTAAGCAAAGGAAACATAATCACGGAAAACAGCCACCAGGCTAAAGAGCTTCACGAAAAACAAAGATACGGACAGCAGCTAAAAGATGGAAGAATCAAACTATCATTCCTAGAAGCAGTATATCTTTATGACATAGGAAAAGTTGACGTTGTAGACTCAAAAGGAAAAGAAATCGCGCGAGAAAAACTATCCATCTCAGCAGAAAAACACGACAAAGAATTCTGGACGCGCTACGCGGTCTACGGCGACCTACGAACAAGAGGATACATAGTTGGAACAGCACTAAAATTCGGAGCGGACTTCAGAGTTTATGATAGAGGAGTAAAACCAGGAGAGGACCACGCCAAATGGATAGTATATCCAATACACGAAAGCGACTCTCTCACTTGGAGAGACTTCAGCGCAAAAAACAGAGTCGCCCACAGCACAAAAAAACACGTTCTTCTAGCAATAGTTGATGACGAGGGCGACGTATCCTACTGGGAAACCCGCTGGGTAAGGCCATAGTTTTAACCATAACTTAAACGCCACAATTCTTTTAAACAATCCAAATTGAAAACAAGCTATGGACTACAGAGAGCAAATAGTACAACTAGGACACAACTCTCCTCTACTTCCAAACACAGTCGCAAAAGCGCTGAACACCAACGGAATACTCGCGGGAGCGATGCTCTCCGAAATGGTCGCCAAAGGACTACTAAAAACAAGCACGCTAAAAGTAGGAGGGTCGCCGTTGTA
The DNA here is from genome assembly GCA_964572035.1 of uncultured Methanosarcinales archaeon. Taxonomy (GTDB): domain Archaea; phylum Nanobdellota; class Nanobdellia; order Woesearchaeales; family ARS49; genus CAZNDX01. The sequence goes on from CAZNDX010000001.1 coordinate 242,930, forward strand.
TTATTTACCAGGAAAAGAAGAGCAACTGCTGAACTTTTCAAGCTATCTTAACGAAAAAGACAAAAGAACTCTCGCGTTATTACAGGAACTCAAAGTCATAAGAGAAAAAGATTGCGAACCACTAGTTCGCGTATCATTATCACTAATCAAAGATTTTTCAAAACCACTTCTGGTTGAGTATAACGGAATACAAGAAACCTTTTACAAATATTTCTTGGTTACAGATGAAGAAGCAAAGCAACTGATTAAGGCACAATTGGAACCAGCACAAGAAGCGGTAAAACCAAAACAGGAAGAGAAAAAATCTGTAAAAGAAGAGTTTAAAACAGAGAAAATTGAACGAGAATCAAAAAAAGAAATCAAAGAAGAACAAACAATTGAAACTCCAGTTAAGAAACCGGAAAAACCCAAAAAAATTGAAGCGCCCGCTGGGGACTTCTGGGAACAATTACTCGCTCACTTCTCAACACACAAAATAACAATACAAGAACACACAGTAGTCAAGAAAAAAACAGACTTTGACCTAATAGTTGAGATACCATCACCAGTAGGCAAACTGACTTATTATTGCAAAGCGCGAAGCAAGAAAAAACTAACAGACGCGGACATAAGCTCAGCATACGTTACAGGACAAATAAAAAAACTACCCACTATCTTTATAACTGACGGAGAGCTAAACAAAAAAGCGCAAGAATTAGCCAGCCAACTAAAAGGGCTAACCGTAACACAACTACCATGGGCGTTAACCTCAAAGACATCCTCATCAGAAAACCAATAAGCCTAGACGAATTACAGAACAAAATTCTGGTCGTTGACGGCTACAACATGCTCTACCAATTCTTAACAACAATACGAGGAAGAGACGGAAGTCCATTCACAGACAGCCACGGAAATGTGACTTCTCACTTGATAGGCCTTTTTTCAAGAACAACCAACTTCATGAACAGAGGAATCAAACTCGCGTTCTGCTTTGACGGAAAAGTACCAGACCTCAAGCACAAAGAACTCCAAAGGCGAGCGGAAGCGAAAGCGGAAGCAAAAAGGCTCTATGAAGAAGCGCTGGAAAAAGAAGACGTAGACCAAATGCAAAAATACGCAGGAAGAACCGCGAAGCTGACAAAACCAATGGTAGACCAAGCAAAAGCGTTACTAGACGGCCTTGGAATACCATGGGTACAAGCGCCAAGCGAGGGAGAAGCCCAAGCAGCCCACATGGTAAAAAAAGGCGACGGATGGGCAGTAGCATCACAAGACTTTGACTCACTTCTTTACGGAACCCCGCGCCTAATACAAAACCTAAGCATCGAAGGACGGCGAAAAATACCTGGAAAACTCGCATTCACCACAGTAGAACCGCTTTTAATTGATCTCAAAGAAAACTTGGCGCATTTGGAATTAACACAAGAACAATTGATAAGCTTGGCAGTACTGGTCGGCACAGACTACGCGCCCGCAGGAGTACGCGGAATCGGACCAAAAAAAGGACTTGCACTAGTAAAAGAACTCAAAGACGCAGAAAAAATATTTGAAGGAAAAAAATTTGAGGATGAAGTAAACTGGAAAGACGTAATTAACGTGTTTAATACAATGCCAGTAACTGACGATTACGAACTAAAGTGGGGAAAACCAAACAAAGACGCTATTACAAAATTACTGGTTGAACAACACGACTTCAGCCAAGAAAGAATAGACAAATTCTTCACAAACTTCGCGCCGCCAAAACAAAAAGGGCTGGGGGATTTCGGATGACAACATTAAAAGAAGCCCTGCGAGGAAAACTAACAGACAAAGAACTAGAAACACTCCGCGCAGGATTTGATGTCATAGGAAGCATAGCGGTAATAGAAATAGACAAACGCCACAAGAAAAAACAAAAAATCATAGCGGAAACACTACTCTGCCTCCTGCCAAGCGTAACAACAATCGCGGTAAAACAAGGAAAACACACAGGAAAATACAGACGACAACCACTCAAAATCCTCGCCGGTGAAAAAACACTGGAAACAACACACAAAGAAAACGGAGTCTCTTTCACGCTAAACGTCGGCACTTGCTACTATTCCCCAAGACTTGGAACAGAACGCATGAGAATAGCGTCACAAGTCAAAAAAGGAGAGAAAATATTGGTAGTTGGTTCGGGAATAGGACCATACCCGCTGGTTTTCGCAAAACACACACAAGTAGGACACATAACTGCGGTGGAACACAATCCTGACGCGCACGAATACGCCCAATTCAACGCAGCCAAAAACAAACTCGCAAACAAAATCACATTCATCAAGGGAGACTTATCCAAAGTAAAACTAGGAACATTTGATAGAATAATATCGAACATACCGCACAAAGGAGTAGCTCTCACACCAAAACTTCTCAAGTTCGCGAAAAAAGGAACAATAATACACGCATATGACTTCGCAAAAGAAGAAGAATTACAAAAACCAGCCAAAAAAATAGAAGCGCTCTGCAAAAAAGCAAAAAAGAAATGCACTATATTGCGTGTTCAGAAAGCAGGACAACACGCTGTAAGAAGCTATAGGGTTTGCGTGGA
>CAZNDX010000001.1:245577-249254 GCA_964572035.1 uncultured Methanosarcinales archaeon
ACTTCGTTAAGCACTTTTTCAATCGCGCCCTCAAAATCAGCCTGATCAACCTTGGTTCTATTCTCGCGAATCGCGAAATAACCCGCTTCAGTAGCAACGGCACGAATCTCGGCACCAGAGAAACCTTCAGTCTTCTTGATGAGAGTAGGGATGTCAAGCTTTCCAACCTTCATTCTGCTGGTGTGGATCTTGAAAATCTCCTTTCTCGCCTCCTCATTAGGCAAATCAACGTGAATTAATCTATCAAGACGTCCAGGCCTCGTAATCGCGGGGTCAAGAATATCCTTTCTGTTAGTGCATCCGATAATTTTAACGTTGTCTAACGGGTTGAAACCATCAACTTCCGCCAACAACTGCATAAAAGTACGCTGAACCTCACGCTCACCGCTTGTTCCAACGTCGATACGGACTGCCGCAATAGCGTCAATCTCGTCGATAAAGATAATGCTTGGCGCTTTCTCTCTTGCAAGCTGGAAAATCTCTTTCACAAGCTTCGCGCCCTCGCCAATAAACTTCTGAACAAGCTCAGAACCTACAACCTCGATAAAAGTGCTATTAGTTGAAGCCGCAACAGCCTTCGCAAGCAAAGTCTTACCCGTTCCAGGAGGACCGTACAATAGAATTCCTTTTGGAGGCTCAATACCAACCTTCTTGAAAAGCTCAGGCTTTTTGAGCGGAAGCTCAATAACTTCCTTGATTTCCCTTTCCTGGTCCTGCAAACCGCCAACCTGAGTCCATTCAATACTTGGCTTCTCAATAATGACGAACTTATCAGCCTCAAAAGTCTTCTTGCTTGGAATCTTCCTGACGACAGTCAAGTTTTTTTGTTCCGCAAGAATTGTATCTCCAATGTTTAATTTTTCACAAGATGAAGAAACATCAACCAAAAACTCATTGCCGTTTGGCAAGCGAATAAGAACTTTATCATCAATCAAATCACGAACTTCACAACTGATAAGAGGAGTCTTTCTGAATTTTTCAAGCTCACGCTCCAAATTCTCGACACTTTCCTTTAAAAAGCGATTTTCCTCTTCAATACCGGAAATATTAGTAGAATAACCAAAAGACAACCCGTCCTTTGAAGCGTCTTTAGCTTCAGTCTTCGCTTCCTTCTCTCCCATATAAAAGAATCATATTTCAGGGTATTTAAATATTACGACGAGTTAAGAAAATTCCATCTTTAATTATCTTTTAAGTTTTGTTTATTTAGGTATATTTTTTATATGAATTGTAATATTTTCAGCGTAATGGTTTACGCAGAAAATGATTTGATTTTTCCGGCGTTAGAGGCGCTTAATATTGTTTTTCCAGATAGTCTTTCAACAACTGACCTTATTACGACGTTAGTGGAAAAATTGCAGCCTACTGGGAAGGATATTCAAATTTTGAAGGGTAGAAAAGATACTTATTTTAGTCAAAAGGTTAGAAATTTAAAATCACATAATACGTTAGTTAAGCGAGGGCTTGCAATTTATAATAACAGGCGATGGACTATAACGCCCAAAGGGAAAGACTATTTGAATCAAAATGAAGAAATTTATGAGTCTTTAAAAAGCCAAAATTTCAACGAAAAAGATATTGATAAACAATTTGATAACGATTTTAAAAATTTGGTTGTGGAAGAAGGAATTATATCATTAAGGAATGTCAAATCACGTAAACGTTCTCAATCGTTAAGACAAGAAAAGATAAATGAAGTTATGACAAAAAATAATGGCAGGGTCTTTTGCATGGTGTGCGATTTTGACTTTTCTGAATATTATGGAAAGCAGGGGGAAGGATATATTGAAATTCATCATTTGGAACCTGTTAGTTTGGGGCCAACTGCACGGGATATGATTGAGGCACTAAAAAAGGTTGTTCCATTGTGTTCGAATTGCCATAGAATGGTTCACAGATTTAAAAATCGGCTACTATCTCCCACGGAATTAAAGGAAATTATTGAATCATCAATAAAGGAGTAGCTTCATTGTTAATTATTTGGCTTTGTATTTCTTTAGAAATTTTCATATTATGAATTATTAGATGTTTAACATTTGTTGACATCCGATCTTTGATATTAAATAAATATTCCTTGTCAAATTGTCCTATTTTGATGCCTTCTTTTTGTTCATATAGTTTTTTGATGAATTCAGTTTCTTTAATGATCAAGACCCAATTTGCTTTTAATTGTAGTAAGGTTTTGGCTAGTCTCTCTTGATCTTTTTTGGTAAATGGGTTCTCTTCATATTCGCTAAATTCAGTGTCATATGGGGGGTCTAAAAAAATGAAATCTTTTTCAGTTAAATTAAGTGAATTTAATAATTCTTCAAAATCTTTATGTTCTGTTTTGGTTTTAGTTAAAATTTCTCTTACGTCATTTGAAAAAACATATTCGACTTTTTTCCTAAAATTTTTTTTGTTGTATGCTATTCCTCCATATGGCACATTGAACTCTCCTTCTTTGTTAAATCTAAACATTCCTCCATAGCAAAATTCTCTAATGAAGTACCAATTAGCGATTTTTTTCTCTTTTGACAATTCAATTGTTTTGTTTTTTGATTTATTCATGATATTTCTAAAATGATTGTAGAATCCTCCTCTGAAACCGGTTTCTATTGTCATCTTAATTTCCGCGTCATTGAATGTTTTTTTGATATCCACTTTTTCTTTTGTTCTATTAAGTTTTGAAAGGAGATTTTCTATTATTTCTATTAATAAACTTTCACGATCAACACAAAATTCTTTTTTAAATAGTCCGTTAAATGGTATGACTTTTTGCTCAAATAAATTACGAATCTTTTCTGTAAATTGTTCAAAATTTATTTTATTATCTCTGAATTGTTTGTATAGCTTTAGGAAACTATTTCCAAATTTTTCCATATAAACATTTATTTTTTCCCAATAATGTACGTAGTGATAAAGCTCTGTTTTGAATTTTTCTCCCGATTTTCCATTTTTAAGTAATTTGTAAAAAGTCATTAATTCTTCTGAAACATCATTTATAACTGCGTTTTTGGGTTTTAATGCAAAAAACAGGGCGCCACCGCCAAAAAATGGTTCAATGTATCTGTTGAAATTAGGGAGAATATTTTCAACGTATCTAATTTCCCCCGATTTTCCACCTGCCCATTTTATGAGTGGTTTCATTTTTTTAAATCCTCCAAAAATTTTGTAATCAACTTCTCCATCAATTTTGAACGGTTCACAGAATACTCTTGACAGTGTTGACTGAATTGTTGAAGTATGTTTTTGTTTATAGTGACACTTAGTGTTGTTTTGGTTATTCCTCTTTTTGTCACGCTTTTGATATGATGTTACAGGTATATAAATATTACTTATATTATTAATCTTATAACTATTGTTTACATTATTAATATTATCACCTTTTTTAAGAACTTCTATCTTTTGTGGTTTTTAAATACGTAATGGACGTACTTGTCAAGTGCCCAGTGGAAAGATTTTCGAATAAGCCTGTTATTCTGAAGGATACGCATCACTGACAATCTTTTCCTTACCTTTCAGCGCTTTTCTGACTGGCTCAAGAAGAACATTGATTTCCTTCGCGACCGCCTTCTTCAAATCCATAGGATGCACTTTTTGAGCCAAATACGCAGCCTCAATTTCCTCATAAGATTTGAATTCAAGAGGACCGCCAAACTTGGCAGGCCGGTCAATAATGAACGGCTGATTAAGGT
>CAZNDX010000002.1:0-7328 GCA_964572035.1 uncultured Methanosarcinales archaeon
TTTAAATACTAGTTAAACCCGATAGTAGTAACACAGGGGTGGCACTACTAATCCTAATCACCTCTTTTTCCCTCGCAGGCGCTTTCGGGTGCCTGCAAGGGTTTAAAATCACCTCTTTTTCCCTTTCGGGCGCCTTCGGGTGTCCGATTGGGTTTGACTGCCCTTAGAAGAAACTCTTTTAGTAAACCTTTGATCTTTATTCCGTGAATTATTCGATAGGATATGGAAAGAAATCGCTATGATTAAAGCGCCAATCGCAATACCTCCAAAAAACGCGGCGGACTTGGTTTTGATAATTGGCTCAAAACTCGCCTTTTTCTTAGGATGTTCAAAATAAATATCAAGACTTGCGAGCTCAAGCGCGTATTCCGAGAAAAGCAATGAAGAAACCTTGTCAACATTTCTTAATGAAGAAGCATACTCATAATAGCTGTAAGCGATAATTGGGAAAACTCCTTTTTCTTGAGTTCTTAAAAGCTCGTCTTTTACAATTGCAAGCTTAAGGTCGGTAACTTCTTCAAAACGATGCTCCTCAACGCCAAGAAGATTCAGCAAAACGTTTCCAGTCGCCTTAGCTTTAGCGGCAGTATAGATGCACATAATGTAATCCTTATCGCCCATCTTCCTGTAGGCTGCGTCAATGTCCTCCCTCGTCCCATCGAGCGCATCAGGAATAACACTCACAATATAATTGAATCTTTCCTCAGCTTCAGAAATCTTGGAGGCGCAGGCTTCCTTTAATCTATCTTCATTAATCACTGCTTCTTTGTCGGACGCGCTGAAAAACCTCGACCAAACCTGTGCTGAAAACAAACGCTCCTGGGCATAAGCGATATCGGAACTTATAGAATCAGTGCTGTTTAGCTTCATTGCGGCATCGCGAACGGATGAAATTGTCTCGTCAATCCTTTCACGAACTGCCATGTAAGTCTGGACATCAGTCAAAGTCTGCATTTTTCTTGAATTAGTCTCGTTAAGAAGCTTATCAGTTTCAGACTTGACCCTAATTAACATTTTGGCAAGATCATTTCTTGAATAGTTTTTAAGCTCAATTTCCTTCTGAACATACGCGACATTAGCCCTGAAACAGAAAGAAGCAGCCGCATAGTATGATTTTTTTTCAAAAGCGCTTCTCGCGTTCGAAGTCAAGTTCGCAAGCTCAGAAATATTAAGACTTGCACTTTCATATTCTCCAATTCTTTTACATAAGTCAGACGCGACACCCTTCATAGTTTCTTCATATTCAGAAGTTACCTGAAGATCTCCTTTTGGCTCTGGTTTGGAAACATTAAGAACAGAGCTCAAAACATCACGAATCGTCGCCATTTCGACAACAGTCAAATTCAGCGATTCACCCAGCGCGGTAAGATTTGTGGTAACATTATCCTCGGTATACTCGCTAGTGCCCTTCGGCAAAAGAACAGTCCTAATTCCGTTATTTCCAGCGGCCTCAACTTTATACTTAAGACCGCCCACCGGCCCAATTGTTCCTCCGCTATTTATTGTACCGGTAATTGCGATATCATCAGGAACTTTCTTTCCAAGCAAAGCGCTTGACACTAGAAGAGTTGCTGCAGAACCAGCGCTAGGCCCGCCAATAATTCCAGGCAACGCCTCAATAGAAAACAAAAAATCATACTTGGAACAATCGATATCCAACTCTTTACAGGCGATCTGCTGGGCGAATCTTAGCGAAGCCTGTGTTGAAACCTTGGTCAAAGGGTATGTTTCAAGAAAAACACGCTCTTCACCAGGGATAACGTCAAGCCTTAACTTCGCAACAGTTCCTGACTTTTCATCACCGCTTTCTTTAAGGGCGAGTAAAACAATATCGTCACTAAAAATGACTTCATTAGCAACAACTCCAATTGAGCTGACGCAGATAAAAAGAACAATGAGCAAATAAAAGGCACGCATATAGACAAATAACAAAGCATCGTTTAAGAAGTTTATGATTTGTCTTCGGAATCTTCTTTTTTGACTTCCTTTGGAACAACTTCCTTCTTTTTCGCGGCTCTCAAAATATTGCGGCATTTAGGGAAACGGTTGCACGCGTAAAACGCGCCATACACGCTCTTGCGCAACACCATCTCTCCTTCTTTGCATTTAGGGCAAACTTTGTCCTTAAGCTCAACATCAGGCAGTTTCTTAGGACAATCAGGATTAATGCAAACCTCTTGAGGACGCTTGGCCTTACGAATCATCTTAAGCATAGGATACTGACAAGCGTCACAAGACTTGTCCATAACTTCAACAAGACCTGTAGCCGGAAGCTTGAAAGTGGCGGTGCAATCAGGGTGCTTGTCACAGCCAATAAAACGGCCAAACTTGCCAGTTCTAACAATAAGCATTCCCTTCTTGCAAACAGGACAAGGACCAACAGTGGTCATCGCCGCGCGAGTTTCCGTAAAAGTCTTTTTCAAATCCTCTCCAATCACTTTTTCCTGAGACTTGAAATCTTTCAGAAGTTCAGTCAGAACTTTTTTAGCCTCGCTTAAAATTTCAGGCTCGTGCTTCTTGCCCTCACGAATGGACTCCATATCCAGCTCAAAATGACGGGTCAATTCCTCGTCAAGAATCTTAGGAACGTGCTTTTCCAAAATTCCAACAGTCTCCATTCCAAGATCGGTAACCTCGATCGCCTCACCCTTAATGTAATTTCTTTTTGACAGGGTATCAACAATTTCTGCCCTAGTGGCTTTAGTTCCAAGATTGCGCTTCTCAAGCTCCTTAATCAAACTTGCAGGAGTGAACCTCTTGGGAGGCTTGGTCTCTTCCGCGTGAAGCTCAATCTTTTTCACAACAACAGAACTTCCTTTATCCATCGCAGGAAGCTCGTCCTCAGACAACTTGACGTAAGGCGCGTAAAAAATATGCCAATTTTTCTCAACAGTTCTTGTGCCCTTGGCCACAAAAATCTCCTTTTTGACGTCAATCTTCGCCGTAACGGTCTCTCTAACGGCTGGATCGCCGAAAGTCGCGAAAAAACGCTTAACAACCAAGTCATACACTTTCTTCTGGCGGCCCTCAAGCTCTTCAGGAACAATACCGGTGGGATAAATCGCCGGGTGAGCCGGATCAGTCTTCTTTCCATTGTTCGGAATAAGTTTTCCTTTTTTCAGAAGAATGTTCGCGAGTTCCTTGTACTCTTCTGCTCTCGCGAGACCCTTTAGAATTTTAGGAAAACCAGTGTTCTCAGGCAATTGCTGGCTGGATGTTCTTGGATAAGAAATCCAACCGTTGGTGTACAAATCCTGAGCGATTTCCAAAGTAATTTTAGGATTCAAACCAAAACAGCGATAACTTTCCGTCTGCAAACTCGTCAAATCAAAAGGGGTCGGAGGAGCCTGCTTGAACTGCTGTTTGTCAAGATCGGCGACAGAGCCATCCTTCGCACCTCCAACTTTTTTCATCACGTCGTCGGCCTTTTCCTTATCCCAGAACTTGTCCTCCTCGTGCCAAGCGATGAACGGACCTGAAGATTTTCCCTGAAGTTCAATCATCCAAAAAGGAACAGGCTTGAACTTCTTGATTTCGCGCTCGCGATCAACAACAATCTTCAGCGCAGGACCCTGAACACGACCAGTAGACAAAATTTTGAACATTCCAGCGCTCTTAATCGCGTGAGTTAAGGCGCGGGATAAATTAATACCATAATAATAATCAAGAAAATGACGAGTCTCACCCGCCTCAGCCTGCGCATGGTCGAGATGTGAAGAAACTTTATTGTACGCTTCGATAAGATCGTCTTTTGTCAAGGCGGAAAACTTCATGCGCCTCGCTTCTTTTCTACCGCAAGCGAAACGAGCAACATTCCATCCGATAACCTCTCCTTCAACGTCGTAGTCAGTCGCAACCGTGACATCCTTCGCGTCTTTCGACAATTTTTTCAGAACATCAAGATATTTTTTTGTAAAAGCAGAACCTTTGCTGACCTTGTGAGCGGGAACCCATTCAATATCAAAAACAGGGTAAGCAAAACCCTTTTTCTTTTCCTTCTCAGCAAGACCAAACAAATGACCAACGGCGCAGGCGACAACAATCTCCTTGCCGTCATGCTTCAACTCATAATAAGGAACGCCGTCCTTCGCCAGCTTTTTCGCCTTGCCATCGGAGAGCGCCTCAGCGACACGCTTGCTCGCGTTCGGCTTTTCCGTCACGATTAATTCATACATACACTAATTCTTCACGGAAGGGTATAAAAATGTTGTCCAATACCTATATAAATCCACAAACAAATATCCTCGGTAAAAAGAGATGACCGCGCGACTAACACACGTAATCAGAGTGCTTGCAAAACACCATTTAGGAGGCGCCCTGGTCACATTCGGATTCGCCCATTATCTGCCAATATTCTCAAGAAAAAAAGGACAACTGCCCCCAGATCTGCCAAAACACTTGCGCGAAGCGTTTGAAGAATTGGGGGGAGCATACATCAAATTAGGACAGCTGCTCTCAATGAGGCCTGACTTGGTTCCGCCACAATTCTGCGAAGAATTCAGCAAACTGCTTGATGACGTAACACCGGAAACCATTGAGACAGTGTTAGAAACAATGCAAAAAGAATTTGGAAAACCAGCAAACACCTTATTCTCACACATCGATCCAAGACCAATCGGAAGCGCAAGCGTCGCGCAAGTTCACAAAGCAAGAACAAAAACAGGACAACCTGTGGCGATAAAGATTCAAAGACCGGATATTTCCTCGCAATTTAGGGAAGACATAGAAGTAATGCGCTTTATCGCGCAAAAACTCTCACGCTCAATACCGGAACTAAACACAACGCTGATTATTGATGAATTTGAACGCTACACAAAAAAAGAACTGGATTTCACAACAGAAGCGCACAGTGTTGACACAATAAGAGAAGGCAACACGCTGCGAAACATCACAATACCAAAAGTGCACTGGGAGACAACAACGGAAAAAGTTCTCACACTGGAATATCTTGACGGAAAAAAATTAACGCAAATAGAAGGCAATCAGCCAAAACTCGCGCGGGAACTACTCGACACATTCATTCAACAAGTCTTTGAAATAGGAACATTCCACGCAGACCTGCACCCAGGAAACATTCTATTAATGAATAGCACTCATTTAGGACTTCTTGATTTTGGAATCGTAGGGCATCTCGACAAAAAAACGAGAGACTTCGGACTCGCGCTATACACGGGAATCGCGGCAAACGACGAAAAAACAGTATCTGATGTACTGCTGTCATTTGGACTCACAAGCCAAAACACAAATGAAAGAATGTTCTCTCTTGATGTAAAGGACGCGCTTGACAAATGGCAAGACAGCAACCCAACAAAAAGAAGAATAACACACCTATTCCACGAACTGTTCAACATCAGCTCAAAACACCACATAAGATTGCCTCGAGATATTGTACTATTGGCAAAAGGAATGGTAACAGTTGAGGCAACGGCAAGAAAACTCGACCAAAAAATAGACTTTATGACCCACACCGAGCCAAAAATTGTAGCTCTTCTAAAAAAACAAAAAGCGCCGAAGAAATTAATCACGTCATTTTCAAAACAAGCGAAAGAAATAGCGAAAACACTAGCATCACTTCCATCAGACGCCCAAAGAGCGCTCAAATCAGTTGAAAAAGGAAACGTAGTGCTAAAACTTGACGACACAAAATTCAGGCACATAGGAAAAGACATCAACACATCAAGCAACAGACTAAGCTATTCTCTTGTCGCCGCCGCGCTAATCGTCGCGTCAGCGCTGTTTCTAAACACAGGACCGAAATTCGCCGACATTAGCATAATTAGTTTGTTCGGACTGGCATTCGCGGGATTTTTCGTTGGCGCGCTGATTCGAAGCATAATGAAAGAAGGAAAACCAAAATACGACAACCACGAAGGCGCAAAATTATAATCAAGCGCAATATTTATATACGCCACAATATAGAATGATGATATGAAAAAGAGAATGAGAAAAGCGGTTAAGCGAAAAATAGGAAGCGCGAAAGCAAAAGGCGCGGCTTTACTGAACACGGCGCGAAAAAGACTCGAAATGGAAGTCAAGGCGCTGGTCGCAGCGGGGCTTTTGACAAAGCCAGACGCTAAAAAACTTCTCAACGAATTTATGCGCGAACTAAATATGGAAAAGGACAAATTCCTAAGTTTCGCCAAAAAAGAACTCGGCGGAGCCGCGAAAAGAGTTCAGAAGAAGGCAATGCCAGTAGCGCGAAAGGCCATGGCGAACTATCGCAAGGTAAGAGCACGAAAGGCGGCAGCGGCGAAACGACGCAAAAGATAACTTTCTATTCTTTTCCTTTTTACCATACTTTTATAAAGCTATAATCTATCTTTCTTTGGACAATGAAAGAACATTTCCAAAAAGCATTCCTTGAAAAGGACCCATTTGACGATATACTAGGACAAGAACTGGCAAAGCACCAGCTAAAATCCGCCCTATTAATGGGGAGACACTTAGTTCTGTTGGGACCCCCAGGAGTTGGAAAAACAACACTCGCCAAAAACATAGCTAAAATCCTTCCAACAACAACGGTAGAGGATGACGGAAAAAAAGTCAAAAAAACAGGCGAACAAAGATTCATTCGAGTTCAAGGAAGCCCTGATTTAACGGTTGAGGACTTACTTGGAGACATAGATCCAATAAAAGCGCTAAAACACGGACCAACATCGTTGGAAGCTTTCACCCCTGGAAAAATATTCAAAGCAGACCAAGGCATACTGTTCTTTGATGAAGTAAACAGAGCCCCAGAAAAACTGCAAAACGCGTTGCTTCAGGTTTTAGAAGAAGGAAGAGCGACAATCGGAGCGTACACAGTCGATTTCCCAGTAAACTTCGTGTTCATCGGAACAATGAACCCGCAAGAAACAGCGGCAACAGAAAAACTTTCTGACGTTTTTATGGATAGAATGGACGTAATTCACGTCGGATACCCTGAAACTCTAGAAATTGAGAAAAAAATAGTTGTAATGAAAGGAGAAAAACTCCCGATACAATTCGATGACGGTCTTCTATCTCTCGCAGTGCTTTTTGTGCGACTGATTCGCGAACACAAAAACATACTCAAGAAACCAAGCGTCCGAGCATCACTCGGCATCTACGAAAGGGCGCAAGCAAACGCATACTTGGCGAAGCGAAAGCAAGTAACAACAGAAGATGTAGTTTCCGCGCTGATTTCTGTTTTATCTCACAGAATAGAGTTAAAACCAAGTGTAAAATACCTGCAAACAAACGAGGAATTCTTAAAAGAACAGTTTGACGCATACCGCGCCCAACACCCCGAACTCGGTGGTGGTGGCCTTTGACACCTTCAGCCAAGAAGTTCACGAAATAGAAAAAGC
>CAZNDX010000002.1:7428-13983 GCA_964572035.1 uncultured Methanosarcinales archaeon
GACAGGTATAAAGATTTGCATTTGAGGAGAAGCATACATGCAGCCATAAAACGAGGGCACAAAGAACTCCTGCTTGAGGATTTACACACTTCTGAGAGAGAAGGCAAAGGAAGCGTATCAGTAATTTACGCGCTTGACGCCAGCGCCAGCATGAAAGGACAAAAAATAGAAATGAGCAAAAGAGCGGGAATAACACTGGCGTTCAACGCAATACACGATAAAGACAAAGTGGGGCTGATTGTATTTGGCTCTGACATCAAAACAGCAGTTCCACCAACACAGGATTTCTCACAACTTTTGACAAACATAAGCAAAATCAAAGCAAGCAGACAAACAGACTTCGCCAACATGATAGACAAAGCAATAGAGCTCTTCCCGCCAACAGCGGAAACAAAACACCTCATTTTGCTAACTGACGCGATGCCAACCGTAGGAGAAAAACCGGAAGAAGAAACACTAAAGGCAATAAGCAAAGCGCGCGGCGCGGGAATAACCGTTTCGCTAATAGGAATACAATTAGACAAGGCGGGAATACAACTCGCCAAAGATATAACTCGCATTGGCGAAGGAAGATTCAGCTTATGCAAAGACTTGGGCGAACTTGGGGAAATAGTTCTGGAAGATTATTACGCAGTCCGTTAGTCACTCCATAATCATCACACTTTTTTAAATATCGTCTGAAAGTAACCATCTGTATGGTCTTTGAAAGGCTCTACTCAGCGGAATTTCTTCACGATCGACCTTATTTTGGGCTACTTTTGGGAATAGGATACACAATATTAGGGTTGTTTATCGCGATAATGATATTTCCAAACGACCCCGCGCTGATAGCGGTGGGAATAACGTCGCTTCTGCTGATGCCTTCGCTGGCGCAGCTAAGCAATTCACAAGAAATTGACCCGAGAAAAGTGCCAACATTTCTCAGCTACCTTAAATTAAGCGTGCCCCACATCAAAGTTTACGCGTACATCTTTTTCGGAATATTATTTACATTCGCAGGATTCTCAATAATGCTCCCAAAACTTGCCGCAGGACACTTGTTCAAAATACAACTTGGCATACTAACAGGACAGGCAGTAAATTTCTCATGGCCACTATTCTGGGACTTATTCGCGTGGAACATGCAAGTCCTTGGGCTTTGCTTCTTTCTTTCACTTGTCGCAGGAAACGGAGCGATATTCTTCATCGCATGGAACGCAAGCGTATGGGGCACAATCTTTGGAAATCTCGCCAAAACAGCAGCAGTAATCAGCACAGCAAACCCTCTAATATTATTCGTTCTTGTCATACTATCAGTATTTCCTCACACATTCATGGAAGGATTGAGCTACATCATAAGCACACTATCAGGAACAACATTATCTGACGGAATAGTAAAAGAGGACTTCAAATCCCGCAGAATGTGGACGATATTCAAATACAACGCCCTGTTGCTTCTTGTAGGAATTGGAGTGCTGTTCATTGGAATGGCAATAGAAACATATGTGCTAGGCAACTTCACAACTTATAGAACCATAATCAACATAGCATTCCCCAGGTAAACCTTTAAAACCACACGCAACGTTCTAACATTCATGAAAATCCTTGCCTTCACAGATTTGCACGCAAGCATAACCGCGTTAAAAAAAATAGAAGCCAAAATAAAAAAATACAAACCGGACGCGGTATTCTGCTGCGGAGACTTCACAATATTCGAGCAAAACATAGAGGCGGTGCTTCGAAAACTCGACTCGCTAGGGCTGTCTGTTTATTTGATTCACGGAAACCACGAAATGGATGCCATAGTGAAAAAACTTTGCGCGAAAACGAAAAATGTTCAGTTTGTACACAACAAAATTTTCCCTCTTGGAGATTATACTGTGGTCGCGCACGGAGGCGGAGGATTCTACGGAAGAGGAAAGCTCGCCGGCGACAAAGAATTTGAGGAATTCGTCAAAAAAAACAAGGATAAACTAACAGGAAAAATGATATTGATGACCCACGCCCCGCCAGGAGGCAGCGCTTTGGATTATCTTGATTGGATGGACGATCATGTAGGCTGCAAAAGCTATATGGATTTCATAAAAGAACACAAACCAATCCTCTCGCTCTCAGGACACATACATGAAACATTCGGAGTCATACAAAAACTTGGAAAAACAACACTTTGCAATCCAGGACCTGACGGGAGAATAATAACGCTATGAGCAAACGCACGTTTTTCGTCGCGGCAAGCTTAATGGCGGCGTTCAACGGTCTGACATCGGTATACTTGGTCGCTTTCGCCCTCGCCCTTGGCGCTTCAAATGTAGTGGTTGGAGTTCTAGGCGCATTGCCATACCTCGCAAATCTAATAACACAAGTCCCCGCGGCACAACTTGTTCAACATCTCTCCCGCAAAAAAATAATAGTTACATTCGAAATATTATCAAAACTATTCTGGCTTCCCTTGCTGCTATCTCCGTTCTTTTTCACAAACCCTCTAGTTTTCATCATAATATTTTATTTAATCACAAAAATCAGCGAGGCGTTTACAACACCCGCGTTGACAACGCTAATAGCGGATGTGATACCTGCGCAGACCAGAGGGGATTTCATATCCATCCGCCAAAAATTGATTAATTTGTTCGGAATGATAACAATGGTCTTGGCAGGACTCTGGCTTCAGCAATTTCCAAAAGACAGCCCAACAGGATTCGCAGCAATATTCGGATTAGGAGCTCTTTTAGGAATAATAGGAGCATTCGCCTACAAAAAAGTCGAAGAACCAGAATATTCGGACCACGATCACCACACAGTCAAAGAATTTTTCACGCTAACAGGCGAGATGAAAAAATTTGTCATATTCCAGATGATATTCAATTTCAGCTTTATGATAGCGTCTCCTTTTTTCGCGGTATACATGCTAAAAAACCTGAACATAGGATATGAATATTATGGAATCGCAAGCTCGGTAACCACATTGGCGACAATATTTACCGCGCATTACATAGGAAAACTATCGGACAAATACGGCGACAAACCAATAGCGATAATAGGGCATTTTGGAGTCGCCCTGGTGCCACTTCTATATCTAGCGGTTAGTACGAACAATCTTTGGTTGCTAATTCCAGTGCAGTTGATATCAGGAACGGTATGGGCGGCGACTGACATCTCAACAATAAACTTGCTTCTGGGTCTTTCTGACAGCAAAAAAAGAGCCATACAAATCGCAGAATACACATTTTTCGCGAGCATTCCACTCATAATCGCTCCGATAGTAGGAGGATGGATAACAGAGCACGCAGTAATCTGGATGCTAAGCGGAATACCGCTAATTTTTGTAATATCTGCCATAATGAGATTTTTATCAGCATTTATGCTATTTAAAATCAAAGAACCAAGACAAGACCAGGAGTATCCGGCGGTTCACGTATTTATGGAGGCAATGCACTTCCATCCAAATAAAGGGCTGCGCTACAGCATAAACGTCGTGAAAAGAATAACCGGCGGACTCATTCGGTAAAACTTTTATAGTAGTAGAACGGGCGTTTTTTAATGGACTTTCATAAAGCATTACATACGCTAACAAGCGATTTGTCATTCAAACACTGGCATAAAGAACACAACAATGCATTCCTAGCGCACGGATTTCTAATGCTTGACGAAGCCAACAAGGACACCTGGCAAATAGGATTTTATGACGAGCAAAAACAAAGGATGACCACTTTTTTAGTGAATGGCAACAAAGTTGAGCACACAGATGAACAGGAAATACTTCAAGGACCCGCGCCGATACAAAAACTAGACCCTTCAGAAATAAAAATAGAAGCGGAAAAAGCAATAGAACTCGCAAATAAATTGGTCAAAGAAGAATACGGAAAGGAACTGCTTCTGAAACACTTTTTTATAATACAGCACGCGGAAGGAAGCACAATATATAATGTCACATACTTCACGCAAAGTTTCAAAACAATCAACGTAAAAATAGACGCGAAAGACGGAAAAGTCCTGAAACACAACATACAAGTTCTCGCAGAGTTTGGATAGATTTAAAAAGAAAATAGGCTTACTGATTTTTGAAAAAAGGTGGTAGAATGGGAATAGCGGTCGATTACAAAGAAAAGAACAAAAACAAGGACTTAGACGCGTTTTTTACTGAAGAACCTTAGAAAAAATCCCCCAACGGGGGTCACCTCTTTTTCCAACATTTTCAATTCTCAACTACTTAAAAAGAATTTATGTCGCGTTACATCACAATTGCAACATAACAACTTCAACAACAACACTTCAACATATGAACACTTAAATACACAATAATTCTCCTTATACTCAATGATTATCGGGATAACGGGGACATACTGCGCCGGAAAAGACACTGCGGCGGGAATTTTAGAAAGAAAAGGATTCATTCATATAAGCATATCAGACATTCTAAACCAATATTGCGCGGCGCAAGGAAAAGAACCGACACGGGAAAACTTAACAGAAATGGGCAACAATCTTCGAAAGGAATACGGAGCAGGAATTTTAGGAAAACTAGCCCTCGACGGAATGCAAAAAGGAAAAAACTACGTTGTAACAAGCATAAGAAACCCCTCAGAAGTAATTGAGCTAAAAAAATCCAAAGACTTCTATCTTATAAAACTGGATGCGCCATTGGATTTGAGATATGAACGATTTATTAAGCGGCACGATTCAGTGAAAGACAAAAACATAAAGACAAAACAAGAATTCATCGCGCGAGAAGAAAGTGAAAAAAGCAACGACGCCAAAGGACTTCAACTTCACAAAGTATTCGAGCTCGCAGACACAACCATTAAAAATGACGCAGATGAAAAAAATCTTGAAAAACAAATAAGCGATTTCATAAATTCAAAATGAAACTATCAGACTATCAAACACTATTTTCTGACGCAATATCACGAAACGAGACAATAGTCTGCGCCTGCAACTGCGCAATAAGATACTCAGGAAGAGCCGAAAGTCACCTTGAAAGAGGCGACAGACTGGTCATAATAAAAAATGACGGAACGCTTCTAATCCACCAGCCCTTCGGCACCACACCAATAAACTACATGAAAAACGGAACAGCGCACAGCGTCCGCTTTGACAATAAAATGCTAATTCTAAATTCAAACAACATAGCTCTGAAAGAAAATATGACAGTAACAATACACTCAATACATTTTTTCAACAGCCAAAAATTAGAAGACGCTCAAACAATAACAATAGCCGGAACAGAAGAAGATATGAGCAATATGATTTATTCAAATCCTGAAATGCTGGAAAAAGGATTCAAACCAGTATCGCAGGAAGAACAAACAAAATACGGATTCATAGACGTAATGGGAGTGGATAAAGACGGAACACTCACAATAGTTGAATGCAAGCGCTATAAAGCTGAATTGTCAGCAGTAACACAACTACGACGTTACGTTGAAAAAATAATGGTAAGCAAGGGAATAAGCAAAGTCAGAGGAATACTCGCGGCGCCGTCCATAACCGACAACGCCAAAAAAATGCTAGAAGACTGGGGATACGAGTTCAAATCAGTCAATCCTCCAAAATATCTTGAAGATTTCGGAAAAAAACAGAAAAAATTAGATGGATTCTAATGGACAGAATAAACTGTGTTTACAAAATAGGAAGAGCGCTCACATCAATTTATTTCAACGCGAGATATAATCTGCATTTTGAAGGAGAACTGCCAAACCCTCCATTTGTCCTGCTTCCAAAACACCAGCAACACAAAGACATAATTCTTGAAGGATTATTCATATACGACCGACTGGGAATTCCAGCTTATTGGATAATGAGACCTTTGCCATTAAGACCAATACTTGAAGCCTACGGCGGAATAATGATAGCCCGCGCCAGAGAAATCAAAAAAGGAAAATACGACAAGGAATCAGGCAGGGAGATAAATAAAAAAGCAATACAAAAAACAAGCGAAGTCCTTGAAAAAGGAGAAATAGTTGTAATACACCCAGAAGGAACAAGAAGTCCAAACAAAATGAGGCCAATCAAAATAGCCAAAGACTCAGTAATCGACACCATAATACAAAAACAAAACGGAAAACTTTTGCCATTTGTTCCATTGGGAATACAATACGAAGGAAAAAACATTTACCTGCGCTCAGGCGAGCCAATCTTCACAAAAGAAACAGGCGAACTGGAAAACAAAATATCAAAAGAACTGCAAATTCTCAGCAACATTCACTGAGGAAGCGCGGGAATACAGACACCAATTCCATTAAACGATGTCTTAGAGTAATCGCACAAAAAGCCGTAACTGCAGCCAAAAGTCTGCCCATCAACCAATCCACAAAGCTGGCCAGGGACTTCCTGAACAGGATTAGGAACACCATAACGGTAAATCCAATCAGAACTCAAAGGACCCAGCGGGTATTGATAATATCCCGCGTATTGAATTCCGGGATAGTAAACAGGATAATACATGTAATAAGGAGAGCCATAGTAATAGACGGCGCCATACCTTGTCGCCCCATAACGCAAAGCGGAAACACTCATCGCGGCAACAAGCACGATAAGAACAATAAGAAACATCACCAGCACCGTCTTTTTCATACAACT
>CAZNDX010000002.1:14083-140489 GCA_964572035.1 uncultured Methanosarcinales archaeon
CAAGCACGATAAGAACAATAAGAAACATCACCAGCACCGTCTTTTTCATACAACTACAGAATATAGATTCATATATAAAATTATGCAATTATGCCTCGATAACGAACAAATTCTTTTTTCTAACTTCCTTCAATGAAGACGCGTTTTGCCCATTGACAACGATATTTTTGTTGCAATCAAACACAACGTAGCCTGAATCAAGAAAAGAAGAACGCATTAATGGAAGAGCGTTATCAACACTGGTTTTTAACAAATTCTCAACAGTTCTCCAATGGACAAAAGCTTGGTAAATTCTGCCGCCCTTTATGATGAAAACATGGACAAAAGACATACGGTTATTTGAGAATAATATATTCAAAAACTTAATCAAACAAAAATTGAAATTATTCCGGAATCAACAGAACCTTTTCCTTTGAAGTCAAACCCGAAAGAATACGCACCTGCTTCTTTGTCAGTCTTGAAAAAAACTTAACGATCTCAACATTCGCCTCATTCTCCAAAGGCCTCGCGGCGACATCAACACGCCAAGCTCCCTTTTCTACATCAAACTCCTTAACTTTAGTTTCATTTGCGCCAGTTTTTACAAGAATTCTTACTTTGCCAGACTTTGGAAAATTCATAGAATTTTGGAGGTTCGCTAAGTATAATTAGGCTTCGCTTCTATAAACGAGGGGTCTTAAACGCCCGACCCCTAGTGCTCCCCGGCGCTATTTATATTCTCGCCAAGTATGATTACACTTTTTGCACTTGTGAAATCTAGTGGGTGGCTCATCAGCGGAACGCGTCTGAATCTCCCAATATTCGGCTTTCATATGCTTGCACTTGGGACATTCAGCGTCAATAATCACGTTCGGACTGGATTCCTTCTCAATAACAACAAAATCATTCTTATCATCCTTCGACTTCTCAGAAATAACTTTGCTCTCAATCTTTTCAGAATAACCGCATTTGCAAATGAGCTCCTTTCCCTTCGGCATCATAATGCTCTTGCATTTCGGACAAAACTTCAGCATTTTTACCTCACCAAATTTATCAGGTCAACAAAAACAATCTTAACCCAGCCAAGAAGCGGAACACGCCAAACAGCCTTACCGATAACTTTGTCCTGCTGAATTCCCTTCTCAAACTCTCCTATGTCGCAGTTGTGGTCTCCCTTAGTCCAATAGAATGGCGCGCCATTTTTGTCCTCAATCGCGATAACACGGTGAATAATAGGATCCGGTCTGGTGTTAGTCAGATATACAATTGTGTCTCCAAGCTTTACAGATTTTGGACTGTACAAAATCATAATATCTCCCTTATTGAAACCGTTAACGAAACTGAATTCCCTGAATTTAGATTTTGAAATATTGTTTTGATCGTAAAACTCTCCTTGAATAAGAGTGTGGGAGCACTGAGCGTTGCAACACTGCGGCTGAGACCAAAAATCATCAAAACTGCCGTCGTGCTCCATACTTCCGGAAACAACCGCAACAATAGGAGCAGGAGTTCCCAAAACCCAACCAAGGCCAGGGTAAAGAATAAATTTGATTATCAAAAAGGCGAGAATAATATTAACAATCCAGCTCCAAACGCTGTCATCCTCCCAAATAAATTTCCAGATTTTTTTAAGAACCTTCATTGAACTACAAAGCAGAAAGACGGTTTAAAAAGGTTATGATTATTTCTTGGGACCCTGCCTGAACGAGGGGGGTTCATAATTTGAGGAACTGTATTGACGAACAGTTTCGCACTCTCTCAACTCTTCTTTGGGAACTTTTCGAGAATTTGAACAATAAGAAATTGAAAAAGCGGTCAGGAAGGCAAGAGCGATAACCCAGCGATAATTGCGAGGCTTTACTGGATCAATTTCTTGAGTCTCATCCAAGGAAGGAAGGGCAAGATATCTGTCAGAAAGCGACTTTCTTTGCTCATAAGGGCCTAACTTTCTTCTTTCCTTAAAATCCCAATTCGAATAATTGTATGGGCGCTCGGACTCTATATTTAAAAAGTCAGACAACTCTTTTCTCGCTTGTTCTTCTTTTGTCATCGCTGGCATTTTTGACGCATCTCCAATTTAAAAACATTCTGCCACAAATAAGTCACACAAAATAGAGATTCCCATATACATTTAAAAACTAAGTCCTAAAATATTGACTAAATGGTAAAAATACCGCATCCGGACTACTTTGAAGGCATACTCCAAATTAGAGGCGGGAATGATGAATTAATAGAGTGGATACAGGCAAGAGTCAAGGAAGACGATAAAGCGGCAATAACCAAAATAAAAGATGTCCGCGGCGGATTGGATCTCTATGTAACAGACCAGCACTATTTGCAAAATTTGGGAAGAAAACTGCAAGAAAACTTCGCAGGAGTCATGAAAATTAGCCAGCGAATATTCACAACAGACAAAATGACCAGCAAACACGTCTACAGAGTCACAGTCTTATTCAGGCCATTGCCGTTCAAAAAAGGAGACATAGTGACATATCAGGGAGATAAAATAGAAATTCTCGGAATCGGCAAAAAAGTTCGCGTCAGGTATGTTGAAACGAACAAAAAAGCAGAAATAGTCGCTGAAAAATTAGAGCACGTCAGACCTTAGAGCGCTCCTTTTTGAATTCATCAATAACTTTTAGCAAAGCGTCCTTTTCCTTTCTAATTTTCTCAAGAAAAGAGCCGCTAACAAGGGCGATATTCCCCGCAACAGTCCCCTGAAACTCCCTGAAAATAAAAGGCAAATCACGGCGCAGCTTTTCACTTGGCAATTTTTTGCACAAAACAATACGAACACCGGAATCAGAAATGATTTTCACCGCATTATCGCTCAACGAATCAATACTTTCAATAAAAACACAATCGTTGACAAAAGGCCTAACACTTACCGCCTCATTCCAACTCAACTTGCTCATTTTCGGAACAGCGATAAGATCTTTTTTCAACAAATTCCTTTCAAGAAACAAAATATGACTTTTCGAGGAATCAAGCTCCCTCTTAATATTCTCAAACTTATCAGCAAAAGACTGAATTCGAGCATCCTTCTCGCTAAGACGTTTCTCACGGGATTTTGGCTTCACTAGCTCGCTCTGCCTTGCCCTCAAAATTTCGACCTCGCTTTTCAAACGTTTAACTTCATTCTCCAAACGCGCGTTAAGCTCCTTCACTTGGACAAAAGCGCGGCGCTCCCTTGAAAGCGCTGAAAACAGGCGGACAAGATCAACATCCCGCTCTTCCTCCTCGCTCTGGGGCCCTTCAATCTGTCTTGGCCTTTCATCGCAGAGAACGAGAGCTGCGCGAATGCTCATATTTTCCTTCAAAACAATCTCAAACACCTTCTCGAACAAACTCAATTTGCCCTCTTTCTCAAGAGTTTTCTCAACACGGCGCAATAAAGGCAAAACTTTGTTGTAAGCGAATAAAGCGCTAGCCAAAGCGTCAAGCTCGTGCGCGTTGCCGGTTTCAAAATCCCGAGTCAGCCCGCGCTTTTCATCAACAAGCAAATCATAACTTGGAGAAACAATTTTCGCTCCAAATTTCGCGGCGATAGACTGAGCCAAAAAAGGAACTTTAGCCTTGTCACAGCCAATAATGAGAGCTCTGCCATTATTCATAATTTCTCTTAATAAATAATCGGCATCAACATTTCTTTTTGAGCCAATTCCAACAAGCTTCCCCTTCAAATTCAAGAAAGCCCAAGCGACAGTAGTTCCGGGATCGACACCAACAATCATGACTTGATAATAATATTCCCCCTTCCCTTTTTCACCCTTTTAACAATGCCTTTAGCTTCGAGCTCGTCAACCATAAGAGAAATCTTCGCCTCAGAATAAGGAAACTCCTTTCTCAAATCCTTTTGCAAAACACGCCCATTATGTTTTTCTACAAACTTAATCAAACGCTCCAAATCACTTGAAACAACAACTTCCTTGATTTTTTTCTCAACAACTTTTGTGGGGGCCTTTGACACCTTCCAAACAATGTAGCCAAGGACAATGAAAACAACAAGCCACAAAATCCATTGGTAAGTTGGTTTTTGGGTAATGATGTCAAGTGTCTCATCAATAGGGGGAATCTCCTCCTCGTCCTCAAGCAAATCCTCATCAAGGTCGGGAAGCAAAATCAAGTCTCTTACAAAACGGCCTTCCTTAATTTCAATAATTTCTTCAGTGAACTCATCGCCCTTTTCAGCCGCGATTTTGTAAGTGCCGGGGGGAACTGAAAACTCATAAGTTCCCGCGCTCGCCACAATCTTTTGCGAAGGAGTAGAATTAATCTCAACAACAGAATTATATGCTTTGTTCAAACCAAAATCGTAAACAGTTCCGTAAATCTCGGCGCCGTAAACAACCCCTGAAAACAGCACCAATAACAATAGCCAACGCATGACATTTTTATCGTCGCTAAACTATATAAATATTCGTATGAGGGTAAAAAAATAAGGCAAAATACGTTCTTTTAAAGTAAAATAAGGAGTTATGAAGCTTCAAATGGCTAAAAAAGGTCAAAAAATTCTTTAAAATTTGGATTTAGAAAGTATGTTTATAAACAAAACGCGCTAAAAGAAGCTTACGAACGAAAGTTCGGGAGGAAACACGATGAAATGGCTAACCATTTTAGCGGTGTTTTTGGTGGCTTTGTCGCCTCTTGCCCTCGCGCAAGAGACGGAAACTACTGATGATACACCCCAACGTGGAAAAGAAGTGCGCGAACAAGTGAAAGAAGTTCGAATGGTCAAACAAGACGTTCGAGCGATGAGACTTGACGCACGCGACGCGATAAAAGCGGAAAGAGTAAAAATAACAGCTCTGGCGGACGAGCTCCGATCCTGCAAAGGAAAGAACACTGAAGACTGCAAACAAAAACGCGCAAGCGGAAAAACAACAGTCAAACAGACATTAATGAACGCGGCGGACCAAGTTCTAAAACTATTGAACGACGCCAAAGCGCGAATTGAAGCAAGTGAAATTGCGTCAAAAGAAGAAGCGACAAGCAAAATCGACGCGCACATAACAAGCATAGAAGCGGCGAAAGCAAAAGTAGAAGCCCTAACCGAAGAAAGCACAAGAGATGAATACAACGCGGCGAACAAAGAGCTAAGAAACGCCATCAATGAAGCAAGAAAGGACCTTAAAACATCAACTCATTCACTTGTATCAAGAAGAATGGGATTGGTAATTGGAATGGCGGAACAGCTTGAAAAACGCCTTGACAACGCGTTAGCGAAACTTGCCGAAAAGGGAGTTGACACAAGCAAAGTTGACGTTGAAGCGTTCAAAGCGAAAGTTTCAGAAGCCAAAAGACTTCACAGCGAAGCCATAGCTTTGTTTGAACAAAGTAAAACAGCAACAGGCGACGCCAGAGCAGACCTTGTAAAGCAGGCGAACGAAAAGCTTCGCGAAGCGCACGCGGCCTTAAAAGAATCACATCAGATTTTAAAGGACGTTGTAGCACAGCTCAAACGAGCAGGCCAAGGTGCGATGGATGAAGAGAGCGCGACTGAAGAATCTTCAGAAGACACTGAAGAGGTTGAAGAAACTGAATCTTCAGAAGAGACTGAAGAGGTTGAAGAAACTGAATCTTCAGAAGACACTGAAGGGACTGACGCAGCTGTTGAAACCAACGAAACAGCTGTGACTGCGTAAGGCATAAATAGCCTAAAACAAAAGGTGAAAAAATGAAATACGCAATCGCGGCAAGCTTAGCGTTAATGGTTCTTTTGGCGGCATGCGCTCCAGCAGCCCCACAAGAAACAGTTCAGGAAACCGTTCAAGAGCCAGTAAGTGGCGCGGCAGTTGACACGAGCGACGTAGACGCGGTCACTATGCAAGTCGAACAAATCGACAACGACATGGGACTAGACGACTTGGACGAGCTTGACCTACAATTGGCCGAACTTGATAACCTAGAACTTGGCTAAACTATAAAAACAACCTTTTTCTTTTATTTTTTATGATTGTTCTTGACGGAAAACACGGCGGAGGGCAAATGCTTCGCACGGCGCTGGCGCTTTCTACAATCACACAACAGCCATTTAGGATGATAAACATAAGAGCGACAAGAGGAAATCCGGGACTCGCTCCCCAACACTTGAATTGCGTTCGAGCCCTAAAAACACTCTGCGACGCCAAAACAGACGGCGACGAAATAGGCAGCCAAGAACTGCTCTACATACCAGGAAAATTCAAAGCAAAAAACCACACAATAGACATAGGAACAGCCGGGAGCGTCACCCTGCTTTTACAATCACTGCTTCTGCCGGCCATATTCGCGCCAAAACCATTCACTCTAAAACTGATTGGGGGAACGGATGTTCCATTCAGCGTTCCATTTGACAGTTTCACAAACACAATACTTCCATACTACAAACTCGCAGGAGGAATAGAAACAAGACTCACAAAAAGAGGATACTATCCTCGAGGCGGAGGAGAAATAGAAATAACGTTCACACCAGAAATAAACAGAAACAGCTTTGAAAATTTTGAAGACTTTTTGAGAATTGTATCACATAAGGGATTTAACATCGTAGAAAGAGGAAAATTAGGCGCAATAAAGGGAATATCGCACGCAAGCCAAGAACTGGCGTCAAGAAGAGTAGCGGAGAGGCAAGCCAGCTCAGCACAACACGCGCTCGCAACATCAGGAGCTCCAATCAACATAACATCAGAATATCGCGAAACACTCTCAACAGGAAGCGGATTAACACTATGGGCGACATTTGAGCAGGACAGCGAGCCCAAATCAAGAATTGGCGCGGACATATTAGGCGCGCCAAATGTCACTTCGGAAGAAGTAGGGCAAAAAGCAGCTAAACTGCTAATTGAAAGACTAAACAGCGAAGCGCCAATCGACGAACACATCGCAGACAACTTAATACCCTTAATTGGAATTCTGCGCCCAAGCGCGATAAAAATACCGCATTTAACAGACCATATAATGACCAATATGGAAGTCTGCAAAGCGTTTTTGGGAGACGTTTACAAACAGGAAGAAAACAATATTATCAGGACAAACTCGCCAACTTAATGCTGGCCTTCAAATCCTTAATGTCGTACATCAACATACGGCGAAGCTCAGCGCTCTCAACCCTTTCAACCAAAAGCTCGGCCTCAGCAACCATTCTAACAGCAGTATCCACATCACCGCGCATCAATTTTTCGCGAGCCTCGTCAATCATAGAATGAATTTCAGGGTGGACCAGCTGTTTAGGAGATTCTTCGCTTCTGGCTTCAGTTCTTAAATAAGACTCAAAAGCCTTCTCTCTTTTGTTTTCAAGTTCTTGAACTTCATTTTCCCTGGCAAGCAACCTGGAATACCCGCGTTCAAGACCTTTTTGTTTTTCCTTAAGCTCGTGCTCAAGCTCCTTAACCATTCTCACTTTACTTGGCTTGATTGTAGCGTCAATAAGTCTCGCTTCAGTCTTGTGCAACTGCGAAGTCATCTGATTATATCGCTTTTCAAGTTGGGGCAAGATCTGGCGCAATTTTTTCGCGCGATAAGACTTATCCTTCATTTTTTCAAGCTTTAATTTTTCCTGCTCAACGAAAATCATGCCTTTTTTCATAATGCGCTCATTGTCAGCAATCTTTTTCTCCTGCTCCTCAAGAATAGACTGCTGTTTTTTCAAGCGCTGCTCCTGAGCTTCCATCTCACGTTTGCCGCGCTCAAACTCGCGAAGTTTCGCGATGAGCGACTTTTCTTCGTTGATAAGGCGCTCACGGTCCTTCTCAAGCATTGAAATGCTCTGGACAAGCTCGTCTTCTTTCTCTTTAAGAATTAAAATATCTGAATCGACAAGCTTTCTAACATCGGTTTTTTCTCTTTTCAGGTCATCTTTCTCAGATTTCAAATCGGAAAGCTTTTTCTCCCATTCCTGCTGGGCAACCAAAAGATCGGATTTTCTCGCGCTAATTTCTGCCGCGAACTTCGCGCGCTCGGATTCTAAAATTTTCTGCGCCTGCTCGAGCGCGGCCTCAGCTTTAAGCGCCTTTTCTTCACGGGCGGCGAATTCTTTCTGGCGTTTTTCCATTTCAGTCAACGCTTGATCGTGCAACTTTTGCTGACGGGCGAAATCCTGCTTCGCCTTTTCAATTGATTTTTGAACTTCAGTAAGCTCCGCGAGAACATTTTCGTTATGAGTTGTTGTTTTTCTCAACTCATCAAGAACGCTTTTTTTCTCATCAAGAAGCGCCTTAGTCTCAACGCGAAGACGCTGAGCATCCTCCGCTTTTGAAATGAGCGAGGAAAGCTCTTTTCTTTTTCCATCAATTTCGGCCTCTTCCCTCGCCAGATCCTTTCTTCTTTCCTCAAGAAGGGCGACTTTCTTCTCCTGCTCAGCTCTCAACTCAAGCAAACGCTTGGTTTCAGCGGCAACCTGAGAATGGGCCTTATCAAATTCGCGAAGCTCTTTTTGGCGCTTCTCAATATCAATCTGCGCCTGAACCCTGCCGGTCTGAAGCATTTTAATCTCTTCTTTAAGCAGTTTTGAACGCTCTTCCATTTTGGAAAGCTGTTCTTCCTGGGCAGCGATAAGTTTCGCGCCGTCAGCGACACGCTTCTCTTTCTTCTGCTCTTCCTCGCTTAAAGCGCGAACTTTCTTTGACAAAATGTCTATGTTACCGTGAATTTTGACAAGCTCGGATTTTTTTCTTTCAAGAAGCGAAACTTGTTCGGATAGCAATGAAAGCTCCTTCTTACTTTCTTGAACTCTTTCATTGAGCTCCTTTTCACGCGAGAGAACTCTTTCCAAGCTGTGCGCTTTTTGAGAGACTTCAAGCTCCCTCTTTGCGAGAGCTGATTCGATTTCCCCTAACTTTTCCTCTTTGGATTTTGAAGCAATAATCGCTTTTTGGGCGGCTTCCCGCTCTTTTTTCAAAGACGCGATTTCGTCTTTCGCTTGGCGCAGACTGTCCTGTGAGAATCTAATGGTTTTTTCCGCCTCTTTTCTCATTTCGTTCAGCTGAGAAATCTCTGAAAGCAATGAATCGCGCTGCTTTTGAATTTTCTCAAATTTTGATTGCTCAATGTCAACTATTCTTAATTTCGCGTCAAGATCTTTCTCGTGCTCACGCAAAATCTTTTCTTTTTGTTCAGCAACTTCCGCCCGTTTTTGGGCTTCTGTCATTAATTTTTTTAGAGCGGATTCCTGCTCTTTAAATGAGGCTGCGTAATCTTTTGAATGAGAAATAATTCTCTGCGCTTCCGCCTTTTCCTTTTGAAGACTCTCAATTTGGGACCTCAACTCGCCTTCCTTTTGCTCAATCCTTGAAAGACGGGAAGTTTCAGCGTTAATCATTTTTTCCCGCTCGGACAAACTCTTCTCAAGCGAGGCGAGATGCGATTCTTTTTTCTCAACGCTGTTCAGGCGTTTTTTTGACTCTTCGATTAAAGCGCGAACAGCGGATTCGTGGCGCTTTGCGTCATCAATAATTTTGACAGCGTCGCGCTTCTCGTCCATCAATTTTTCAACACTTTGACGAAGGGATTTTTCCTCAGCCTGAAGGTTCGCAAGTCTGGCCTGTTCCCTTTCAATTTCGGAACGCTCCTCTCTCGCCTTCTTCTCAAGCTCTTGAACTGTGGATTCCTTCTTTTCAACAAAAGCAAGACGCCTCTTGACTTCAGCAAGCAAAGCGCTCATGGCCTTCTTTTCCTTCTCAGCCCGTTCAGCCTCCTTTCTGGACTCGGAAATAACCGACTGGGCTTCCCTCTTTTCCCTTTGCAAATCATCAACTTCTCTCAACAACTTTTCTTTTCTAGAATCAAGATCGGAAACAGAACGCTCAATCGCTGACAAACTTCTCAACTTCTGTTCAAGCTTTTGCTCTTCCGCAGTGAGCTTCGCCATCTTTTGGTCGGCAAGCTTAACTCTCTTAAGGGCTTCAGATTTAAGGATTTCAAGCTCCTTGGTCTCTTTGCTTATTCTCGCAAGAGCCAATTCATCCTCTTTTTTGACCTTGGCAAGCTCTTTGTTTAAACGGTCAAGCTCTGCCTTTTTTTGAGCGATTTGAGATGAGAATTCCGCAGTCTTCCTTTGGGCAAGGCGCTCAAGCTCAACAAGCTTTTCGCGCTCTTTATCTACCACACCCTTTTTTCCAAACAAAGGACCCATATATTAAAAACCAGAAACTGCATATATATACTTTTGTTATCTCTGAAAGATAGTATATTTGGAGATTTCTGAATATCACAATCATAAGATTTTTAAAGCACCGCCTGTCCAAACAGCCTATGGAAACTGAAATATTAGGAAAAGGCGCGGTAAAATTCAAATGCCCAAAATGCCTTGAAACCACAATAACGCGAACCTCAAATGAAAGGAAAATTGTCGCAAAATACACTTGCGCCAAATGCGGATTTGTAGGACCAAACTAAATGGCAAGCGTAGTAGTAACGGTAAAGCTCATGCCCAAAGAGCCAGGAATAAACTGGGACGCTATATATAGCAAGGCGCAAGAGAAAATAAGAGCGTTCATAGATGAAAAGCACAGAACAGGCGAGATGAGAAAGGAAATCGCGCCAATCGGCTTTGGATTGTCCGCCCTCAAAATCACATTCGTAATGGATGAACAAATAGGCGGAACAGAAAAACTCGAAGAAAATATCAAAAAAATCGAAGGTGTAGAAAGTGTTGAAACAACTGACGTTCGCAGGGCGATTGGTTAGCGCGGTAGCGCTACTCATTCTATTAGTTGCATGCATAGGCGTAGCTCCAACTCCAGAAGAGAACAAGACACAAACAGTTTCTGGAGTCCAAAAAGGAGACCTTGTAACAGTCAACTTTGAATTATATTTTGACAATGGAACCCTAGTGGATTCAAACAAACCGGAATTAATTGAAGGATTAATTGGCTCTCCATATGTAAGAGGATTCGCGAAAGGACCATACTCTTTTGTGTTAGGGCAGAGCGGAAAAGTAAAAGGATTTGATGACGCTATTATAGGAATGAGCGACGGAGAAACAAAAGAACAAGCTATCGAGCCAAGCGAACCAGAAATCACACTTCTAGTAAATAAAACGCAGTCTTTCAGAAGGGAAATAGTAATTCCAAGACTGCAAAGCTTCCCAATATCATCATACGACAGAATATTCAACAAACGGCCAATAGTTGGGGACATAGTTCAAAACAAAACATTGCAGTTCAAGTACCAAATAGTCAACGTCACTGACAAATACGCGATTGGAAAAATAATGGCAAAAGAAGGCGACACTTACACGTTGCAAAGCACATACTGGCCAAGCAAAGTGCTGAAAGTCGCGGATGAAGATATCTTATTCTTCCAAGTGCCAGAAGACAACCAAACAGCGCCAACACCATTCGGAAATGCAACAGTCAGAGTGCACGGAAGCTCATACAGCTTGAACTACAATCCAGAACTTGGCAAAGTCTACAATTACTCCAGAACACCGGACCAAATAGCAATCGCGGAACCATTCATAGTAACAGAAATAACAAACGATTCATTCACGCTAAAAAGATTCGGACTTTTGAGCGACAAAAAACTAAAACTAAAAGTTGAACTTGTAAGCCACGTTTCAGACGTTAAAGAAGTTAGAAATCAAAGCGTAGTTAAAAGCGCAACAGTAACGACGCAGGAATAAACTTAAACTTTCTATTCGGTTCCGCCGTCGTCGCCGGTTCCTTCAGAAAAGCCTTCTTCCCAAACTTCTATCTCGTCATCTTCCTGAAGATCCTTGCGGCCTTCCTTTGAGTAAACATCCTCGTCTTCATTGCCTAACGTGATGTTGACCTGATGCTCTTCAGGAGACTCATTGCTGTGGTCCTCGGTGGAAACAAACTCAGTGTCATCACTTTTTTCCGCTTTCTTTTCTTTTTTTGGCATAAAAACAAATTTAGTTTTTCGCTATATAAACTTTATGCCAATCGTCCAAAAAAAGGACCAATAAAGTCCTTGGGCTCTCTTGTAGTTACAACGGACCACTCTTTAGGAAAACAAGACTGGTATCTCGGCCAAGCGTAGCGCTCGTCAATAAACGCTATGACTCCCCTATCTTTTTCTGTTCGAATACACCGTCCAGCGTTTTGAATGCACCTTGTCATCGCAGGCAAAATATATCCGAATTCCCAACCTTTGCCGAATTTTTTGTCATAATATTCGATAAGCTGATTAGTTTCCAAATCGGGCTTATCCAACGGAAGACCAACAACAATGACCCCCTTAAGAATTCCCGGCAAGTCAACACCTTCCCCAAAAGAACCAGAAGCAACGGCAAGCAAAACAGCCCCCTTATCTTTTTTCGCTGAAAAACGGTCAAGCAAATTTTGCTTTTCCTCCTTTGACAAAGAAGGTTTCTCCCAAAAAACATCCCTGCCATAAATTTCCGCAAATTTTTCTCCAACTCTTCCTTGAACAAAATAGCTTGGGAAAAAAACCATAACGCAGCCGGGAACACTGTTCGTAATATTCGCAACTTCTTTCGCAATATCGTCAAACTGGCGATCACTTCTCGCCTGATATTTTGTTGTTGTTTTTGGAACAACAATAACAAGACGGTTGTCCTTTGGAAATGGACTCTCAAATACACCATTAACCGCGCCGTCAAGCCCCAAAATACTCGAGTACATATCAAGAGGCTCAAGAGTTCCAGACATCACGGCAGCGGAATAACAATTTCCAAAGACTTCCTTTGTTAAAATTGAGGGATCAAGACAACGATTGCTCAACGTGATAAGCATATCATTTCTGCTCATAATAGAAGCGAAGCCATCTCCCTTCCCTTTCCATTCTTGTAAAAATTTTGCTATGCTTCCAATATGGGAAATTTTTTCAGAAGAACGAATTTCCTCCGCGGCGACGGCAAGCTCCTCAATGACAACATCAAAAGCTTTGAATTTCTCAATCAAATCAACAAACTCCTTCTCACGAACTAAACGCTCTCCGCCGTCGGCAAGACGCTCGCTTAAAACATTAAGAACCTCCTGAATCTCGACAAGATTAGAAATGACCTCAGAATTAATTTTTTTCGCTTCGGCAATCGCGAGCTTCATCTGGCGGTTTGTCAACCTGAAAGTTTGCATGTCACGAAGTCGTGAAGGTAAATTATGCGCCTCATCAACAACAATAACAACCTGCTCAAGCTTCTTTTTTATTTTCGCCAAAAAAGAATCGCGAATATGCGGATGGAACAAATAATTGTAATCCGCGACAATGACCTTCGCTTCCTCGGCGAGCATAAGGGCAATTTCATAAGGACAAACTTTCTCCATTACCGCGAGCTTATGGACTTCCTCGGCGGGCAAAGGAAGCTTCGACTTGATATTCGCGATGGCGTTTCTCGCCGCAAAATTATTTTTCCCCCTGGCATTGGTGTAAAACTCGCACTGATTTCCCTCAACCAAAGTTTTGCAATACTCGGCGAAATCAGACGAGGGAAGATTGTCAACTTCCTGCGCGCACATGTTTTTTTTGCCAATCATGCTAATCGCGACAACATTTTGATTATTTCTCTCGTTGAACTTTTTAACCGTATCAAGAACAATTTTATGCTGAGTATGGCGCGAAGTCAAAAAAACAACAACCAAATCCTTGCCGAGCGCCACATCGAGAGCGGCGCACAAAGCGGCAGCGGTTTTTCCAAGACCGGTGGGAGCGTGAACCAAACAATGGCGCTTCTCTTTCAAAGCGGTTCGGATAGTTTCAGCTAACTCTTTTTGCTGAGGGCGAAGAGATTCATGAGAAAATAACATAACGCGAAGAACTGCAAGAATGGTTTATAAGAATATCGCAACCTTTTTTAAACCGCTCAACACTCGCAAACTTCATCGCGAGTTTATCGACGATAAATCGCGACCTCGAAACATTTAAATATATATTCGATTACAACAATCACAGAATTGTTGGGGTGGAACCGTGCAAAAAAACAAAGAAATATTCAAAACATTCTTCCGCGAAAAGCCCGCTATGATGCTCGTAGAGCTCAAAAACGCGAAAAGCGAAGTGTACGCGAGCTCACTCGCCAAATCAATCGACTGCACATATTCACACGTTGTAAAAATTCTTCAAGAAATGGAAACAGAAGGTCTGGTAAATTTTGACAAACAAGGACGCCTGAAACTTTTAACATTGACGAAGAAAGGCGTTGACGTCGCGAACAAGATTGACGACATAAGAGTTGTTCTTTGAATTTTTCAAATAATTTTTTAAAATTTTTTGGCGTTTTACCGCAATCTTTATAAACCTCCTATAGAGGATTTTACTTGTTCAAGAGATAGGCTGGTTACGGCTCGCCTATACTGGAGACACGAGAGATTTTTCTCATCATGACTTCTTGAACGGAGAACATAAAAAATGGCAAAAATGCACTCAAGAAAACGCGGAAACGCGAGAAGCAACAAGCCCTTGGTCGCGCAAGCGCCAACCTGGATAAGATACCAAACTAAAGAGCTTGAAATGATAATCGGCAAACTGGCCAAAGAAGGAAAAACCGCAAGCGAAATCGGATTAATTTTGAGAGACAGCTACGGAATTCCAAACACAAAACTAATCACAGGAAAAAGAATCCAGCAGCTTTTAGGCGAAAAAAAATTATTGCCGCAAATTCCAGAAGACTTAATGGCATTAATGCGAAAATCAGTCCTGCTTCGCAAACACATGGAAACATACAAGCAGGACCAAACCGCCAAGAGAGGACTTCTTTTGACAGAAAGCAAAATCAAGCGCCTTGTCAAATATTACAAGGAAGTAGGAAAGCTTGCGCCTCTCTGGAAGTACGATCCGGCGAACACAAAGATTTACACTGAATAAGCAAGCAAAACGCTTATATACCACTCCCGCGCAGTAGTCACATATGCGGGGAGTGTCTTTAATTTTCTCTGTTTTGTTGATTTTAGCAGCTTGCGAGCCAGTAATCAAGGCAGTTCCAACTTCTGAATACCAAGGCAACACGGCGCAGACTGAGCAAAAACTGGAAGAGCCAATTATTCAGGAAACAGACCCGTGCGACTTGTGCACAGATGAAGAAACCTGCGTAAACGGCGTTTGTGAAAAAATGCCTGATGAAGAGCAAACCTGCGCATATGGCGAAGAATGGGACGGAGAGGAATGCGTCTGCGAAGAAGGCAGATACTGGTGCGGCGAACAGCAAAAATGCATACCTGACGGAGATTGCTGCTTCCACACGCAATGCGCAAGATTTGAACGCTGTGTGGAAACACAATACAGAGCAAGACTCTGCGCGGAACTACCATCAGGAAAATTATGCAGACTCCTAGCGGATAATGGAAGAACAGAAATTGTTGTCATAAACAACATAGACACCCGCCTCGGAGTCTCAGGCTGGAACAACGACAACAGCATCAATTTCACATTGAACAACCAATCACTGCTTTTGTTTGACGGAAAAAGACAGGAATTTTTGGGAGTAAACTACTATTTTGAAAATTTCGAAGAATACGGCGGATTCTGCAAAGAAGACGAAGGTTAAATAAACACTAAATTCTCACTCTTCAACGGGGTGAAACATTGGACACATTCAAGCCTTTTGGACTGTCACATTACGAAAGCAAAGCATTCGAGACAATTCTCCAAGGTAAAATAACGGCAAAGCAACTCAGTAAAAAAGCAAGAATACCATTCGGCAAAATATACTCGGTAATTAACTCTCTCCTTAAACAAAGTATAATTGAGGAAACTGACGATAGACCAAAAACATACTTCGTTTCAGAGCCAGCAAAAGCGGTAGGACAGTTAATCGAGAAAAAAGAAAAAGAAGACGAAATACTTCTGAATCGAGCAAGAAGCATAGCGATAAAAGCGGAAGCGGCGTCAAAAGGCAGAAGCGACTTCTTTGAACTGGGAATAAATCAAGAGGACAACAGAAAAATCCAGCTAAGAAGCTTCGTTGAGGCAAAAAAAGAAGTCTGCCAAATAATCAATATACACCACAAACCGTTCATCAACCGAGCCATAAAATTAACTTGGGAAAAAGAAATACAAAACGCCATAAAAAGAGGCGTGACATTCAGATGCATATATCCTGCAAATGTGGAAATTCCATCGCTTTTACAAAAACTCCCAAAAGACAAATTTCAAGTAAGAAGACTTGACACGAATTTCTCACGGTGCGACGTAATTGACAGGAAAAAAGTCTGCATAAAACTAATGCACCAAGACGCGATGAGCTTCGGCGGAATAATATTCCTTGAAAACGAAAAATTCGCCAAAAACTTACAGGCGATATTTGAGACGTTTTGGAATGAGGCGGAATAGCGTTGAACGAAAGAAGTAGCCCCGCCCAGATTCAGAACCAACCTTTTTTCAAAAAAGCTTGACCAAAAAGCCATAAGAAGGGTTTCGTTTCACTCAACTCCGATGATAACAGAAGTAGCCCCGCCCAGATTCGAACTGGGGTCTCCGGAGTCAGAGTCCGGCATACTTGACCGCTATACTACGGGGCTGTTTTTTACAGAAAAACAGCCATAAGAGAGATATTTAAAGGTTGCCGTCAACTAAAGAAGACTCTGCAGCCAAACAGAAACAAAAGCAATTAACACTCCAAAGATCAGACCTGCGATAACATCGCTAGCAAAATGACGTTTCTGAACAACTCTAACCAGTGCGACACATGCCGCTGCCGCAATTGAGATAACTGTAATCCAAAAATTACTGAAAAACAAAATTAACAAAACAGAAAGACAACTAGCGCGCATCGCGTGCAAACTAGGAAAACTGGACGCGTCAATCTTTTGTGCTAAACCCTTAAACTTTTGCTTGTCAGGTCTTTGTTTGAAGAAAATAAAACGAATAGAAGAGGTCAAAGCGTAGGCAAGAAACAAACCAATAGTCAAACGAACACTCATCGCAGTATAATCAAGGATGAAAAATGACGCTATAAGAAACAAATAAATTGGCAAACCGCCGAAAGCCTTCAAATCTTCCAAAAACTCCCTTGACTGCATAATATTGGCAAAGTTCACAAGCTTTTTAAAACCTTCTTCTGACGATTGCCTCGGTGATATAAATGAAAAAAATACTCGTAGGAATAGTGACTCTAATGAGCATATTTTTAATCGCGTGCACAGCGCCATCAGATGATCTTGCCCGTGCGGAAGTCAAAGAAGAATCAACTGTTGAAGAAACTGTAAAAGAAGCAGTTGAAATTTCAAATGAAACAGTAACTGAAACAACAATGGAAGGAACAGAAGTTCCTCTTGACATTTCCAAAAGCACATTTGAATTTGAAGGATTCGCGCCAGGAAAATCACACGTTGGAACATTCCAAAACTGGACTGGAAGCTTTGTTGTAAAAGACGGAAAAATTGTATCAGCAAAAGGAACAGTCGACCCGGCAAGCGTCAAAACAGACAGCGCAGGAGTGGACAGACACCTGAAAACAGATGATTTCTTTGACGTCGCAAAATACCCAGAAATCACAATTGTTTCCAAAACAATCGGAGATGGAAATGTTGTGGCTGACTTGACGTTCAGAGGCGTGACAAAAGAAATCAGCTTCCCAGCGAACATAACATCAAACAGCATCGCCGCGGAATTCGCCCTTGACACAACACCATTCGCGTTTAAGTATGTGGGAGTTGACAAGGAAGTGCGCATCAAGTTCAATATGGTCGCGCAATAAATTTTATTTTTTATTCTTTTTTTACGTTATTTTTAGAAAATAAAAAACATAGCCCCGCCCGGATTCAGAACCAACCTTTTTTTTAAAAAGCTTGACCAAAAAGCCATAAGGAGGGCTTCGCTTTGCTCAACCCTCCGATGATAAGAGAAGTAGCCCCGCCCGGATTCGAACCAGGGTCTTCGGGTCCAAAGCCCGACATACTTGACCGCTATACTACGGGGCTGTATTGCAAAGAAAACGGCAAATCGAGGACTTATAAAGGTTTTGGCTATCAATGTACTGATTTATGCGGCTATCAGTTCGCTATTTTTAAGTGTATGATATAATTCAAAAATTTTTGCTATGTTTTTCCAATTGTTCTCAATTTTATATTTTTCACAAATATTTGAGTGTATTTTTTTAATATATTGTGCGATAGCTTCAATTTCTGAAAATGATGAAACTTCCCAAATTCTACTTTTCAAATTTGCAGGAATTTCAACTCCCTTATTTTCAGGCTGTCTGAAATATATGAGTTCTACGGGGCAGTCGAGTAGTTGAATTAATTTTGATAGATCATCATCCACGTGCATTCTTGGCTTAATTCTTTTTGCGAATTTGTCCTTTGGTTCATTTTTTGTATTATGAATATATTCAATTAATTTACCGAAATTTTTTTCAACATAAGCGACGGCATAAGGGTAGTCGTGGTTATTTCTAGATGTTATGATAACAAAACGAAAATTTTTGTTGAATAAATTGTCAAGCGACTTTTTACAATCAGAGGGAGATTCAAATTCCATTATGTGGTCTTCATTTAATTTGTCCATAAGTGAGCGGTAATTGAATGGCTTTCCAAGTTTTGTCATTAATTCATTAAAGCCTTTCTCTTTTGTTTGATTCAGGCTTAAATCCACTCCAAACCACTCTTTCGCGTATTTGAGTTTTAAATTCAATCCATGAGCTAGAACACCATCGAAGTCGAGGCTTATTATAAAAATTGAATTATCCATTCCGTCACTTCTTTTAATGTGTTGGCTGAAGTGTTTATTATAATAAATCCTTCGTTTTTTTCAACTAAATCTTGTTGAGTTTTCATAATTTCATAATCCTTAATTTTATTAAGAAATTCGTCAATATCGACTCCTTTTCTCTCTTTTATTCTGTTTTTTGATATTTCCTCTGAACAGACCAAATGAACCTTTAATGTTGAACTTCTGTTAAAATGCTCATCTAATAAGTTTCTTCTTTCTTTTTTATGAAAAGTTGCGTCAAGAATAGGTATTTTGTTATTTTTTATTATTTCCTTGGCAACTTCTATCATTTTACGGTACGCCTTATCTTTTTCAATTTTAACTTCTTTTATATTCTCATCAAAAAAATTATCATTAATTTTAATTTCTCTTAGATTGGCAGTCTTAATGATAATTGATTCAGGGATTATCTTTTCAAGTTCTTTTGCAATGGTGCTTTTACCAGTTCCAGGCAATCCACTTAAAATAATTATTTTTTTGTTCATTCCTTGAATTGCTCAATCGCTTCCTCTTCCATAAAATGAAGGCTTCCGCACACAACAAGCGCGTGAACAGGAGAACCAAAATCCGCCTGAGAAACTTGTTTTACTGTTCCAGCAACAATTTTCTGATCTTTCGCGCCCAAGCGAGCAATCCCAACAACAATATCGTTAGGCATAAACAATTTTTCATTGCGCTGACGCTCAAGGTCTCTTAAAATCTCAATCGCCTCATTAACTGACATGAATTTATTGTTAATAGGGTCGAGATCCAAAAGGACAAGAGTGTGAGCTCCGATAGATTTGTTTTCTTTTATGATATTGTAAGGAGTCTGGGGTTGAAATTTCTCCTTGAAAAAAGGAATGCTGGTAGTTTTTCCAAATTTGTAAACCTGTAAACCTGTTGAACCAACCGCGTTAATAACAGAAGCGTTGTGAATAACTTCAGTTTTGATTTTTAATTCTTTAGCTCTTGTTAACAAATCCCAATGAGTAGTAGCGCACAAAGGGTCACCGATGACTAGCAGAGCGGTGTTGTGACTCTTCGCGTCACTCAAAATCTTCTCAGCGCCCTCAACCGCTTCTCTTGGTGCAAGCTCAACTTTTTTGTTATAGAATTTCTCGAGCTGTTCCTTTGAACAGGAAAGCTTTGAAGTATAGTATTCCAAATAGATTGACTTGCAGTTTTTCACCACTTCAAGGCCCTTGACAGTAATGTCAGTTGGGTCAGCAAGACCGATTCCGATAAGGTATAGCATATACAGGAGACGCTAAAAGCCCCTTTTTAAAGCTTTCATAAAAAATTAGAAGTTTTGGAAAATTAAAAAAAGAAAAAAACCCCTCCCTCGAGGGGCGATGCCTTCATGCGTCCTTGCGGACGCTGGGGGTGGTAGGAATGAAGGCCGAGAAAATCAGTTGAGCACTTCTATGCCCAATTCATCGCTAAACTGTTTCACCTGCGCCGATGAGCGGTTTGGAGTTGAGCTCCCAACAATGTCCGCGCTCTTAACGCCAGTGATTATGGTCATAACCATCAGTTTGCCTTTCATGTCATCTGAAACACGCGCGCCCCAGATAACGTTCGCGTCCTCATCCAAAGATTCGGTTACGATTTCACCAACATGGTTGATTTCTTCCAATGTCATGTCAGGACCGCCCCAAACGTGGATAAGCGCTCCGGTGGCACCAGTGTAGTCAATGTCAAGCAACGGGTTTTGCAAAGCTCCTTTGCAGGCTTCCTCAACACGGTTTGTTGTGTCAGAAGAACCAACACCTATAGCCGCAACTCCGCCATTGGTCATAATAGCGCGGACGTCAGCGAAGTCAAGGTTGACAAGCGAAGGAGTAGCGATTGTCTCAACAATTCCTTTAATCATGGTGGCGACAAGCTCGTTCGCAACAGCGAAAGCCTGCTGGATTGGCAGGTTGCCGGCAATTTGCACAAGGCGGTTGTTGTCGATAACAACAACGGTATCAGAGCCCTTTCTCAATTGTTCAAGACCAAACTCTGCCTTGTCAATTCTCGCACGCTCGATGTTGAATGGCATTGTAACTGTGCCAATGACGATGGCGCCCATGTCTTTGCAAAGTTGAGCGACAACAGGCGCTGAACCAGTACCAGTTCCTCCACCCATGCCTGCGCAGACAAAGACCATATCCGCTCCCTTTAGAACACTTTTCAGCTCGTTGATAGATTCATGCGCGGCCTCCGCTCCTTTTTGCGGGAAACCTCCACAGCCAAGACCTCTGGTGATTTCTTTTCCAATAATGAATTTCTTGTCAGCTTCAGTAATTTTGAGATGCTGCTGGTCAGTGTTTACCGCCAAAATTTCCGCTCCCTTAATTCCACGGCGATAAAGCCAGGTAACCATATTATTACCTGCGCCACCACAGCCTATGACTTTGATATTCGCTTGCCCCACGAGTTCACCACTACTTGTTGTTTCCATTTGTTGCGCGTTTTTTAACAATAGATCCATTCCGATCCCCCCATTTTTTTGTTTCTGTGCAGTAGCACGAAAATATTTTATACTAGAGCAGTCTATCTACCCTTCAAGAAGTTGCGATGTGATCGCGCCAACGAGAACATCAAGTGCAGAAATCAACTTCGACTGATTCGATAACAAAACGCCAAATAAGGAGTTCAATTGTTCGCCAAAACTTTTGAGCCCCAAACATTTACTGCTTTGCGCCAACAAAGCGTATTACTTATTTTTTAGATATTCTTCATTTATAAAGCTTCTTGTGAAACGATGTATATGTTGCATTTATAAAGCTCGGTTTCCATTGGAGTTATTGACGATAAAAACATTTCATTGGTTAAGTTTTCACTCAGAAGTGGTCTGAACTATTCTTGCGCTTTTTTAGCTAAATTTTTCAAAAATTCTTTGCTCTTTTTGATGACTTTTTGCACGTGCTCACCATACCATTCCATATAAGCGGCCAAATCTTTGATTTTATTACCCCAGCTTCCGACAAAGACGACGCTTTCCATAGTCATTCTCACAGGAGTTGGCATTCTCTCGTCAGGATAACCAATAGGCAAAACTGCGTGGACGATAACATTATCTGGAATGCTTAACGCGCGCTTCAGAGATTCTTCTTCAAAAGCTCCAACCCAGCACGACGCCAATTCTTGGTCGTGAATCGCGAGAAGCATATTCATAACAGCGGCAGCTCCATTTTGCGTGCTGAATTTGAC
Source organism: uncultured Methanosarcinales archaeon (assembly GCA_964572035.1). Classification (GTDB taxonomy): domain Archaea; phylum Nanobdellota; class Nanobdellia; order Woesearchaeales; family ARS49; genus CAZNDX01. The sequence continues at coordinate 35,849 of CAZNDX010000002.1, forward strand.
ACCTTGCTCGTCGTAAAAACGCTTTGTTCTTTCAGGGTCAGTGCAAACAACAATGATAATCGGCGCCTGAGAAATCCAATACTGCTCAAGACACGCCTTTGCTACTTCATCGCGCTGCTCTTTCTCTGTAATAAGAATAAATTTCCAATCCTGCAAATTGCCCGCGCTCGGAGCCATACGACCCGCGTCGATTATCTTTCCAATCTTTTCAAACTCAACGGGAACATCCAAAAAACGCCGAACGCTTCGACGACCGTGAATGCAATTTAAGGTATCCATCACGAAACATAACCACTCGAGAATATATAAACATTATGTAGGGCTAAAAATCAAAAAAGAAAAACAAAAAGCCTACTGAGTAGGCATATTGAAATTCATACCTTCAAGCTGCTTGAAAATCTCAGACATATCCTGGAATTCCACATCGCTCGGAGGAACAAACATGCTGTCAGGGGCATCAAATGGCTCGCACTGGATGTCAACGTTCTCCTGAACGATCTCTTCCCTTGTTTTTGGAGCAGGCTGAGTCTGAGCTTGCGCGTTTTGAGCCATCTTCTCGATGTCAGCAAGGTTCATCATAACTCCCTGTTTGCCAGTCCAAGTGTACATAACATCCTTGGTGTAAATTCCGTGCGCATCAGCGGTCTCAGTGTCCATTCTCATATTGTCATTCTTCCAATATGTAACTGAGGTCTGACCTTCAACAGTCGTTGTGCACTTAACGCTCTGGTCCATTTCAAGGGCTTTCGCGAGATTCAACATTTCATTTTTGACTTCCGCAGTGGTTTCCTGGGCAGGAGCTTCCGCGGTTTCTTCAACAACTTCTTCCACTTGCTGGTCCTGAACAGTTTCCTGCGCCTGCTGAGATTCGCACGCAACCAAGAAAACGCTCAAAACAGCCAAAATAACGAATAACTTTTTCATAGTTTCTCACCATCCAAAATTTTTTTGTTTTCAGTTGAAAATGATTTTTGCGTTATTAAGCCTTTCTGCCACGCTGAGTATCGTGGAGGGCCTTAACGTCTTCGAGGCTAGCCACATCTCTCGGACTTCTATCTTCTCTTAACTTAACCATTCTAGGGAATCTCAACGCGAAACCAGACGAATAAGTGGGGGACTTCTGAACTTCCTCATAATCAACTTCCATCACAATCTTCGGCTTCACTCTAACTTCTTTTCCTTTGCTTTCAACAATTAGCGGCTCAAGAAGTTTGGTCAAATCATCAAAACTCGTGCCTTCCTCGGATTTTTCCTTGATTCCTGTGCCGACACGGCCGATTTCAACAAATTCTCCGTTTTCCTCGTCTCTTACTGCGATAATGAAAGAGGAAAGCCATTTCCCTCTCTTGCCCTCTCCCCATTCTGCCCCAACAATAACGACTTCCAAGGTATCCATAGTTGGCTTGACTTTCATACCAAAACCAACGCGAGAGCCAGGCTTGTAAATCTCTTTAAGATTCTTGACCATAACTCCCTCGTTGCCGGACGCCAAAGCTTCCTTGTAAAACTTCTCAGCTTCCTTGTCATCATCAGTTATCAACTGCTCGGCGAGCTTTAATTTTTCGGGAATGGGAGAAACGGTCTTTTCCAAAATCTTTCTTCTTTCCTCAAACGGAACCTTCAAGAGCGACTTGCCATTTTCATAAAGAACATCAAAAACATTAACCTCAACAGGATACTTTTCAGCCATTTCCTCGATATCGTATTTTCTCTTAATTCGCTGGCTGATGCTTTGGAAAGGCAGATATTTCTTGGTCTTCTTGTCAATTCCGACAACTTCCGCGTCAAGAATGTAGTTCTTCGCCTTAATGTGATCCAAAGTTTTGACGACGTCAGGAAATTGTTTAGTGACTTCCTCTAAACGCCTCGTGAATAACTTGATTTTACCATCGGTTTTGTGAATTTGAAGACGGAAACCGTCATACTTGAACTCGAGCGCGGCGGGGCGATTGCAGGTATCGAGAGCCTCAGCCATATCTTTCGCTTTCTGGAATAGCATAACTTTGACAGGCCTGCCAGGCTCAAGCTCCATGCTCTTCAACGCGCCTTCTCCTTTTTTCGCGGCTTTTGCAACAATCGCGAAATCAGCGGCGACATCGTACGCCTCCTGAACAACTGAAACGTAATTTTGGTAAATTTCTCTATCCTCTACCTGCAAGTCATTGTCCTTTTCGTCGTATTTTATTTTGGCTTTTTTGTCAAAGAACGCCCAGACAATCGCGTCGCGAATCGTGCCCTCGCCAAGGCCAACACGCAATTCGCCAAGAATAGTTCTGATAATGTATTTCGCCTCTTCACCTGACGCGCTGGTCAAAAGCTCAGCGACAAGCTGAACCTTTCTCTCAACAGTTCCCGCGCCCTCGAGCTCGGCAAGCTTTTGCAAATTAGTAAAAACTTTCTGAACAGTAAGCTTGCTTGAGAACAAAGTGTGCTGAGATTTCTTGCCAATAAGCTTTGAAGCAACTTCGCCGAGGTCTCCTAGTTTCTTCCACTCAGCTTCAATTTTGTCCTGCGAAGCGCCGCTCGCGGTTGAAATCGCCTTAAGTAAAAGCCTCGCAGCCATTCCAATTTCGCGCTCGTCCCAAGCGGGGAAAATCCTGCCCTGAACAAGAAGCATAACCTCATCAAGATGGTCCGCGTCTTTTAGAAACTGCGAAAGAATGTGTGTTTTCTCAAGCCGTTTGGAAGTCGCCTCAAGCGCCTCGTAAACCTTAACCAAAGTCCTGTATTCCATTATCCACCTTTTAGAATAACAACGCACGTTACCTTTATAAATATACTATTTCGGAATCAAGGTTATGCCCCTCTAGGCTAATGGATAGACTGAGCGGTTGCGGTCCGCTATATCTGGGTTCGATTCCCAGGAGGGGCGTATTTCACTCGCTTTGCTTTTAGGATTCACCGCTGCGGGAATCGAAGATCCTGCCTCTGCGAGGCAGTCCGCCAAGCAAGCTTGGCGTTCCCAGGAGGGGCGTGTTATTCTTTTTTAGTTTTTCACGCTTTATTTATATACTGTAGAATACATATTAATCACTACTTTGAAGTGGTTAAAAATAGAAAGGTTTATAAAGGGGAAAAGTGTCTTTTCACATATGGGTGATATTACACAGAAATACGAAAAAGCGGTAAGAATGACAACCGACAAATTCAGCGGGCTAGTCAAAAGAATAGCGGGAAGCCCGGACGCCCAAACACAAATACGCGAAGACCTCGAAGCGCTAACCCAAAACACTGGAAAAACAGACATTGCGTTGGCAACATTTAACACGCTGCTTGAACTTCACGACTCAATACCTTCAGATTCATATGCTACCTTTTGCAAACACGCAAGAGGCCTTTTTGAACTAATTTTAGATTATAGAAAAGTCAAAAAAAATGTCGAAGACAATCACATAAATCAGGAACTTTCAACCCAAGAGATTGAACAAGTTCCAACAGAACTATTGACAAGGTTTTTGATGCTAGGCGACATAGCAAGAGAAAAACAGGAACAAGTAACTCAATTGCAAATAGAAAATCAAAACCTAAAAGAACAGGCAAAATTAAAAGAAGAAGAAACGCGAATATTCAGAAACAAAGCGATTAGAGACGGACTAACCGGACTTCTTAACAAAGAATATTTTGGAAAAAAATTCGATGAAGAAGTAAAAGAATCCCAAAAATACAACAGACCATTATCGCTTATACTATTTGACATTGACTTCTTTAAAAAAATAAACGATAATTACGGGCATCAGGCAGGAGACTATGTATTGAGATCTTTACCGGACGTTCTTGAACTAAGGCATTCATCTGATTTGGTCGGCAGAATAGGGGGAGAAGAATTCGCAATCTTACTTCCTGAAACGTTAGAGAAATCTGCAAAAGCAGTAGCTGAAAGAATTAGGCAAAAAGCGGAAAGCTATCACTTTGACTACGATAGCACAAAATTGCCCGTCACTTTGAGTTTGGGCGTTGGACAGTATATTCAAGGAGAAACTTCCCAGCAGTTTATGAAACGGGTTGATGACTTACAATATGTGGCGAAACATTCAGGCAGAAACGCAACGTGCTCGCACGAAGATTGGAACAACGTGCAGACGGGGGTCCAAAAATGAACGAGTTTTCAAACAAAATCGACAAAGCAACAAAAGATTTAGACACAGGACTTGAAAACAAACCAGAATTCCTTGAAAACCTAGTTCACGCATTAAGCAAAAACTCAATATCAAAAACAGAATCAGGCATAATAGTTGTCGCAGTAGGGCCGTTTACTCAAAACTTATCACAAACAATATTGCAAAGAATCGCCTACACAATTAAACAAATAGATTTTGACCACTCAAGCAGGTACGGAAACTACTTCAGCATGTTTAACAGAATAATGTCTGAGGGGGATTTGGACGCGGCGTTATCTCTATTCAAAGAACAAGTTGAAGAAATATCAAGCAAATACGGAACGCAATTCGGATACTCGAAATTACTAGTTCCATCAAACAGAGATGCACAAAAGGTCATAACTGAGCTTGAGAATCTTGCTTATAACGACCTTCCCCAGTCTGCTCGATAACGCTTTTTGCGAGCTTCTCTCCGAGCAAGTCAACAAGCTTTTCTTTTGGCGCATTTCTAATATCGCCCAAATCCTTAATTCCCGCACGGAACAACTTTCTAGCTCTAACACGGCCAATGCCTTCCAAGCGAATTAACGGCAGAAGCTCTTCCTTTACTCCGTACTTAAGGCGCAGACGAACTTTCACAATTTCCTTCAGAAGAGGCTGATACTGCATTAACCTCGCAAGCTCGTGGCAGGCGTACAAAAGCCAATCAGCATTCTCAATTTTAGTTCTGGTCTCTCCAGGACGGCTGTCATATTCTTCCATAAGCCACTCCTCGTCTTTCTCATCAATCCAATCTTCCAATAGAAGAGAAGTTTTGAAGCCGTTAAGCCAGTCCTCATATTCCGGCTCAAACATACTTGGCTCGCGCTGGAGAAGATAAACTTCTTTCAAAGCATACTTTTCCTGAATAGTGTCGTATTCTCTTTGCTTGACTCTCAAAAGAGGACGCATCTCCAACGTATTCGCGACAAGATGCAAAAATGAAATTGATTTAAGCGTCTTCCCTTCAGCTTTTGCCAAAGCTTCCAAAAATTGGTGAGCTGTAAGAGGGTCGAGATAAAGCTCTGCCACTCTTTTTCCAATCAAAGTCGCCCTAAAACCCTCTTCAACTTCCTGCACAAAACCCCACTCTTCAAGAAGCTTCAACATTCTGTCAAGAATTCTTTGCATACGTTCAAGGTCTTTATACTGATGCGCCCAGAAAGTTCGCGCGAAAAACTCGTAAACAGAATCTCTTGACTTGACAATTCTTGAAGAGATAAGAGAAAGAACATAAGTTCTAAGAACCGGCTCGACGGCGAGTTTGCTCAACAAATCTTCCGGCTGACCTTTCAAATAATGCTCAACAACAAATTCAGTATCGTGCTCTGTCTGGGTAAGGACAATCGCCTCGCCAAACTTGTCATATTTAGGTCTGCCGGCGCGTCCGGCCATCTGTAAAAACTCAAGAACAGGAATATTCTCCATACCGTGAATTCCGTAACGCTTCACATCGCGAATAATGGCGCGAAAAGCAGGCAAGTCAAGACCTGCAGCAAGAGTCGGGGTGCAGCCAATAATTTTTATCAAACCAGAACGAAAAGAATCTTCGACCAATTCTTTTTGCTTGCTATGAAGTCCCGCGTGGTGGAAGGCAACACCTTTTTTAACGCACAAAGCGAGGCGTTCGCACTGTTTTGTCGGACGGCTAAGAACTGAAAGAATTTTTTCCGACAGTTCGGCAAGCGCGGCGGTCTTTAAATCAGTTTTTTTGGAGATGTCCTCCGCCACTTTTTCGGCGGACCGCTTGGTAGAAACAAACACCAGCGCCTGCTTTGATTTCTCAATAGTATCAAGAGCCAAATTAACAACAGGGTCGGAGGTTTTCTGGGCGATTTTCACACAATTTTCACCACGCAACAACTATATAAACATTCAGCGGGAAGTTCACCATAACCTTTAAAAAGCACCTTATAACCAGTCGTCAATAACAACAAGACATAACGAGCCCGTAGTCTCGGAAAAGGCGTTTTTCCGGAACTACAGGCTCGAAATAAACAATATAGAACTATACATCGAGCCCGTAGCTTAGTTTGGTGGAGCACTCGACTGATAATCGAGAGGTCCCGTGTTCGAATCACGGCGGGCTCATACGAGTGAAGATATGAGCTTAGAGAGCATAGTCGGCGAGGATGAGAAGAATCTATCAGTTTCTGTAGCTTTTGACGCGTACGGCGGGGATGTTGTTGACGGAATGACTGCCTGTGAAAGAGTAACAAAAGCGGTTCGAAGACTCGCTCCAGAATATCCAAAATCAACAATTTCTTTGGTTGGCGACAAAAAAGAAATCAATTCACATCTCGGAATGTTTCACGGAATGTTTGCCCCAAGAAATATAAAAATTTTAGATTTGTTTGAATATGCCTTGAAAGAAAAGAAAGGAGATGAGGAAGCGGCAAAGGGATACATGCAAAAATACGGAGCGATGAGATACATCGCCGAACTTCTAAATTCAAACGAAGTTCAATCAATGTACACCATAGGCAACACAAAACTTCTCAATCTTGTACTCAGCAAAGACATCGGGCTTTTGGCGGAATACAAAAAAGTGTTTCCAACACAAAGACTTGCTCCCCTTTTCGCCACGTTTCCAAAAGCGCCGTCAGTAGAAAGAGTAATGGAAGCGACAGTCGGCGACGCTGGAGCGATAGAACTTTTCAAAACGCCGCAAGAATTTTACTATATCGCAAAAATGGGGATGGGGTTCGCAAAAATTTTCCTTGAACGAGAACACCCAACAGTTGGACTAGCGAATATCGGAAGAGAAAAAGGAAAAGGCGGCCAACTATTACAGGAAACACACAAATATCTTGAAGAAAAACTCCCAGGAGTATTTGTGGGAAATGTCGAGCCAACATCAAGCATTTTTGAAATAGATCCCGCTTATGATTCGGAAAGAATTAGAACTGACGTTGTTATCGCGCACGGAATAGTTGGAAACAACTTTATCAAAGGAGTGGTCGCAGGAGCCAAATTAGTTTCAGAATACATAAAGTTGGAAATACAGGACGGAACAATTTTAGAAAGCATGGGCGCCGCGCTTTTACGAGGAGCGTTCAGCAGAGTAAAACAAAAAATGGATCCTTCACAAACTGGAGGCGCGCCATTCATAGGATACGACAAGGAAATCTGGAAAAATCACGGCGTCGCGACAGAAGAAGGAATATACAAAGGTGGACACAAAATGATGAAGTCACTTCACAAAGAAGCATACAAACAATTCAAAGAAGTTCTTGACAAACTAGTTTTGGAACCAGTTTAACCAATAAAAATCGGATATTCTTTAGGACCGGAAACGTAAGCCGTCTGAACAACAGGAACAGCTGAACCGTCGCCACAAATTGAAACCATTGTGCCAAAGCGCTCATCAGTTGTCACAGTAGGAATGTTGTTAGGAGGATGCCCCGCGTAAATGCAAGCCTCATCGGGCGGAAGCTGAATAATCTGATTTCCCGCGTACCATCTGCCAACACCGCTGCCGCCAACGTATTCTCCAGTCAACGACTTAACCTGCCAAGTCATCAACGCGACACCGAGTATCGCGATAATACCGAGAATCACAACTGCTAATTTTTGTACCATCTTTTTTCAAACATACTTTGGCAAGAGGTGTATATAAATATTGTGTATAGAAACGTTTTTAAACCGCCTATAAGTGTCTTCTCGATAAGCCTCTGTAGCTCAGTCGGTAGAGCGTTCCGCTGTTAACGGAAAGGTCGCCAGTTCGAGTCTGGCCAGAGGCGCTTTACAATGACAATTCTTGAAAACTACGACCTAGAACTGGACACGGTTGAAGCCAAGATAAAGGCAGAAAACGCCAAAACGGTCTGCATACAACTACCTGATGGGCTAAAACCATACGCGAAAAAAATAGTTGACGACATACACAAAAGAACAGGAGCAACAGTCATGATATGGCTGGGAAGCTGCTGGGGAGCCTGCGACGTTCCGCTCGAAGTCAACAGACTTGGAGTTGACTTGCTAATCCAATGGGGACATTCTGAATGGGGACACTGAGCGCGCTTGTTCCATTACTTGGGATAATAATCGGCGCAATACTTCCAAAACTAACGCCAAGCGAAATAACAAAAGGAAAACCGCACTTTCAAACATTAATTCACTTTATCTTTTCAATAATGGTCGCAATAATCGCGGCCACGTACAACAAATGGCTGGCGTTAATTGGAGCGGCGATATTTTTGCTGAACTGGAAACTAAAAATAAATTATCCCGCATACATAATACCATTCTTCGCAATAATTGTCATGATGTATCCAATACTTACTATCCCAACACTCATAATGTTCATACCGTTGGGAACAATACATTACGAGGAAAAGACACGATTGTTCGTTTATAGCCTCGCATATATGGCAATCATCATAACGTTCACACTATTCACAACGAAACCTATTTAAATAACACAGCACACTATTAACCCAAAGAGGTGAACGATGTTAACCCCATATGACTGGATTTACGGAATAGCAAACATAACAGCGGTCATACTTGCGATAATAGCAGCGTTCATCGCTATAAACATTTACGACAAAACACGCGACACAAAAACACTAGGCGCGTGGAAATACCTTCTAATCGCGCTCGGATTTTTTGTAATACAAGAAATACTTGGAGTTTTGAAAACATTCGGAATCTACAGCACACCTCACCTGACGCACGTCGTTCCGGGAATCATACTTGTATTTTTGATAGCTTCCTTGGCGGTCCAAATAAACATAACACGAGGTAACTACTAATGTCATTCACACTCGCGTTAGCACAAGTAGCGCCATGGTACAACCTCGCGTTAGTTGTAATCACGGTAGTGCTTTTCATAAAACTCTTCACAACGCCAAGAAAAAACAAAGCAGTATATTTGTTCCCTTGGAAAATCATATTCTTCGCGCTATGCGTATACATCGTGGAAGAAGTTTTAACAGTGCTCCGTTATATGGAAATAATCAACATACCAAGACACATCAACGGATTCTTTGAGCTGATAATAATCATCTCATTCATATACGCGCTGCTTTCTCAGAAAGAACACATCAAATAAATTTTGTCCAAAACAGTTAATAAGTTTTGAATTAAAAAGTTAATAAAAAACAATTATTCTAACGTAATAGTTTTGGAAACCATAAACTGGCCGTCACTAGCGGTCAAAACAGCAGAACCTTGACCGGACAACGAAACAACATTGCCGGACATTTCCGCAGAAACGCCAGGGTCGGCTGACACGCTAAAAGCAAGAGAATCGCCGTCAGCGTCAAAAAAAGCCCTCTCAAGATCAATCTCGACAGGAGACGAGAAAGAATCAGTCGTATAATCCCAGCTTGGAGGCAAATTAGCCACAAACGCGCCAGTAGGCTGGCTGGAACTAACAAAGCCGGTCAAAATAACCAGCAAAATCATCATAACCGCAAAAGGCCAAACTTCTTTCATGATAATCACCTTACACCTAAGCGTTTAACACTTTGACACTCAAGGCAGCGAATCACAACAACGCCCGCCCTCTTCCGAACCGAGCAATTCACGCCCAACTTCAAAAACGCATTACAGTTCTTGCAAAAACAACCGCGAAGACTCTCAGGCAAACGCACCTTATTTCTCATAGCGAGCTTGCGCGCCGCCAAAACATATTTCTTCGCAAGCCTTGGGTCCTTCTTCGCCAAATCAAAAAGCGAAACAATACGCTCCAAAGCCTCTTTTTTCTGCGCGAACTTCTGCGCTTTCACACCGCTTTTTCAGTTAATAAAACTATATAAACGTTTGGTTTCGCCAAGACGATATGAACTGGCTAACTAAACTCCTCTGGACCAAGCAAACAATAGAACAGACCAAGGAATGGGCGGTTCAAGAACACCAAAAAATAAGCCAAAACTACCAAAAAGAACTCACAGAACTTGAAGCCAAACTTCCCGAACTAAAACAAAAAGGACTGACAATTTCCCAAGGACTTACCGATGTTGAAGCAAGCGCGGCAATAAACTCATTCATGGAACAACTCGGGGCGCCGGCGCACGAACGAGACTTCAACAACTTGCACACTCAATTCAAACAATTTTCCCAAATAATACTTCCAAAACTAAAGGAAACATCCGCGCTGGAATTTTTAAGAGAAGTTGAGCAAAAATTTATCGCGCCATACGCTTCGTTAAAAAACAGAGACAAAATAGTAAACATACAAAACACAATCTCTCAAATAACAGAAGTACATAAAGAAAAAAACACGATAGAACAGCACAGACTGGCCTTAATTGACAAAAAAGAACAGTTTGAACTTGAAAGACAAAAAATACAGAATGAAAAAGAAAAAACAGCGCAAACAGAAGAATTTCTAAAAATAAAACAACAACTCCTTGAACGAGCGCAGGAACGAAAACAAGCAGAACAGGAAATAAACGCTCTATTTAACTCGATAAAACCAGTATTACTCGCATATGCTGAACGAACAGGAAGCGCAATCTGCAAGGCGTACGCGATAAATCCAGTAGAAGCGATAATGCGGGACTATTCACTCAGCATAGCAAAAAACTACGCGGACCTCTACAAAGAAACAATATCGGAAGAAATACACAAAGAATTGTCAAAATTAAACAAGGCAAATCTTGGAAAACTACTTCACGCATACGCCAGCTCAAAGAAAAAAGAGGCGGACCTGCACAACACTCTCGCGCACAAAGAAATAATGAAAAAATACGAGGACAGCATAAATCAAATCAAAAAAATAAACGAAGAAATAAAAGATTGCGAAGAGGAAATAGGCCTTCTGTCAATACCAACAGACAAAGAACTGCGCGCTAAACTCCAAGAACAACTAAAAGAATACAAAATACTCCTTATTTAGGCAAAGCGGAAATTCCAGGCAGTTTTTTTCCTTCCAAAAATTCCAAACTCGCGCCTCCGCCAGTGCTGACGTGAGACATTTTTCTCGCCAAATCGCCAACGCAGGCAACAGTATCCCCGCCGCCAACAACAGTAACGCCCCCGCAACGCGCCATAGCCAACGCAACAGCCTTTGAACCCCTGTCAAACGGCTTTTTCTCAAATAAACCCATAGGACCATTCCAAAAAACAGTTTTCGCTTCGCGAATGACTTCAGCGTAAATATTAGCGGTCAAAGGACCAATATCAAGACCGGCAAAATTCTTTGGAAGACGGTTCACCGCGAAAATTTTGGCTTTTTTGCCATCGCTGCCAACAACATCAAGAGGCAAAGCGATTTTGCCTTTATCAGCCTTCAAAATCTTCTTCGCAAGACCAACAGAACCCGGCTCAATCATAGTTTTTCCAGTTTCATAACCGAGCGCGTTCGCGAAAGCGCCAGACATCGCGCCACCAAGAAGAATAATGTCCGCTTTTTTAGCAAGAGAGTCAATAACGCCAATCTTGTCGGAAACCTTCGCCCCGCCAAGCACAACAACAAAAGGCTTTTTTGGATTTTTCAACAAAGAAGAAAGAACTTCAACCTCTTTCTCAAGAAGAAAACCAGCGTAAGAAGGTATGAACTTAGTTATCGCGTGAACGCTCGCGTTTTTCCTATGAGAAACTCCAAAAGCGTCGTTCACATAAATATCCGCCAAAGAAGCAAGATAATTCGCGAACATTTCGTCGTCAGCCTCTTCCTGAGAATAAAACCTCAAATTTTCAAGCAAAACAACATCGCCATTCCTCATTTTTGAAAGCGTCTTTTGAACTAAAGGACTCGCGCAGTCACCAACAAAAGAAACTTTCTTTTTCAAAAGCTTTGAAAGCTGTTTTGACACGGGCTTTAAAGAAAGAGAACTGTCTTTTTTTGACGGCCGACCCAAATGGGACATTAGAATAACTTTTGCTCCCTTTCTTTTCAGCCATTCAATAGTCGGAAGCGAGGCGCGAATTCTTGAATCATCCATCACTTTGCCATTCTTAACCGGGACATTGAAATCAACGCGAACAAGAACACGCCTGCCTCTCACCTTTGCCTTTTTTATTGAACGCATAACTGTGGAATTTTTCGCAACTATAAAAACATTAACGTTTAAATAAAGACTAAAGCTGAAAGAGGATATGGACACAACGCACATCGTTCTCATACTGCGAATAATACTTGGGCTTTTGTATATTCTCGCCAGCGTATTCAAATTTCCGGACATCAAAAGATTCGCGACATCAATCGCCTCATTCGGGCTTGTGCCAAGAAAACTCATCAAGCCAATAGCGTACCTCCATCCTCCAGCAGAATTGGCGGTTGGAATCGCCATAATGTTTAACATTTATCTAAGAGAAGCCGCGTTCTTAGGATTGGTCCTGATTATAATAGCCGATATTTTCGTCACATATGGGTATTTTAACAAAAAAATAAAAGACTGCGGATGCTACGGAATCGCAATAAAGGTGCCTGTGACAAAATACAAACTCCTTGAAAACGCGATTTGGACAATATTATTCTTCGCATTATTTATTCTCAGCCTTTAATCACGTTTCTCGGAACACCGGCAAGAAATGCGTTAATATTGTCGACAGTTGTGTCAAGAATGCGCATAAGAGCCTCATTGGTATTGAAAGCGTTGTGAGGAGTGATTATTACATTCGGCATCTGCAAAAGAAGATGCTCCTCAAGCAAAGTCTTAATGTCAAACTTTTTATGATAGTGCTCGTGTAAAAGTTCCATCTCTTCGCGAATGGCGTACTCCTCCTCCAAAACATCAAGACCGGCACCCGCAAGAATTCCTTCCTTTAATCCGATTATGAGTGCCTCAGTCTCTATCAAGCTTCCGCGCGCGGTGTTAATCAGAAAACAGCCGGGCTTAATTTTTCTAACGTTGTCAACATTAATCAAATGCCTCGTTTCAGGAGTTTCAGGCGCGTGAAGGGAAATAAAATCGCTGTCAGACAAGACATCGTCAAACAAAACATATCCGACCCCTTCTTTTTTTGCGAACTCATTGTCGGGAAAACGGTCATACGCGATAACCCTCATACCAAAAGCCCTCGCAAGCTTCGCGGTATTCTTCCCAATTTTACCGGTTCCAACAATACCCATAGTTTTGCCGTGCAGGTCGGAACCGCGCAAACCATCGAGAGAAAAGTCGCCCTTTCTAGTTCTCTCAACGCTTGGAATTATTTTTTTGGTCAAGGCGAGGAGAAGGGCAATAGCGTGCTCCGCGACAGTATGCTCGCCATAAGAAGGAACATTGCAGGCAACAACATTTCTTTTTTTGCATGCGGCGGCATCAATATGCTCAAAACCGGTGCTCATAGTCACAAGAAGCTTGAGGTTTGGAAGCTTTGAGAGCAACTGGCTGTCAATTTGAGAATAAATAAAACACGCCACGGCTTCCGCATTTTCGGCTTTAGAAGCGTTTTGAGAAGTTAAAGGCTCCTCAACAAAAACAACATCGTGGGCGGAAAGCGCCTTTTTCACATAGTCTTTCTTGTCGCCAAGACCAAACTTGTCAAGCTCAAAAAATACAATCTTCACCATCTTTTTCAAACTGTAAAAGAAAGACACGGCTTATTAAACTTGCGGACGATAGACAACATTGACTTTTATTTCACGCCCTTCCTTAAATGTTAAAATGAGATAACCCTGAATTTTGCAACGAAGATTAAAATAAACAGGGCTTTCAAGCTCGGCGAAATCCATACTTCTTCTTGAAGGCTTAAACCCGATTTTTTGGTCAGAAAAACGCTCAATAACCTGGTCAATGTTCGATCCCGATTCCTTCATTACGCTGAACAAAATGTCAAGATTAACAAGACGGTCAAAGATGCATCTTCGCGGATTATTGATTTCCTGACTAGTCATTCCCATACCTGCGTAAACTCTTTCAACAATTTTAGGCGCCGAGAGAATTTGGACGCTCGGAAGACCTTTAGACTCTTTGTCAAGCAAGTAGCGATGCTCGGCCCTGACTTCCAAATGTGATGGCTTGTTGAAGTTGGGAGGAACAACAAGGGAGTAATTTTTGTCAACATTCCAGAAAAAATACGCGCTTGGAAGGACCTTTCCATTTCTTGGATCGGAAGTAACCTCGCTCCAGTCTTTTGATTTTCTTAACAATGACGTCGCTCCATCAAAATCGCGCCCAATCACTGATTCTTTATCAAGAGACTTCACAATTTCCTGAAGGTTATAACACGACACGTTCAGTTCTTTTTGCGCAACACTCATAATCAACACTCTTTAAATCATGATTTTAAGAACTTATTTGATATAAATAGCTTATGACAAAAAGAATTGACTTAATTAGAAAATGACACAATTAGGTCAAAAACGATATTCTTATTAATACAAATGCCATATGGCTCCATATGAGCGTCAACAAACAAGTCTGGCATATATTGCAAACAGACCCCACAATAATGAAGGATTATTCCAGGAAACTGATTAATGTAAGGGCGCTCGCGAGATACTTAATAGACAACTACAACCTTGACGCCTCGCTTGATGCGGTAATATCAAGCATAAGAAGATTCCCAACTCAGGACGTGAGAAATGATGACAGAATACTCGCGTCAATATTCAAAGACGCCGAAGTTTCAACAAAAAACAACATATCCTGCGTCACAATAAACGGAGAGCCGCACGAGATACTGCCAAAAATGGCATCCATAAAATTACCTCCCTTGAGAGTCTCAACAGGAAGCGACAAAGTCAAACTGATAATGGATTCAGACGAAGTAGAAAAAACAACAAAGCCATTCAAGCAAAAAGAAGTTGTCAAAAACCTTAGTGAAATATCAATCACAGTCTCTGAAAGAGCAATTAAAACAAAAGGAGTTCTCGCGCGAATAACCGGCGAGCTTTCATTGGCCGGAATAAACATTTACGAATTGTTTGTCTGCCCCCCGCAGTTTTTGATATATGTGGCGCAGGACGACATACTAAAAGCGCACGAAAGAATACTCTCGCTCGCTATGTTTAAATAATGAACAAACAATTTTAAGAAAAAAGAGGAGATATGGCAATTAGAGTCGCGATAAACGGGTTCGGTCGTATAGGACGGCAGATATTACAAGCAGGAATAAACGACAAAACAATAGAATGGGTCGGAATAAACGATTTGACTGACACCAAAACACTCGCGCACCTTCTAAAATATGACTCGGTGCACGGAATATCCCCTTACCCTGTAAGCCACGATGAAAATCACATAATTGTCAATAAAAAAGCGATACCGGTGTTCAGAGAAAAAGAACCAATCAACCTGCCTTGGAAAAAACTCAAGGTGGACGTGGTCCTGGAATGCACAGGCGCTTATACGGACAGGGACGGCGCAATGCAGCACATCAGAGCAGGAGCCAAAAAAGTCCTGATATCCGCTCCAGCAAAAAATCCGGACATACACATCGTGTTCGGAGTAAACGACAAAGACTACGACAAGAAAAAACATCACATAATATCAAACTGCAGCTGCACAACAAACTGCCTCGCGCCAATGGTAAAAGTATTGAACGACGTTTTTGGCGTGAAAAGAGGACACATGGCGACAGCTCACGGATATACAGCGGACCAACGATTGGTTGACGGAACGCACAAAGATTTGAGAAGGGCAAGAGCTGCTGCTGTGTCTATCATTCCAACAACAACCGGAGCGGCAAAAACAGTAGCTGAAGTTATACCAGAACTCCGCGGAAAACTGGACGGATTCGCGTGGAGAGTTCCAGTCCCAGATGGAAGCATAGTGAACTTCGTTTGCGAACTAAAGAAAAACACAACAATTGAGGATATTAACGCCGTTTTCAAAAAAGTCGCGCAACAAAAATACAAAGACATAATACAATACACAGAAGAACCATTAGTTTCTCACGATATAATACACAACCCGCACAGCTGCATATTTGACGCGCTGTCCACCAACGTGATTGACGGAAACTTGGTTTCTGTTTCAGGATGGTACGACAACGAATGGGGATTCTCGTGCAGAATGATAGACGTCATAAAAATTCTTTTGTAAATAGAAAATTAAAAAATTAAACAATACTTGCCTTGATTATCTTGACTTCTGTTTTTGGCCTGTCTCCTGGGCCTGTCGGAGTATTGCCAATCTTTTCCAAAACGTCAACACCCTCAACCAACTCGCCAAAAATGGCGTGCCTACCATCAAGCCAAGGCGTTGGGACTAGCGTGATAAAGAATTGGCTGCCTCCAGTGTTTGGACCTGCGTTAGCCATGCTCAAAATTCCTTTTCTGTCATGCTTTAAGCCTGGACCAAACTCATCCTTGATTTCATAACCAGGACCGCCCATACCGGTTCCCTCAGGGTCTCCTCCCTGAATCATAAAATTCTTAATGACTCGGTGGAAAATAGTTCCATCGTAAAAACCTTTTTGCACCAAATCCCTGAAATTTTTCGCGGTCATTGGCGCTTTATCGTCATATAACTTAATTTTCATATTCCCCATAGTAGTTTCAAGCAATACTAAATTTTGTTTAGTTGGCATATCAGTTTCCTCCACAACTATTTCTTCCTGAGTTTCATTCACAGAACTGTTTCCTTCAACAATCTGTTCATAGGAATCAGCCTCTTCGTAAAGCAAATTCTCAGTTTTTATTTCGCTCTCGCTGACCGGCGTTTTCGCGCAGCCAACTAATAGCGCAAAAATCAAAAACAACGCAAAACATAATTTTTTCATTTTCATACCTCCTTCTTTAGTTTAGCAATAAAAAATCCTTCAGTGTCATTGTCCTGAGGCCACAACCTGATGCACTTTTTCACTTCAGGATTATATTTAACGCCTTCGAACTCTGTAACTGGGCCTCCATTTTTGATTTTAAGATTAATTGGAAGGACTTTACAGCCCTTCAAATTTTCAAGCGCCCAAGAAACAATTGCCTCGTCCTCTTCCGGTTCAGTGGAACAAGTGCTGTAAACCATCTCTCCGCCCGGCTTCAAAATCTCCCAAGCGGTCGTCAGCAAAGATTTTTGCAAAGAGCAAAGACGCTTAATCGACTCAGGATTCCACATATTAATCGTTTTTGGAGACTTCCTAATAGTTCCGGTTCCGGAACACGGAGCGTCGAGAAGAATTTTATCAAACTTCATTTTACACTTCGCGAAAGCTTGACCCTGCATCATAGTCACCACAACATTTTGGGCCCCGCAGCGAGTAAGATTTAACCCTAGAGCGGCGAGGCGGTCCGCCTTAATGTCATTCGCGATGATAACTCCAGAATTATTCATCATATTGGACATTTGAGAAGTTTTACTGCCTGGAGCGGCGGCCATATCAAGAACTAAATCTCCTGGCTTCGGATTAAGCGCCAGAGGAGGAATCATACTTGCAGCCTCTTGAACGTAATAATATCCGAGCGCGTGCTCAACGGTGTTGCCAACGTCACGCCTGCCAGCTTTATGCTCGATGTAAAAACCCTCATCACACCAAGGAACGGGCTCCAAAATCCAGTCTTTTTCTAAACGCTTCACGCAATCTTTAACTGAAATTTTTAGAGTGTTGATTCTGATGGATTTTCTTAAAAATGAAAGAGTGTATTTTTTGAAAACATCCCAATCAGTAAGCTTGCTATAACGCTCAATAAACTTGTCCTTGAAAACAAACTTCGCCGCGTCGGGAAAAGGTTTCAGCATAGCATTATTCTCTTGAGATTCATTTAAAAAGCTTCTTACTCATATACGGCCCATCCATCTGATAGCCCAATTTTTTATAATATTCACGAACACCAATGCCAGAAATAACTAAAATCTTTTCGCAACCAAATTCCTCTCTGGCGATGCGCTCAGCTTCAGCCATGAGTTTTTTGCCTAGACCCTTATGCTGGGCCTCATCTTTCTTGCCTTCTTCACCAATCGCGACAGCAGAGCCGTAAACGTGAAGCTCACGAATTCCCGCACTATTTTTTGGAATTTCCGGGCGGTGAGACTCAGGAATAATTCTTAAACGACAGAAACCGATAAGAAGGTCATTTTTTGTATCCTCAAAAGACAAGAAAACTTCCTTTCCGCCGCTAGACTCATAATCTTCACGCAAAAGCTCAACGCAATCCCAATCAATCACATTGCTTTTCGGTTCTCGAGCGCGAATGTCTCGTTCAACAATTCTCTTTTCCTTAATTTTTTTCTCAACAAGCTGGCGCATATTAGTCATGTTAGGGCCAGCGTCAATAACTGTGCTTGGAATGTCGCGCTGAACACGCATAACACGGCACCATTTCGGAACGAAACGCATAGCGTCAGAAACAATATCCGCCGCGTCCTCAGTGGAAATAGGAACATATTTTCCAGCCTTCCACATTCCGTACAAACCAGTTCCTTTCATAACAGTTGTCGGATAAATCTTAAGCGCATCAGGCATAAAATCAGGATTTGAGAACAACTCCTTGTGATCCTCATTATCCATTTTCTTAGTCATTCCGGGAAGACCGGGCATCATATGATACCCGACTTTCAAAAGACTGTTTTTCATCAATCTTGTCGCTTTCCTGACGTCAGCCAAATTGTGGCCACGATG
This sequence comes from uncultured Methanosarcinales archaeon, assembly GCA_964572035.1. GTDB lineage: Archaea > Nanobdellota > Nanobdellia > Woesearchaeales > ARS49 > CAZNDX01. The sequence continues at coordinate 54,439 of CAZNDX010000002.1, forward strand.
GGTTAATTTCATAACATCGTCGCGCAAACACTGAACACCCATCTCAACTCTTGTAGTTCCAAGACGAAGCATCTCATCAATATGACTTTCAAAACACCAATCAGGCTTTGTCTCAATACAAAGCGCGACACAACGGATTTTACTTGTTTCATTACGCTTTTGCTCAACTTCCAACGAAGAGGATGACTTCAGCTTTCTTTCCTTCTCGTGAATATGCTGAGTTCGGATGCCGTCTCCAACCTTTCCAGGAAGCTCGAAAAACTCCTTAAATTTTTCAAGATCAACATCAGAACCATCATAAAATTCATCACCAAAATCATTCATCGCCTTAAGCGCGTAAGTGATGAAATCCTCCTGATACTCTCTTGGCAGAGCGGGAAAGGTGCCTCCCTGAACAATAACTTCAGTCTTTTGAGGCATATGACCAGTCGCCACAAACTGCTCCAGCCTGTTGAAAACGATAAGGTAAGGGTCGTAAAAATTTCTAATGCCTCTCATCGTACTTGGCTCTTTGCCGGTATAACTCTGAGGAACATCGCCAAACGCGCTATTTGGGCCGCCAGGGCAATAAACACATTTGCCATGAGGACAAGCGAAAGGAGCAGTCATCAAAGCAAGAGGAGCGACGCCTGAAATTGTGCGCACGGGCTTTGTTTGAATCTTAATTCCCGTATTTAGATAGATATCAACATCATTTGGAATATCTTTCAGAGCGTATTTTTTAGCGAGATCTCTTTTTATTCTGAACAAATCTTTCTTCGCGAGCTTGCCGTTTATCTGCTCCTTTAGCTCATCATAAAATCCCATACCGAGAATAACCTTTCAAACGCTTTATAAAGATTATTGAGAGAAAACGATTTTGCTAATTTTTACAGCAGTCCCAGGGTCAACAACAATATCAAGATAAAACGGACCTGACAAGCCGGAAATTGAGCAAGTCTGAGCGCACTGGGACTCAAACGCGCCATTAACGGTTACATATTCGCCCGGCAAAGAATCGATTCTGTCAAGCCTTCCCTGAGGCTCAATTTCCAAAGCAGCAAGACCGGTTATGCTTTGCATCGCCGAGGAGATTTTTCTTTTATTGGAATAAACAAGCAATTCGTCATCGCCGTTCGAAAGATAAACATTAACCAGGCCAGAGCCAATAACTTCCCCGCTGATTAGCAAAGACGAAAGAATTCCCTCGGTTTTCAAAGAGTATCTTTGGCTTGAAGAAATTTCCAAATCAACATTTTGAGAAAACCTGTCAGTCGGAACAAAACCTGTGATGCCGGAATCAGAGACAATCAATGACGTAACTAGAACACCGCAAACAAGCAAAGTCACAAACAGCCTAGTAGCGTCCATAACGACTATACATTCTCTAACTGCTTATAAATTTTCTCTATCTCCTCGCGCTCAGAAGGAGTGCTGACAGACTCAAGTTTTGTAAGAACACTCTTCCACTCTTCTTTCACAAGATCGTCAGTTTTGATTTTTACTCCTTCCGCCTTCGCCTCTTTTTGGCGGGCGGCCACCCTCTCAGAAACTTCATGCATCAAAACTTTAAGCCTCCCAGAAAGACGAACGCTTTGAACATTAACTCCAGACCAAAGAGTCCGCATACGCTCTCCCCACGATTTTGGCGGTTCCAAATGAAGACCTGTGTCCCCGCTCTCTTTCCATTTGTTGGTCGCCTCATTTAATATAGAAAGAATTTCGTTTTTTTGGTCGTTTGATTCCTCATCTGGAGCGTCGTCCTCATCTTCATCAGAGTCATCGTCTAAATCGTCTTCCTTTTGAGCGTCCATTTTTTGACCTTCAATATGAGAAGCAAGCTCGTACTGGGAGGAAGCATCATTGACATCTTCATCCACTTTTTCAATTTTTGAAACGGGCTTTGGCGCATCAGGAGGGGCCTTTAGCGCTTCCGCGAAAAAAGCGCTAACTTTCGAAAAAAAAGAAACCTTTGACTCTTTTTTATCAACGTGATGAACTTTATGATTTTGCTCTTTTTTATGATTTTCTTTGGAACGATTGCGCTCTTTGGATTTTTTCACTGCTGTTTTTCGTGCCATTCCTTACTCCGAGACGCCATCTCAACAGCTCCAAAAGAGAACAAAGCGATAATTCCAACAGCGGCTAAAATACTTGTCGCGTATTGAACAAACGCCCCAACACTGCCTTCGGGGGCGACAACAGTAACACCAAACAAAGCCAAAAGAACACCCGCTCCACTAACAAAAACACCAAGACTTCCCCTTTTGCAAACATTATTCTTGCAAACGTGTCTCATAATGTGCGCGCTAACAACAAGAAGCAAAATCATAACAACAACAGCCAAAATTTGGTGATTAGGAACTCCTGCAAGCGCGACTTTTTGGCAACCAGGGCACTGAGCCATACCAAAAGACGCTCTTGGAACAATAAATTCAACATTCTTGACGTAAACACTCGCGCCGTCACTGCTGACGACGAGATTTTTCGCGTCAAAATTATCAACAGCGCAGGACTCACCGCAATAACTCTCAAATCTTCCATTTGAAATTTGAGCGGTATCAAGAACAAGAGAACTCTCTTCAGAACCCAAAAGCCAAACCTGCGCACGGCCATTTCCGTCCCATTCGCCTGAAACAGCAGCTCCAACAGTTGGAATATCAATAGGCATCTCAAAACGCGAAGAAACCAATTCGTCAACAGGCAAAATCCATTCCTCGAGCGGCTGCCCAGCTAAAACAATGGTTCCAGAAGCGAGCAAAAAAGACATTATAAGGACAATTTTTTCGTTCATTGCACCAAATCCTTAATCAAAGCAAAATATAAATCATTCTTTTCTTCACAAGTATTCTCGCAGGCCAGAATTTGATCCCACACTTTTTTCGCCGCTCGGTTGTCAGACTCGTCAATCTGATCATTCGCGGCGCTCATAGCACGAGAAAAGTCAAGCATGTGCTCAGGCTGCCCCCAATACTTCACGGTCGCTATAGCGTTGATAATCGTGGCGCTGTTTGGAATTTCAGTTTCGTAAGCGGCCGTTGTGACCAAAACCAAATCTAAAAACGCCTCATCAGGACAAACTTCTGAAAGACAGGAAAGCATCCTGTCCCACTGCTCTTTCACATCGCCGCTCCCCAAATTCGCAACTTCATCATCAATGGAAGTAATCAGATTCGCGCGCTCAATAGGAGTCTTCGCGTTTCTAAGCTCAATAGACTTTGAAATCAAGCCGGAAGGATTGGAATTTGGCGTTAAAACCGCGATTAAAATCACAACAGCGATAACAACAACGAGAATGCCGGCAATAGCCGCAATAATTCCGCCAACACCTCTTGAAACAGTCATTCACGAATAAATAGAATGGTATTTTAAAAAGGTTTTGAAAAAAGAAAACAGTCCTACTTCTTCGCCGCAGGAGCAGCTTCGCCAGGCTTTGCCGCAGCAGTTTCGGCCGGCAAGAATTCCTCAATCATCGCGGTTGGGATCTTGGCTTCAATCAACTTAGCCTTAATCGCACCACGAGGCTGACCAGCCATAGACTCGATAATCTGCTTAGCAGTCGCTGTAAACTCGGCCTTACGTTTCTCAATATCGGCAGCAAGCTTCTTTTTCTTCTCTTCAATCTCTCGAAGAGCTTCAGCGGAAAGCTCGGTTTTGCCCGCCTTGATAGTTTCAGCGAACATTCCCTTGTTAATATCTTTAATAGTATCCATCGCGCGCTTGCCCTCAATCATGACACCCATGCTGTTGCAAGTTCCAGCGACTTCCTTAACTTTGGCGAACATGTCATTGCCTGAAAGGTCGTCGCCTTTCATTTTCGCGATTTTGATAACCTGTTCAATTTTGATATCAGCAACAAGATCGGATTGAGGAACACCGGAACCCTTTTCGATGTGCGCTTCCTGCTTGATAAGCGCAGAAGCAGGAGGGGTACCAACTGAAATGGTTACGTTTTTGTCCTCGTTAACAACAATCTTGATAGGAACAGTAACACCCTTGAAATCAGCGGTCTTTTTGTTAATTTCAGAAATAACTTGGCCGATGTTAACTCCAAGAGGACCCAGGGCAGGACCTAGAGGCGGAGCTGCAGTAGCCTTGCCGCCTTCAACCATCGCCTCCACTGTTTGCTTACCCATAATATAAAACCCCTTGTGTGGTATTTAAAAACCTTTCTATTCAGAGGACTGCTCCTCCGCAGGAGCTTCGGCCTCTCTTCTGATAACCTTTACCATGTCAAGCTTGACGGTAATTGGAATAGGAACAGCTGCGCCGAGCAACTCGACAACAACCTCTTCCTTAGCTTTGTCAACACGGGAGACCTTCGCCTGCTCGCGCTTGAAAGGACCTCCAATAATTTCAACAACGTCGCTCTTTCTAATGTCAATGTCGCGCTTGACTTGCTCAAGCATGTGCTCAATCTCGGAATACTGAATTTCCTTTGGCAAAATGCCTCTCGCATAAGGAACGTTAAACGCGGCAGTTTCAGCCACCTGGCGGTCAGGGGCCTCGACGAAAATATATCCGCGCATACCGTGCGGACGGATAACCGCGAACAAAGGAATTTTCTTTTTCTTTACATTGCTAACCAAAAAATCCATAACTTGATCTTCACGGTTAGCGGTAGTTCTAAGCGCGAAAATATGAGTAGAAATTTCAGATTTCTTCTCTTCAACTTTCTTTTGTTCGACTTCCTTTACTTCAACCGGCGCAGTTTCGGCGCCCGCGATTTTTGGAAGTGCTTTCTGGTCGTTTTCCATTTTTGAAATTCTCCACGAGAATAATACACAAAAGGATATAGAGGGGGTTTATAAAGGTTTCCTTAAAAGAAAATTTCCTTAATAAAGTGAACTAAAAAGCCAAGAACACCAATAATGCCCATACCAATCGCTGAAACTTTAACGATAGTCTGGAACTCCTCTTTGTTTGGCTTTTTCGTAACGCGAAGAACTCTCTTGCACTCGACAACAAAAGTTTTTAATTTGTCAAACTTGCCTGGAATTGGCGCGCCAATCGCCTTTGGCTCGCTCTTTAGTTTTTCAGAAACTTCATCTTTTGGCTTTGCCTGAACCTGCTCATCCTGAAAATCAGGACCTGCTTCATCTTCCTGCGATGGCTGTTCAGGAACTAAAGGTTCAGTTTTGTCAGATAAAAATTCAGTCTGCTCATCTCCATCAGCTTTTGGTTTCTCTTCAGCCATACGCAAAGAACACGAGAAGTGGTTTATTAAGGTTTTGGAGTGATGAATAAAATTCGGCTTCGTTCGCATACACTAGAATTTCAACCACCAACCCCCTGCGTTCCCCTGACTTAGTCAACGAAGTCGATGCCCAATTCAGTCCTAATCTCTTCCTTTGTCGCTTCGGACAAACGCTTGGTTTTTCCAAAGATCTGAGGACTGTGAACGCCGGTAACAATAAGCATCGCGCGCAAAGTTCCGCCAAGGTCGTCATAAATTTGAGCACCCCAAATAATCTTCGCGTCCTCTGACAAGCGTTCGGAAACAGTCTCGACAACTTTTCTAGCTTCGCTCAAAGTCATATCTTTGCTTCCAGAAATATTAATCAACGCGCCGGAGGCACCAGCAATATCAACGTCAAGAAGCGGATTATTAATCGCTTTTTCAACAGCCTCAACCGCGCGGTTCTCGCTATCAGATTCCCCCACCCCAATCAAAGCAACGCCACCATTACTCATAACAGCGCGAATATCAGCAAAATCCAAATTAACAAGACCAGTCTTCGTAACGAGTTCAGCAATACCTTTTACCGCGTTGGTTAGAATTTCATCAGCAACTTTGAAAGCTGTTTGCAAAGGAAGGTCAGGAGCCAATTCGAGAAGCTTGTCATTTGGAATTACAATAAGCGTATCGGCGAATTGCTGAAGCTTTTCCAAACCAATAACTGCGTTTTCGTAACGCCTGTTTCCTTCCATCGTGAAAGGCATAGTAACAATGCCGACAGTTAAAGCACCAAGCTTCTTCGCAATTTCAGCAACAACAGGAGCACTGCCAGTACCAGTTCCACCACCAAGACCGCAAGTAATGAAAACCATATCGGCGCCTTGAAGAGAAGCCTTAATGTCAGTCTCGTTTTCCTTCGCGGCTTCCTCACCAACACCAGGATTAGAACCTGCACCCATCCCCTTTGTTTTTTCTCGTCCGATTAAAACTTTCTTGTCAGCGGAAGTGTAAAGCAAATCCTGAGCGTCAGTATTTATTCCAATGGTCTCGGCGCCCTCAATGCCAACTTCAGCCACTCGATTAATAGTGTTATTTCCGGAACCGCCGCAACCAACAACCTTAATGCTCGCTTTCTGCCTTGAAATTAATTCCTCAAGCTCAGTATCAAGTGGGTTAGAAGTCTGTCTAGAAACGCCTTTAGGGTGGCCAATTTTTTGTGAATTCTGAGCGGCTGTTTTGATAAAATCCATAAAGTCCCCTTTACAACTTTTCACTAAAAGACTGAATATATAAGGATTGTGAGAGACAAAAGTATAGATTACTTTTTGTCTTTTTTCTCGACGACCAATTCCATCTCAAGTCCAGTAAGCTCTGAGACTTTCTTCTTCAAAGCGTCAAGCAATTCTTTAGGAAGCTCAACAGGCAGGAAAACCTTGGCTTTCTTTCCATCAAGCTCAACTTTTGGCTCGCGAATTCCCAAAAGAACCCGCATCAAGGAAGAAACCTGCTCCTTCTTGTCAGAAACAATTCTGTTGATTTTGATATCGTAGGAAACATCGCGACCCGCAAGAGGATGGTTAAAGTCCAAAACAACTCTGCCACCGGAAACTGACTTGATGATTCCAATCGAGCCATCGATGTTCAATCTCAAACCAGGCATTGGCTGAATCTTCTGCTCCTCAAACTTTTTTTGAGGCAACATACGAACAAGCTCAGCGCGCTTTTTACCGAACGCGCCATCTGGACCAAGCTCAACTTTATGCTTTCCAACATCCTTGCCAATCAAGAATTCATCAATTCCAGGCAAAATATGATGTTCTCCAACGCAAATAATAACTGGCTTATAGTTCGCGCCCTGAGTAAAGACTTGAGCTTCCTTAGCTGTTTTCTCATCAGTCGTGTCAAAGACCTCATTAGTGTCCTTGATTCTACCAGTGTAATCAATTTCAACAAAATCGTGCTTTTTGATTGGCATGCCTTTTGCGGACAATTGCCACTTTAAAAAACTTCACTTTTTATTTTGAATAAAGTCCAGAACTTTGCCGACAGCCTGCTCAATTGAGATATTGGATGTGTCGAGCACCAAATCATAATTCTTTTCGTCAAGATAATCAACGCCGTAATACTTTTTGTAACGCTTGACTTCACTTTTCATTCTACTCGCAATGGCCTTTTCAGCATCCTTTTGAGTTTTGATTTCTGACTCAACAGAACGCCTGTTCGAAAGAACATCTCCGTAAATTCTTCTCGCCGCCTCCTTTGTGTTGCAAATCAAGAAAATCTTGATAACCTTAAGATTTTTAGGCGCGAAATGAAAAGCCAACCGAGAATCAATAACAAAATTATCCTCCCTTTTGAAAAGCTCAACATTCCTCGCGTCAATTTCCTTGTCGATTTTATCAGATTTTTCAGCTTCTTTAGAAAGCTCGGCAAGCGAAACACCCTTGTCAGCGGCAAGAGCGCGCATAAAATCACCGGCAGAGAAATGCTTTAGTTTAAGCGCTTTAGCGATGGCTTTCGCGACAGTAGATTTTCCAGAACCAGGAGTTCCTGAAATAGTAATAATCATAACAAGCCCAAAGAGCATAATGCTTATAAATACTTACTGGACACAATAGAGAATAGGGGGATTAACATGGCAAACAGAGAAGTACAACCTATTTTCATCCTGCCGGAAGGCACTCAACGAACTACAGGCAAGAACGCCCAACGAAACAATATCATGGCAGCCAAGCTGGTGGCTGAAACAGTCCGCACAACCCTTGGGCCAAAAGGAATGGACAAAATGATAGTTGACGGAATGGGCGACATAACCATCACAAACGACGGAGTCACAATTCTAGAAGAAATGCACGTTGAACACCCAGCGGCGAAAATGATAGTAGAAGTCGCCAAAACACAGGAAGCGGAAGTAGGCGACGGAACGACAACTGCAGTAGTAATCGCCGGCGAACTTCTCCGCAGAGCGGAAGAACTTTTGGACCAAAACGTCCATCCAACAGTCATTGCGAGAGGATACAGACTTGCGGAACAAAAAGCGCAGGAAGTACTCCAGCAAATGGCTGAAAACATAACAGAAAAAGATGACGCGCTACTTCGCAAAATAGCAGGAACAGCACTAACAGGAAAAAGCTCAGAAAGCGTCAAAGACATACTATCAGATATCGCGGTAAAAGCGGTCAAACGAGTAATAGACCACGAACACGGACAAATAGTGTTTGACAAAGACAACATCAAACTCGAAAAAAGAACAGGCGGAGCCGTCGAAAACACAGAACTAATTGAAGGCATAGTCATCGAAAAAGAAGCAGTCCACCCAGGAATGCCAAGACACGTCAAAACACCAAAAATAGCGCTACTTGACGCTGCAATCGAGATAAAAGACACAGAAATTGACGCCAAAATAGAAATAACATCACCCGAACAAATGCACGCATTCCTGGCGCAGGAAGATACAATGATAAACGAAATGGTGCAAACAATAGTCAAATCAGGAGCCAATGTTGTATTCTGCCAAAAAGGAATTGACGATTTGGCTCAACATTACCTGTCAAAAAATAACATATACGCGGCGAGACGCGTCAAGAAATCAGACATGGAAGCGCTAGCCCGCGCGACGGGAGCACGCATAGTTTCCTCGCTTAAAGACTTGTCAGCCAAAGACCTGGGAACAGCAGGAGAAGTAGAGGAAAGAAAAGTAGGAAGCGACGAATTAACATTCGTAATGGGCTGCAAAAATCCAAAAGCGGTAACAATACTCGTACGCGGCGGAACAGAACACGTCGTAGACGAAGCCAAACGCGCAATGACTGACGCAATCGGAGATGTTGCCGCTGCGCTAAAATCAGGAAAAGTGGTCGCAGGCGCAGGAGCTCCAGAAGTTGAAGTTGCAAGACAATTGCGAAAATACTCAGACTCACTTGAAGGAAGAGAGCAATTGGCAGTACTGGCTTTTGCCGACGCGCTGGAAGTAATACCTCGCACGCTCGCTGAAAACGCAGGACTTGACCCAATAGACATGCTGGTTCAAATGAAAGCGGCGCACGATAAAAAACAAAAATGGGCAGGAATAGACGTCTTTAAGGCAAAAGTCGTAGACGCGTGGAACGCAGGCGTACTTGAGCCACTGAAGATAAAGACACAGGCAATCTCAAGCGCCTCAGAAGTCGCCCAAATGATACTGCGAATAGACGACGTCATCGCAGGCGGCAAACAAAACACCCAGATGCCACCTCCTGGCGCAATGGGCGGCGAATACTAAGTTTTTCATTTTCTTTTCACATTCTTCTCGAAATATTTATATATCAACCTCGCCGTTAGAGTATATACAAAGAGGGTGATATATATGCCAGAAGAGATTCCTGCACAGGAAGAAGAATACGAACTACTTCCCCATCGCGAAATAGAAGACCTAAAAGAAGAACTATCAAAACTCAAAGAGTTTGAAGTCGCGCCAAGCAAGAAACTACAAGTCTCACTCTTGGAAGTCAACGCAAAACTAGACAAGCTCATCACAATATTTGAAGACGCGTCACACGAAATGCGCGTAGAAGAAGGCGGATTATCCTTTACTGATAAAATGAGACCGCTTCTTGAAAAAATGAACAAAATTCTTGAACAAAACAGCGAAATCGCAAGCGGGATATTGGCGCTTGCAGATATGGTAAAAGATAAAGGACGAACGGAAGGCGGATTCGAAACATACAGCTCACCTCCGTCGCCCTCTGGATTCAACGTTCCACCAAAAATGGAACAGCCAAACGCACAACCAGTAAACGCGATGGGCGCGCAAGCAGGACCAATGCCTCCAGGAGTTCCTCCGGGGATGCCATTGCCACCGCTACCAAAACGAAGAACCTTTGGACTATGAGTTTGCCTTTAGATATTGGCGATGAATTAGTAGACCGCGGAAAAAGCGCTCTGTTTTTAACATATTTAGCAAAATCTGCGCAAAAGCAGGCGGAGAGAGAAATATCCCGAAAGAAAGTGCAGATAACTCTTCAGCAGCTTCGCAAATTATCAACCAAAAACTTGCACAAACATCTCGATGAGTTGGAAATTCACCTTCGCGAAGCGATAGCGCGAGAAAAAGCAATACAATCAACACAAAAAGGCGAAGACTCGCTTCATCATGACTTGAAAGGAAGAATAGTAAACCTCGAGAAGAAACTCGGCAAATACCTTGAAACACAAAAACAAAGACAGGAAAGAATAGACCAAATAGAGCACAAAGTCAAAAGCCACTTCCAAACGAAAAAAGAAAGAATTAACGAGCTCAAAAAACACTACTTTAATCTTCAAAAACTCCTAAAGAAAGCCAAAAAGGAAAAGCACGACAAAAGAAAAATAGGCACAATAGAAAGAAGAATAGGACTTCTCAAGGCAAGATTAATCGCGTTAAAATAATTATTTATGGGCAAACCAAAAAGTCAACTTATCTTTTTCCTTGCTGTCAAGACGGCAGAAACCAAAGCGCTCAAACTGAACAATATCTCCAACTTTAAGTTTCTTTAATCCGGATTCGCCAAGGCCGACTTTCAGCTTTTTGTCAGGCATCAAAACTTCAACACTGACGTTTTTCGCGTCAACAGGAAGCCAAGTAAAAGTCGCATCGCCAACATTACGGAATTTCTCGTACTCAACGCTGTCAAACTCGTAGCCCTTCCCGTCCTTCTTGAAATTAAGACAATCCTTCAAGCGGAACAACTTTTTAGCTTTGATATCAGATAGATCGGACTTTGAAACCCAAAACTTATCGCCTGTCTCGAATTCACGATTTCCACGTTTTTTATTTTCAGGATGAAGAGGAATCTCAATTGTTTGTTTCGGAGCTCCATTAACTTTAATCTCAACAGGTGTTTCAACAAAGAAATAACGATTCGCAATAGGGTCAATGATTTCCCTATTATGCGCTTCCAAAGTTTTGAAAAAATCATCAGCGGGAACATTCTTGTCATTCATACCAAGACCGATATCAACCGCGAATTTTTGGAATGCGCCAGGCTGGAAACCACGGCGTCGCATGGCTCCCAAAAATGGAAGACGAATATCGTCCCAATCATCATACTCGCCGCGTTCAATTTGCGCCTTAACTTTGGTTTTTGAAATCTCAAGGCCTTCCAGATTAATCCTGCCAGTGTAAAGATGAGTCGGTTCCTTCCAGCCAAACGCGTCATAAATACACTTTTGACGCTTCGCGTTATCCATATGGTCCTTTCCTCTAATGGTATGAGTAACTCCAGTTTCGTGGTCATCAATTGCAACGGCAAAATTCATCAAAGGCCAAACTTTATACTTGGTATTCTGTCTTGGGTGGACGCTGTCGTTAATTCTAAAAGCCGGCCAGTCGCGCATGGCGGGGTTAGGGTCTTTAATGTCCGTTTTAATTCTAACAACAGCTTCTCCGGGCTTAAAATCAAGAAACATCCTGTCCCATCTGGTATGGTGCTCTTTTTTTGGAAGGTCACGGCAGGGGCACGGCTTCATTTTCAGCGAGAAGGCGCGAAACTCATCACCTGTGCAAGTGCAAACATAAGCCTTATCCATCTCGATTAATTTTTCCATCGCGTCATAATATTTGTCAAGACGATCGGACTGAACGATCACTTTGTCGATCCCATCATCAGTAAACCACTTCGTATCATTCTCGATCATTTTGTAAGCCGGCTCGTAAATATTCTCAGAATTCGTATCCTCGATTCTTAAGAAAAGCTTTCCATCATATTCTTTACAGTACAAACCGCTCAAGGAAAACACAACGGCGTGAGCAATGTGAAGCGGACCGCTGGGACTTGGAGCAAGACGCATCACAATTTTTCCTTTTGTCGCGTTTGGCAACGGCTTAAGTTTCTTTTCTTCGACCTTCTTTTCCTCAAGCAAATGAGGGGCCGTCTTCTGAAGCTCGGCAACCTGTTTCTCAACAGTCAACAACTTAACTTCCTCACAAATCTCTTTTATGAGCGGAGTCAATTCTTTCAACTGGGATTTAACTTCAGGACGCTCGCCGATTAATTTGGCTATAACAGAACCCATATTAGGAACGCCATTGTATTTTCTCGCGTTATCAAGCGCAAAGATACGAACACTTTTCGCTATTTCCTTATCCATAGTTCAAATCTATTTACGGCAGTATTTAAAGATATTCACAACACTTAAATATTAAAACACTCGAGCAAGAAACATGAAAGCGGCGATATTAACAGCGGCAATATCCTTATTGTTTCTAGCGGCGTGCACAGCGACATCATCAGGACCTGGAGACGCGTTCGCAAAATGTTTAACAGAAAACGGCGCTAAAATGTACGGAGCGTTCTGGTGCCCACACTGCACAGACCAAAAAGAAGCGTTTGGAAGCAGCTGGGAACACATATCATACATAGAATGCAGCAAGCCAGACAAAACACAAACAGAATTCTGCTCGCAAGCCGGAATCGCGTCATACCCAACGTGGGAATTTGCGGACGGAAACAGAGAAGTAGGAAAACTAGAATTTTCCGTTCTTGCCGAAAAAACAGGATGCACATTTGAGTGAGAAAAATGACTGACGAGCAAAATTCAGAAACTCACCAAAAAACCCACGCTCATAACAAAACCGCCCATCACGACCACAACGCGAAACAACCATCAAGCGCGATACTTCCATTGACTATAGTATTCTTAATCGTTCTCGCAGCAGGAACCTGGCTAATTTACGGAATACAGCCAGCAAAACAGGCTGAAACGGCGGAACTTAATTTGATAATAGTGGGAGCGGACTGTGCCGACTGTTATGACATAGAACCAGCAATACAACTCCTGCAAGTTGATTACACAATAAAAGAAATTGAAAACGTCACAATGGATAAAGCGGATGAATACATAACAAAATACGGCCTGACAAGACTCCCCGCAATAATATTTACAGGAGACATAAGCTCTCTCGATTTGCCGGAGCTTGAAGAAAAAGACGGAGCCAAAATATTCACAAAAATACCTGCCCCATACTATGACGTCGCCAAAAAAGGAATAGTAGGATACGTAACAATCACAAGAATAATTGATTCAGCCTGCACTGAATGCTTCAACATAAGCCTAATAGAAGACCAAATGACGACCGCGGGAATAATCGTCAAAAACCGCGAAACAATCGAAGCAAGCAGCGAAAAAGGAAAACAACTCATTGAAAAATACAACATAGAAAACATTCCAACCATGCTATTCAACGAAGAACTTTTAGCTTACGAACAAATACAACAAGTCTGGAACGACTTCGGAACTCAGGAAGAAGACGGAACATTGGTTCTTCGAACACTAAACCCTCCATACAAAAATGTTGAGACGGGAAAACTTGAAGGCGCGGTAACAATGACTTACATCGTTGACAAAACCTGCACAAACTGCTTTGAAACAACCGCGTACAACAAGCTACTAAAGGACAGTTTCAGCCTTTATGTAAAAGAAGAAAAAATGGTTGACGCCTCAACAACAGAAGGAAAGAACCTAATCAAAAAATACAACATAACAATGATTCCAACAGTAATACTATCACAAGACGCTTCAGCATACCCGACACTCTCAACAGCGTGGGCGCAGGTAGGAACCTCTGAGGCCGATGGAACGTATGTATTTAGACAAATCGGACAACTTGAAAGCTACTTGAAATCAATTGGCGAAGAACTGGTCTATAAGAACGTAACCGCGCAATAAGTTATTAATTTTTTATTCAAATGTTATTAATAAGAAAATAAACTGTTAATCAAATTCTCTAAGCAAGTCATCAGCCGCCTGAGTAATGTCTTCCATGACAGCAGGCTTGCCGCAGTAAGGGCACATATTTGGCTTCTGAACTCTAGTGAATTTCCAATTGCAACTGCCACATTTAAACTTGAGTTTCATGCTTTTTTTCATCACGTCCTAATTTATAAGCTTTTTGCGTTCATAACCTATTTAAATAACCAGATATAGCGAAGAAGAATGAAATTTTGGATAGCATTGATAATCGTGGGAGGAGTCGTTCTCGCGCTATCATTATTCTCAACAAGCGCTGAAGCCTGCACCGCGATAGAACACGGCAAAGGTGAAACTAAGGTAGTAATGGTTTCGCAACCCGGATGCAAATACTGCGAACAACAATGGGAAATATTATCCGGAATTGAGAACGAACTGCCATACAAAATAGAGGAAATAGATATAAACTGCGCGCAGGCAAAAACAGGCAAATTTGTTCAAGGAACTCCCGCTTTCATAATCGGAGACAAGGTTGAATACGGCGTCAAAAGCGCTGAAGAACTCAAGGCTCTAGCATGAAATTAACATTCTTCCTGGCAATATTCGCAATAGGCGTTTTGGCCGGATTCACATTCGCTAATATGAATTCGCCAACAGGCGCGGCGACAGCAAATTGCTTTGTTGACAACGAGCCATGCCTTTGTGAAGGGGGAATTTGCCAATGCGGAAACACAACAATTCCTGCGACATATTGCCGTACAGAAAACTTAAATAAGGACAAATAACGATTGGAAGAAAGATGAAAACAGAATACATATTCTACACCGTAGGCGTTATATTTATGATAGCGGCAGTTTTGTACTTCACATGGGAATACTTATTCCAAATGAGCCGAATCTTCAAAATAGTCGCTTTACTCCTGCTAACAGGGTTCTTTTACTTCCTAGCAAACTACCTAAAGGAGCGTGACTGGTAATGTACGCGAGCTGGGCGCCGGTAGTGTTTTGGGTCTTACTTGTTCCATTGTTAATAGTAATGCTAATCGTGTACTTACGAAGCAAAAGATTCTACAGACTAATCTACATCACATCCGTGTTCACATACGCGATGACCATAATGTACTGGATAGACGCATTCAAACTAGGAAGAAACGCAATTGTGGGATTGCTTGTCGCGTCATCACTGGTTATGATATTCGTTGGCTGGAGACTGCACAAGTCAACAGACAAGAAAAAGAAAAAACCAACAGGACACGGCGGGACACTCGCGATAATAAGCCTAGTACTGATTGGAATTTTAGTTGGGTTATCAGCAGTTCCATACGGATGGACAGTCCAAACAACAACAGTTCCATCATTAAAATTAGACCAAGTAGTAACTGTCTACAAAGAAGGGCAAGTAGAATACAGCAAACCGCCGGTGCCAATATACACAATAACAGTAACCAATACATTCATACCAAGACAATACGAACTGCCAAACGCGCAAGCGTGCTTGTACAACACAGAAAAAGGAGCGGGACAATGGATAGGAGTATCATGGGACTACGACGCGATGCGCTCGGAATTCGGGCCTGAACTAAACACCCTAGAAGTATACCGAGGAAGCAAAACAGCAACATTAAACGCCAACAGCCAGCCATACTACGAAACAAGACCGGTAAAGGCGCCAGCTCCAGTTGACGTAACTCAGGAAACACCGGAATACGACAAGTTATTGCTTTTCATAAGCCCACAAATGACTTATGAATACGTAGAATGCACCGCGTTAAAGCCAACCGATTTCTCAAGAGCGATAACGATACCAATAGTGGATTAATTCTTTAATCTCTTAATACAATTCTGGCGTCAACAGCCACAACGCTCTTATCGTTTGCGAACAAAGGATTAACGTCAAGCTCTTCAAGACCTTCGACCTTTTTTGGAAGATGCGACAAAGAAACCATAGCGCCGACAAGCGCCTTTCTATTCACAGGCTTCATTCCACGAATGCCCTCCAACAATTTCCTGCCCTTAAGCTCATCAAGCATCTGCTCAGCATCATTTTTTGAAATCGGGCAAACTCTAAACGAGATATCCTTGTACACTTCAACAAAAATGCCGCCAACACCTGCCAAAAGAACGTGGCCAAAAGAAGGATCATTCTTAATACCCAAAAACAACTCAACACCATCGCACTTCTCCTGAACAAGAACCTTGCCTTTTTTCAAAAAAGAATTGGCAGTTTCCTGAAGCTCGGCAGGGTCATGAACAACTTTAACACCACCTTCCTCAGTTTTATGAACAACTTTCGGCGAGACTAACTTTAGAACGCAAGGAAAACCAAACTTTTTCTGCGCGCGCTCAACCTTTTGCAGAGAATCGGCGAGCTCAAACTTCGCAATAGGAATATTAAGCCTGTTTAGCGCGTCGTTCAAAGAAAGCATCATTTTCCATCACCCGGAACGAAACGAAGAGTGAAAAGACCAACAGCGAAAAACACAATCAAAGAAAGCATCGCCCAGCCATAACTAACGAAACTCGCCAAAGCGCCAAAAACAATAGGTCCAAGAACGCCGCTGAACTTGTTCGTAAGCTCAAGGTAACCAAAAAACTGTCCAACAGTGCTCTTTGAAACCATCTCGACAAGCTTAGGACGCTGAGCGGTAGTCCACATACCTAGGAAGGCTCCGCCCAACGTTCCAGCAACAACGAACATTTCAACATTCTTCACAAAATAAAGCATCAAAATAACGCCAATCCAACCAAAACCAGCCCAAACAAGAACACGCTTCGCGCCAAACCTGTCAGTCAACTTGCCGGAGACAAAACTACCCACAACCGCACCAAACGACTGGATAACATAGACGATAAAAAACATCTGAACCGTAAGGGAAATTTCTTCTCTCGCGAACAAAAACAAGAACAAAATTACCGCGTTAATCGCGTTCGCGAAACAAAACATCGCGATAAGGAAATAAAAGAATTTTTTTGGCATTATTTTGTTTCCTACCTTGTTGACAACTTTTTTGAAGAGTGGGCTAACAATTTTAATTGCAATTAATACGCATAAAATATTTATCGACCATTCAACATATTTGTTTACGTCTGTGAATTGAACTATGATTTTTTCTAATATTGTTGCTAATAAAACTGAAATTATTGAAATTAAAAGTATCAGTGAGAATGAAAAAATAATAAAGTACAGAAATGGTTTCATTTTGTAATATGCTTCTTTTAAGGCAGTATGTGTGGATGTTTTGTTGGCTTTTTCTTTAACTCCAAAGAAAAGAAACAGGGAGAACACAAAAAAGAGAACTGCGGTAATTGTGAAAACAGCTTTAGCTCCCGCTTCGGTTTCCCAGCCAAGTTGCGAAAGAAACATCGCCGCGACACCAAGCCCGATAAGAGTGCCCAGATAGCCCATCGCCGTGCCAATTCCTGAGACATTGCCAAGCTCATTAGGCTTCGCGATTTTGGGAAGCAACGCGTTGTAAGTTGTAAGCGCGGCGTGATAAGCGTAATTCGCCAAACCGCCAAACCACAAAGCGGCGTACAAAGGAACCAAACCAACAGCGTAAGTGAGAGCGCAGCAAATAACAGTGAAAATCAGAATAAACGGCATACGCCTGCCGACGTGGTCGGACCACGCTCCAATAAAAGGAACAGTTAGGCCAACAGCAAGCATGCTTAGGCCAAACACCAAACCAATCTGAAACTCAGTGCCACCCAAAAATTGCTTCACGAAAAACGGAAAGAAAAAAGTCACGAAAAGAGCGGAAAAAATAGTATTCGCAAGGTCATACATTCCCCAAGAGAACACCTCTTTAACGTTCATAACAGCTTATAAATGAAATCTGTTTAAAAGATTACCTAAAAATCACTTATTTTTCCAGCCTGCTCCAGTCGAAAGAAAAGTTACCTTCATCAACGCAAGTAACCTGCATATCATTCACAAGAACCTGAACATTCTTGGTGCCAATAACTTCTTTTCCATTAAGAGTCATAGTTGACAAAATCCAACCCTTGAACAATCTCGCGCCAACATATGAAAAACGAATACTCTTCTTAACTTCAAGCTTGTAAGTGGAATTGTACTGACTGATTCCTTCCCAAGTGTATTGATAACAAGGAGACGCCTCAACAACATCCTCCAACTGAGGAGTCAAAGAGTGAACTTCCCCCACAGTGTAATCTTTTGGAATCTCGGCAAACTCAGTTTGATTCGCCATTGATTCTGATTCATTTGTTTGAATTGGAACAATTTCACCGCCCATCTCAATTGATTCAATGATAACATCAGTTCTTGGCTCGACTGTTTCATTAACCTCAAGAACAACACTTCCAGTGATTAACGACTCATTAGATTCAGAAACGTTAGATGAAGGGTTGTTCAAAAATGAACAGGCAGCCAGCAACACAAGCAAACACGCAAACCATCTCATAGCGGTTTTTGCCTTCAAGATATTTATAATCCTTTCCACCAAACGTTTTTAAAGCGCCACTCTATATATAAATCAAAAAAGAGGAACATGGTATACGATATAAGCAAGCACATATTCTGGCCACTCATCTCGCTATTTATCAAACGGCTGGACGGACTTGAAAACCTGCCAAAACCGCCGTTCATTATAGCATCGAACCATCAAAGCTACATAGACGGAATAATACTTTTGTTTCTTTGCGCGTATTACAAAAACGTCAAATTATACACCTTCGCGACAGACGTTAAATTCACGGGACAAATCTGGAACGCGATATTTGAGCACTTCGGAGCCATAAGAATAGGAGGCTCAACAGCGAAAGGTCTTGAAAAATTAAGAAAAGGACAAGCGCTCGCAATATTCCCTGAAGGCGAACGAACATACACCGGCGAAATGAAAACTGTAACCCACTACGGACTTGGCGTTTTGGCATTAAACTCAAAAGCTCCAATAGTGCCGGTAGGAATTTGGACGTATGATTTTTGGAACAGATACAAAAAATTTTTGAACTTTAAAAAAACCATTCAACTTACAATTGGAAAACCAATGCATTTCAAACTGGCAAAAACGCAGGCAAACTACAAAAAAGCCACACTCGCCGCGATGAAAGAGGTGAAACGCCTTGCGCGAATATCTCACACTTGACCAGCTAAAACAATTTAGCTTTGAAAAAATAGAGCGGCTTCAAAACATAAGATTCAGCGCCACCTGCAAACATTTGCTTCCTTACACCCAGTTTTACTCGGAACTATTCAAAAAATACGGAGCGGACCCTCATTCGATAACCAATGTTCAGGACTGGCACAAATTAGGTTTGCCATTGATAAAAAAATCGGCATACCTCAAAAATCCCCAAGCGTTCATTGTCAAACCGGAACAAAAAGGAATATTCAAACGCCATCTCAATTATCTTGAAGACGCGGGAGAAAACAGAGAAGCGGTAGAATTGTTCTTCTCAAAAAACAAAGAAAAACAAATCAAAAACTACTATATGCCCCAGTCATTAATATTCTCGGGCGGAACGGAATCAGGAAACCCCGCGCCAGTTTTGTTGACCAGAACACAAAACGAAACTTTGAATGAAATTTTGAAAATCGCTGGAGAGCTGTTAATAAAAAAATATTTGCCAAACGAACGATTAATTGGAATGAACCTGTTCCCGTACGCCCCTCATTTAGGATGGCACGCAGTTCACAGGGCGCTTGACATAAACTGCGACACAAATTTGAATACTGCTGCTGGAGGAGCGGTGCCGACAGAACGACTGGTTAGCATAGCGATTCAGGCAAAACCAAACGTAATCTGCGGAATGAATGACTACTTGCGCAACAGATTCCTCCCAATGATGATAGAACGCAAAGCCAAACTACCAGAACGAGTAATATTCGTTAACGGCGCGCAAAAAATGTTGCAGGCAGAAAGGGAAAGAATAGAGCAACTCGCCAAAAAATGCGGAGTTCGTGAAGCAATAGTCATAGATTTGTACGCAGCGTCAGAGTTAAAAGAAGCAATACTGCCAGAACTTTCACCTCGAAGCGGATTCTATCACTTGGCGCCACTCTCAACAATAATAAAAACAGTTCAAGTAAACTCAGCCGACAAAGATTTCGTGACGGAATGGGAGTTCAGCGACAACGGATACGGAGCCACTTGGAACATAGACGGCGCTGGAACTCTTTTTGAGGGATACTTGCTTGGCGACGTTTATAAAAAAGTAGAAAATACACAATGTCCTCAAACAGGATTAAATGTCACGCGAATACACGAAGTAAACAGAATACGAGATGTGGAAGCAGCACTCAAAGTAACGGGAATAGTTGAGGAAAAAGTAAAAGGAACAAAAGTAAACCTAGTCGCCGTACGAGAAAGAGCTTTAGAAGTTTCAGAAGTTGATGAAGCTCAAGTCATACTTAGAAAAAACAAAATAGAACTTCGCTACACATCAAAGTCGCCCGCCAAAGCAAAGCAGAAATTGGCCAAAGTATTCAAAGAAGCGGAAATAAAGCCGACTCTAAAATACGTCAAGGAATTCGGACAGGAAGGAGTAAAGTTCAACACGGTGAAAATAGAATGAACCTAGATACGTTCTTTCACGCCAAAAAAATAGCGGTTATAGGCGCTTCACGCGAAGTAGGAAAAGTAGGATATACAATATTCCGCGGATTAATGGGCAAAAAATTCGAGCTATACCCAATAAATCCAAACGCCAAAGAAATACTAGGATACAAATGCTATCCAAGCGTGCTTGACGTTCCAAATGAAATAGAACTCGCGATAATAGCCACACCGGGACCAACAGTTCCCGCAATACTTGACGAGCTCGGAAAGAAAAAAATTTATCACGCGATAATAATCTCAGCAGGATTCAAAGAAATAGGGAACGAGAAACTCGAAAAAGAACTGCAGGAAAAACTAAAATCAAACAAAATAACGTGCATAGGACCAAACTGCCTAGGAATATTTGACGCCCACTCAGGAATGGACACATTATTTTTACCAAAAGAAAGACTAATGAGGCCCAACGCAGGAGGAATATCATTCATATCCCAAAGTGGAGCGACAGGAAGCGCAATACTTGATTTAGCCGCGTTTGAACACTACGGATTCTCCAAATTTATCAGCTACGGAAACGCGGCAAACGTCGACGAAACAGATTTGCTGGAATATCTGTCAAAAGACCCACAAACAACAGTCATATGCATGTACGTCGAGGGAATAAAAGATGGACGAAGATTTCTTGAAGTTGCGAAATCCTGCAAAAAACCAATCATCGCAATAAAAGCGGGAGTAAGCAGCGAAGGAGGAAAGGCTGCTCTTTCTCATACAGGCAGTCTGGCGGGAAGCGCTGACGTCGCATTTGGCGCGTTCAGGCAAGCGAATGTGGTTATTGCCCACAAAATGGAAGAACTTTTTGAGTTTGCAAAAATGTTCGAGCAAGTTCACACCCGCGCATCGGGAAAAAGAGTTCAAATAATAACAAACGGCGGAGGGTACGGAATTTTAACAACTGACGCAGTCGTGTATTATGGACTGACTTTGGCTCAGCCGGGAACCGCAATAAAGAAACTACGAAGCGTTTTCCCACCAACAGTAGTCGTTCATAATCCTATAGACGTTCTTGGTGACGCAACAGTAGAACGATACAAGCTGGCAATTGAAGCGGCAATATCCGATACAAACAACGACAGCATTGTTGTAACAATACTGACACAAGTGCCGCTCGTAACAACGGAAATAGTTGACGTTGTGGCTAAACTCTACAAAAAATCACACAAGCCAATAGTAATAGTTACGACAGGAAGCAGTTATTCTCTAGAATTAAAAGAAAAATTTGAGCAAAACGGACTTCCATGCTTCACTTTCCCGGAAAACGCAGTCCGAGCCCTCGCAGCATATACTCAATATTGTAGTTTTTGAGAGAATAAATCTTTAAATACTTATTTTGCCAGAAATTTTTTGATGGACCACTCATATTTAGCGTACGAAGTAATACAAGAATTCTCAAGATTAAATTTCACAAAACCAAAGGAAGCTTTGCGAATAATTCACGACTCAAGAAACATAACTGGCCAAGACAGAGAGCAAATATTAAAAGACCCGAAACCATTCAAGGTAGTCGACAACTGGCTAGCAATAAAATTCGCGAAAGCGGGAAGACTTCAAACATACTGGGAAGATGGCTGGAAAGTTCTCGCGCTTTATGATACAAAACCAATAACACTCGCCAAAGTAAAACAAAAAGAAGGAGTCCTCGAATTTTTGTTAAAACAACGCACAACCTGGTTAGAAGACAGCTCACCAGAAATACCACAACCAGAAACATACCAAGAATTCACTCAATTTATTCAATCAGCGGAGAAATACGGATATAGCTACAAAAGCATGGCGGAATTCGCCAACAAAAATCATTCAGCACGAATTCCGCTTTACTATTATCCGGCTGAATGCCTAATGTTTGGACTTACATTGCCGGTAAATGAGCACTCTGACAGAAAAGTAAAAACTGAGGCAGAAATATACCACGGAACCCCTGTTGAAGAAAGAAAGAAAACAATCGGGCCATTTGACAGAGTGACGCTAATAACAACAATAACTGCAAAAAAATCAAAACAAGAACTAACGCTTCCTGACAAACTCTTCTAAACGGTCAAGCGCTTTCTCAATAACTTTCATATCAGACGCGAAACTCAGTCTAATATGCGCCTCTCCATTCTGGCCAAAATCAACACCCGGAACAACAGCAACTTTCTTTTTGTTCAACAAGTCAAGCGCGAACTTCTTGCTATTCCTGCTGAACGGAGAAATATTGCCAAAAGCGTAAAACGCGCCCTTAGGCATAGGAGTTGAGATTCCCATATCGTTCAATCTTGGAATCATAACTTTCCTTCGCCTGTCGTATTCCCTTACCATTTTGTCCGTATACTTTGACGGAAGCCTTAACGCAGCAATACCTAACTTTTGCGAAATAGTCGGAGCGCTAATAGTGGAAGTAATGTGGGTTTTTTTGATTGCCTTCGCGATATTCTCAGGCGCTATTACGTAACCTAACCTAAAACCGCACATCGCGTAAGTCTTAGAAAAAGTCTGGAAAGTCAAAACACGGTCGCTCATTCCATTAAGACTGCCAACGCTGACGTGCTTCGCGCCGTCAAACAAAATCTTCTCATACGCCTCGTCCGAAAAAATAGCGAGATCAAACTCAACAGCGATGTCGGCGATTTCCTCCAAAATCTTCTTTCTAATAACATTTCCAGTTGGATTAGCGGGCGAATTAATGAGGATTGCCTTAGTTTTTCTAGGATTAATATTCTGGCGAATCTCATCAGGATCGGGCTCGTAGTTTAATTCTTCAAACAACTTGTAAGACTTCACGCTCGCGTTAAACATCTCAAAACTCGGCAAAAAACCCATAAAACCAGGATCAGGAATCAAAATCTCCTCGCCAACATCAAGCAAAGAAGCGGCAGACAACAAAAGAGCCTCCTGAGAACCGCAAGTTACGACAACGTTATCAGGAGAACAATTGATTTGATTATCTTTTTTGACTTTTTTGCAAATCGCGTTTCTTAATTCTTTAAGACCGCCCGCAGGACTGTAATGGTTTGAAACATTAGCAAGACGTTTGACTTCAGAAACTAAAGGAGGGGGAAGAGGGAAATTCGGCTCTCCAGGACCCAGAGACAGGATGTTTGGAAACTCGGCGGACATCTCAATAAGTTTCTCAATTACATGAGTAGGCAACTGCTGTTCGCGCTCAGAGAGATTCACCATCTTTTTTTATTTAAAAACCTCTTATGATTAATAAACGTTATGCACGTTCGCAAACATTAAAAACAAAGAGCGGATTTGGGTAACTATGCACTCATTAAAGAAGGCGTGGCATAAAATCAAAGAAAGACCATCACTGGCCGTGTTTGGCGCCGTGACGGACGCCCTGTTTTTTGTCGCGCTGGGGTTATTCACCTCGCCAGTCAGCGTAATAATGGTGGAACAATTCAGCAAAATAGCCCAAGAATTCTCAAGAGGCATTGCCCAAGAACAGCCGGAACTGTTCAGCGTTCTCGCCAACAGCAACGTCACAACAGCGCTGTTCGTGAACATAGCGATATATTTCGCAATAATTTTCGCAACATACGTCCTGATACAGGGAACAAGCTGGTTCATCGCCAAAAAATATTTTTATTCAGCAGGATATGTTAAATCAATAATAACTTTCGCGAAAATAAACTTGTTTTGGTTCGCTCTGTTTATTGTCTATAAATTAACGGATTTTATGTTGAATTTAAGATATCGACTGCTTGAAAGCCTGCAACCTGGAACAATAGACGTGGCGGGAAACATAATGATGATACTGTTTTTCGCCGGACTTGGAATGGCGAACTTCGCATACGCGCGCGAAAAAACATTCGCTTACTTCAAAACACCTTTCAAGAAAAGCTCAATTATCTTGGCCACTGGCGCGCTATTGTTTTTCATACCATACGCAATATTTTACGCGATAGGAACAATAAACGTAACAGCATCAGTATGGGCGTCAGCAATAATTTTGCTTCCGCTAATGACTTACCTGCGAGTCTACTTAATGGAGGAACTAAATGTTCACTCACGCGCTTAATCCTGTTTTATTACATCTTGGCCCGCTTCAGATAAGATGGTACGGACTGATGTACGTAATCGCTTTCATTATCACTTTCTATTACGTTCGAGCGGCGATAAGAAAAGGAAAACTCGCGATGAGCGAAAAACAACTCGACACATTCATGGGAATACTTGTTATCGCCATGATAATTGGCGCGAGAATATTTGAAATAATATTCTACGAACCCGCATATTATCTCGCGAACCCAATAAAAATGTTGTACATCTGGGAAGGAGGGCTCTCATTCCACGGCGGACTAATAGCCATATTCCTCGCGGCATACTGGTACACAAAAAAACACAAAATAAACCTCTGGAAAACAACAGACATATTCATAGTTCCATTAGTTTTGGGCAACGCGCTAGGAAGAATAGGCAACTTCATCAACGGAGAACTATACGGCAAAATAACCGAACTGCCATGGGGCGTAGTGTTTCAAGGAGTCACAGGCGCCAGACATCCAACACAACTTTACGAAGCGGCATACAATGTTGTGATATTTTGCATACTATTTTCTTGCAGAAACAAAAATTGGAAAGAAGGAACAATATTTGGACTATTTTTGGTTCTTTACTCAATCGCCCGTTTCGGAGTTGAGTTTTTGAAAGACATGCCAGTACATTTTGGGCTGTCAATGGGACAATGGCTGTGCATTCCAATGTTCTTTGCCGGCGTATATATTATACGACGCAACTTTTAAATAACCACAGAACAGGAAGACACATATGAAAAGAGGAATAATAGCAATCGTTCTAGCGCTTCTATTGTTAGTTGCGTGCTCACCTGCGGAACAAAAAATGGAAACGCAAACTCCAACCGCGCAGGAAACACTGCCACCAACACCGCAATACGAACCGCCACCAACCGCGCCAGACGCAGTTGAATCCGAAACGACGGAACCAGCAGCCCAATGAAATACCTCTGCTTCGCGTCAATACTCTTCTTAATACTGGTTGCCTGCGCACAACAAGCTGAACAAAGAACAGTGCCGGATTTGCCAGTTCTAACAGGAAAAATGCCATCAGGCACAGTAGCGACACGCGACGGCGAAACAATCGCGTACCAGCTTTATCCAAACCAAGGAAGACCAGGAATCATATTATTGCACATGTATCAAAGAAGCCGAGAAGACCTTGATGGCGTAGGAAAATGGCTTCAACAAAACGGATACGCGGTTATAATTCCTGATTTAAGAGGACACGGACTATCAACAGGAACACTAACCAAATTTACAACGGATGATTATAACAAAATGGTTTACGATGTTGAAGCGGCGAAATCAGCGCTGGAAAACAGCGGAGCAAACACCAAAAAACTAAGCATACTCGGAGCAAGCATAGGTGCAAACGTAGCTCTAAACTACGCTCAAAATGATCCAGACGTGAAAACACTCGTTCTATTAAGCCCAGGAGTGGACTATCACGGCATCGTAACTCAATACTCACGATTCAACAAACCATTCCTGATAGTGGCGAGCAAGGATGACGATTACGCATACCAGAGCGCACTATATTTGAAACAAACAAACCCAACAGCGGAATTGTTAGTTTATGAAAACGCAGGACACGGAACAAACATGTTCCAACAAAAAGATTTAGCGCCAAGCATATTGTCCGCATTCGGAGATTACGGTTCATAAAGTTTAAGAATTAAAGAAACAAAGGTGAGAATAATGGCAAAAGTCAAAGTTTACAGCACACCAACATGCCCATACTGCAAAGCGGCAAAAGAATTTCTGACTGAAAACAAGATAAAATATGAAGATATCGATGTTTCAAAAGACCACAACGCCGCGCAAGAAATGATAGAAAAATCAGGACAAATGGGCGTGCCAGTAATAGACATAGACGGAACCATAATTGTCGGGTTTGACAAAGCCGCGATGAAAAAAGCGCTGAAGTTGAAGTAAGTGGACGCTGCGGGATTTGAACCCGCGGCCCCTTCGTTGCGAACGAAGTGCTCTACCGGGCTGAGCTAAGCGCCCTTAAAGACTCTCTCTAAGAAGGTGGTTTAAAAAGCTTATGTGTGCTTCTTAACACCTGCTTTCGGGCACAACTTGTTCACAGGACACTCGCTGCATTTTGGAACAGGCGCGGTGCAAACAGCTCTGCCGTGCGCCTTCAAAACATGAGGAATCTTGTCCCATTCTGATTTTGGAAACAATTTCATCAAATCAGTTTCAACCTTCTCAGGATTGGTGTTCTTGGTCCAGCCTAAACGAAAGGCGACGCGAAGGACGTGAGTATCGCACGGCACGCCAACCACAACACCATAAGCGTTTTGCAAAATCGCGTTAGCAGTTTTCCTGCCAATGCCGGGTAGTTCGGTCAGTTCCTCAATAGTTCTTGGAACTTTGCCTCCATACTTTTCATCAATAATCTTCATCGCGTTAACGATATTTTTCGCTTTAGTATTCGCGAAGGAAATGCTTTTGATGTAAGAAGCAAGATGAGCAGGAGTTGTTTTTGCGTAATCTTTTGCAGTTTTGAAATCAGCGAAAAGCGAGGGAGTCGCCGCGTTTACGTTTTCATCACGAGTTTGCGCGGAAAGAATAGTTGCCGCTACAAGGTCAACAGGAGTTTTGAAATTAAGATAATACTTGGCGTTGGCGTATTCTTTTTTGAGGATCTTCCATTCATCACCAATTTGTGCCATATCGCCATCCAACACAGCATTCCATAAAAACCTTTTTATACCGACTCGAGGGACGAAGGTATCAAGGGCAAGTAGTTCAGCTCGGTAGAACGCTCCGCTGGCAGCGGAGAGGCCGTGGGTTCAAATCCCGCCTTGTCCATTATTCAAAAAACTGAGGCTGTTCAGACTTCAAACGCCTTATTTCCGCGTCAACCAAACTTCTGGCTTCAGACTCGAGAAGCTGTAAATCATCCAAAGCGTCAACATTCAACTGCAACGCCTCAAGAACATCAAAATACTCGTGAGCCAACTCCTGCTTGTTCTTACAGTTAGTGCAGAACAATCTTGAAACAATACTCAAAGAAGAATCTTCAAGAAGCTTAACACGCTCAACATAATATTTCTTCCATTGAGACTGGTCGTTTTTATCCTTTGGAACAAACTTCTCCAAACGAGAAACAACCTCTTCGCAGTCGTCCTCCGCCTCGCGACGCTTAGCTCTCCACTTCTGCCTTTCAACCTCATTTATCTGGCGAACATCCATAATACTGGAAAGGATGGTTTGTTTATATAGTTTCACACAGAAACATAGCGAAACGTTTTTAAATACCTGCTTGAACAAGTAAATCTATGGTCAAGGCGATATTCTTTGACTTTTGGGGGACACTGGCTGAAAACGGCACGTACTCGCCCCTTAAGCAAACATTCCGCATATTGCGGGTCAGAATGCCATTTGGACAGTTCGCGGAACAATTCGAGCGAACATTCTTCACAAAACCATTTGAAGACCAAGTGGAAGCGTTCACACTAGTCTGCAATACATTCAACTGTCCGCCAAAACCATTCATCATAGACAAACTAGTCGGCGTATGGAACAAAAACAAACTACTCGCCAAAGTCTACCCTGAAACAGTGGACGCGTTGAAGGCGCTCAAAGACAAGGGATTCAAACTTTATTTGATATCAAATTCGCAATCAAACACAATAGAGCCATTAATTGAGAAATTCGGAATGAAAGACCTCTTCGATGGACTGTTTGTAAGCTACAGCGAAGGATGTCTCAAAACAGACGGGCTCTTCGAAACAGCCCTTGGCAAAACAGGTCTATCAAAAGATGAAGTGGTATCAGTAGGCGATTCAATAGAAACTGACATACGAGGCGCAGAAAAAGCAGGCATCAAAGCGATACTAGTGGACAGACGAGGAACAAGAGAATTCCCAAACAAAATCGCGCTAATCACAGACCTTATTGATAAAATTGAATTAACTGCTGAGAAAAAACCCGCGAAGAAAGCGGTGAAAAAAGAAGAAAAATCGGAAAAAACTGAAGTTCCGAAAAAGAAAGTCGCAAAGAAAAAAACGGCCAAGAAAAAAGGAGAATAAAATGAAATGCGTATTTTGCGATATAATCGCAAAAAAAATACCATCACACATTGTGTACGAAGACAAAACAGTAATAGCATTTCTTGACATCAAGCCAATAAACCCAGGACACGTTCTCGTAGTATCAAAAGAACATCACGCGGACATGCTGGAAACACCCGCCCATCTGCTTTCAGATATGATTCTGGTCTGCAAAAAAATAGGGGACGCGATAATGGAAGCTGTTGAGGCCGATGGATTCAACGTAGGAGTGAACAACAAAACCGCGGCAGGACAACTAATATTTCACACACACTTTCACGTAATACCTCGCTTTGAAAAAGACGGACTAAAGCATTGGCCGCATAAAACACTTGACGCAGAACAAATGGAAATCGCGTGCAAGGACATCAAAGCGAGACTATGATTATAGACGATATTCTTTGGGGAAAATTCGATATACGAGAATCAGTTCTTTGTGAAATAATTGAAAATCCAGCCATACAAAGACTAAAAGGCGTCAACCAAATGGGGGCGCCAGACAAATGGTTTGGACGAACGGGATTTAGCAGATACGACCACAGCATAGGAACAATGCTATTTTTGAGACGACACGGAGCGACACTTGAAGAACAAATCGCAGGGCTTGTTCACGATATTACGCATACAACATTCAGTCATTTGATAGATTGGATTTATGGCGATGCAAAAAAAGAAAACTTTCAAGATGATAGTCATGTAAAACATGTCAAAAAAACAAACTTAGTGGAAATTATAAGAAAACATAATTTGCCTGAGGATTGCGCCGTTTTTCCGGAAAAATATTTGTTACTAGAAAGACCCGCCCCGGACATTTGCGCTGACAGACTGGACTACTCACTTCGTGAAATGCGGTTAAATTATCCACTGGAAATAGCGGAATTCTTAACACACTCACTAGTTCGCGTGGGAGATAGATTCTTGTTTTCCGGAGGAGACAGCGCGTACGCATTTTATTGCGGGTACAACGCTTTGCAATCAGATAGCTGGGCAAGTCCGCACACGCTCGGAGTATATCACTTGCTGTCGACCGCGCTAAAAGCTGCCATTGATGACAAACTCCTAAGTTTTGAAGATTTTTACACAACAGATGAAGAAGTTATCCAAAAACTAAGAACTTCCCAAAATTCAAAAATACAATTAATTCTTGAAACACTAGACAACGGATTTGAAGCAGAGTTTGATGAATCTTCACAATTAAAATTGCATAAAAAATTCAGGTATGTCAATCCTTCATATCTTGATGGCAGGGAAATAAAGTGTGTTTCAGACATGCCTGAAGTTGAGTATGAATCTTGGCTATCGGACGAGAAAAGGAGATACCAAGATGGAATAAACATACGCATTAAGACACCAATACCTTTTTAAATCATTAATAGCCGAATTCTTATCAACGGCGGTGTAGCTCAGCCTGGTTAGAGCACTGGTTTCATAAGCCAGGGGTCGGGTGTTCAAATCTCCTCACCGCCATAAATGAAAAACATACTTGGATGGATTTTGCTCATTGCGGCAATAGCCTCGTGGGCGTTATGGAACGCAGGATATGTAAAGACCGCGTTCGCAATACTTATACCGGCGATAATATTCAGTTTATACGTCATCTACGAACATTTTAAATAAGCCAAAATAATCATATGAAGAAAGAAGCTCTTTGAGCTTTCAAAAAGGTGATAAAATGGCAGACGCAAAAATTCGTGGATGGATATATTTGATTGTAGGCCTAGCCGCAATCTATTTGACATGGAGCGGACGCTCAGACTGGGCTTTGTACCTTCTAGCGCTTTCAATGGTGTTCTCAGGATACCATCACGCGTTCGGGAAACACAAGTAAATTCTTTTAATTTTTTATTTTCTTCTTAACGCCTTCTTCGCCACGTGCTTAAACATTCCAAAAATTGGCTTGGAGTAAATGACTGCAAAGAACGCAGCGACTAAAACAGTGAACGCGTCATAAGACTGACGCGCATAATAATCGCAGCCCATAGGAGGAGTCGTGCAGGTCAACAGAAGGCCAAACTCATCTATGAACAAACCAAGGCCGGCGCCAAACAAGACTGCCGCGAAATTAAACATGTGCTCTCTGTTCGTTGTAAGGGCGATCCAGTTTGAAATTGCGACAAGAGCAAAACCGTAGTAGAAATGGTGAATGTGGTACTGGCTAATGTAAAGCCTCAGCCATTCAGGACCAAATAAAACAGTGCTTCTCGCGATTAAAAAAGCGACGATAAAAGAAACCGCGATGATGAACGGAGTTTTCTTGTTTCTTCTCAGAATATCCTGATAAAGCAAACTCTTCAAATCCCTGACGATATGAAGCATTAGTAATAATCCTCTTCCGGCATCCGGCCAAATTGAGTCGCGAACATTTTATTTCTCAACGCCAAAGAGCTTCCAAACATTACTTCAGTCCCAAAATAATCAGGAACATCCATCAAATTATGGAGGAAGACAGGACCGTGCTCCCATTTTGACTCGACCTGTTTATTTCTCAAAATTCCATAATGCTTGACATCAAAACGACTACCGGAGCCAACGCCGTAAAAAACAATATCTCCTTCATTCTCCTTTGCCAAAGTTCTCAAATAATGCAAAGTGTCAGTATTGCCAGGGAACCCGAAACTTTTCAAAACATAATTGCCACAATCATATTGCGCTTCATCGCCGATTATTTTAAGGCCCAATTTTTCAAGCTCGGAGTAATCCCGATTAAGAAACAAATTGGTGATGAGCTTTCTTCGGTCATTGATTGGAATCCGCATAAGATAAAGAACCAAGACAACCTTTATAAACCTTGTTTGAACGCAAAGGAGTTATGCCGCCGTGGCACAACCCGGTACTGCGCAACCCTGGAAAACAAATCCAGCGAGGTTGTTTCCTCACGGATTTCCCGGTTCAAATCCGGGCGGCGGCGTTTATTTTATTTGGCTTCACGCCTATTCATTTCTTTAAACGGATTTGAAAATCCAGACTGCGTCTGTCCGCCAAACAAGTTTGGCGTCCGGGCGGCGGCGTTTTTATCTTAACCTATTCGTCACATCAGTAAAAGAATTCTCATCAATAGGAATTGAACGCTTCTTTTGAGAATTGAAATTGATTTTTTTCAAATCAACGGATTTTAGCGACAAAGAATCGTAAGAACGGAAATAAAATACTTTGTTCGTCAAATCTTTAACAACCGCCCACTGAGTATAATCCGCTGTTTCTCCTTTATCTGAAATATCTCCTTTAGGAATATCAACAGTATTAAGGATGTGTTGGGCGAGATTGATCCCTTCTTTTGAATTTATTGGCTTTTTGGCGTAATGAGTAAACGCAGTCGCGCGAATAAATCTTGAAGGAGGAGTCCAATCGCCAGGAATTCCAAGCATGCCAGTTCCTTCACCGGTTGTTTCAAGAACCAATTTTCCAAACGTCAGCGGATTAACATTTTGAGAGCGAAGATACAAATAATTTCTCAAGTTAGTAATGTGCCAATCAAAAGTCGGAGTATTTGTCAAAACACCGTTAGGATTATCGTAAATCTTTTTTTGACCGTTAACGAACTCAACAACTAAATTTTTTCCAGTCGCGTCGTGAACCGCGAAATGAACAGGAGGAACCATGCTCATCACTGAATTAAACTCTCCCCAAACAGTCGCGTTATTCAAAGCTGAGCGAACTTCGTCAACCGAAGCGAAATTACCAAGCATCCAATTGCTCAAATCAGTAATTTCAACCACGTTTTTTGCGCCAGGTGAAACTGGCTCGTAAATCGTACCAGGGAACCACAAAACACCAACAGAAAGACCTTTTTCATTCAAACCATCAACAGTAGTGTTCATTCCAAAAATATCAAGACCAACAAAACCATATTTAGAGTTCCATTTCATCGCTTCAGAACCAACCGGAGAATTGCTGATGAAACGCTCTCCACGCGGGTGAATTATCAGTTTTGAATTTGTCTCAGGACCAAACTCCATAGAACGACCGTTAATCACAGAATTGTCACCGGATATAATCTGAAAATCAGTGCAGGCAAAAACTGAGCCCATACACAAAAGAATCATTAAAATTGCTTTCATACGAACAACTCTAGAAATACAATATATAAGAATCACTCACCACGAGAAAATGAGAAAAAAATGAAAAACAAAGTTCGCTAATTTTCAGAAAAAACTAAGCAATTAGAATCGCTTTGGCTTTCTCTTGGCGTAGCAGTCACGGCAAAAGACTGGTTTTCCTTCAGTTGGCTTGAAAGGAACTTTAGTCTCTGCGCCACATTCAGTGCACTTTGCATCATGCATCTCACGTGGAGCGCCGAAATCGTTTCCGAATCCCATTTTGTTCTTCACCCGGTTGTCGTTAGTTATAGACGAGAATCAGCTCGTTATACTGAAGATACCATCCATTTAGGGGTTTATAAAGCTATGCCTTTTTACGGTCATTCTTCCGCGTAAAGCAGGTAGACACAGATTACTGAAGTCGCGAGCCCGGAAACAAGCAGGAAAACATGCATGAGATCTGAATTTAGCGCATAACGGTCCATCAAAGTCCATAGACTGCGAAAAACAAGAACAGACGCGATTAAAAATGCCAGTTCAAGAACGACCGCTGTGCGAGTTTTCACTTTTCAACCTCTTCAGAATGCTAATTGCCACGAAGTATATTAAAAATATATGTACGATCATAAGAAGCGGCCAAGTCCAAACATAATACGGCAGGCTAAAAGTGCAAGGATAATACACGCAATTAAGGTTGTAATCGCTTGGAAAAACAAAAGACCAAACCCAAATGGCCGCACCTTGCGCCAAACTGCCAATATATGCAAATGAAACAGGACCTTTCAGCAGGTAAAGCGCGTAAATGCACGCCGGCACGAAAAGAATATGCTGCAAGCTGTACAAATGAAGCCAATCAAACGCCCCATTCTTGAACATGTAAGTTGTGATGCCAAGAGGGGAAATTCCGGTAAGTAATTGCCACAAAAAATCAAAAGACCAGACTAACTCCGGAATCGCCCCGAGACACAATTCAGCCAAAACCCAAAAACGAGAGTTAAGAAGAACGGCCAAACCCAGAATTATGAAAGTATGATTGCTAAACCAAATAACATATTGCTCGTTGCCCCACAAGATGAAAGTAATCGCAGGAAGCAAGCCAATCAGTAAAAGAACGGTGCCAACCCAAATCCTCTTTTGCATTAAAGACGAAAAGGTAGAACTTAATAAAAATATAACGCCGGGGCCGGGATTTCCCGCCACTTTGTGGCGGTCCTTTGAACCGCTTCGCGTTTCAAAGCGAACCCGGGACGGTTCAGTAGAAAGATAAAACGCCGGGGCCGGGATTCGAACCCGGGTCTCAGCCGCGAGAGGGCCGAATACTTGACCGGACTATACTACCCCGGCAATAGCCCGCAATCGTGGACTCAACAGTCCTTGAGCCCACGCGAGCAATCTGTCTGGACAACAAGGGGTTTAAAAAGGTTGTTGCTATAACTCCTCGTATGAAGCCATTAGTATTGTTTGACTTTGATGGAACAATAGCGAACACATTCGATGCCTTAGTCAACATTCTCAACAAGCACAAAGACAAATACGGATATCAAAAAATAACTCCTGCGCTTGTCAAAAAATTAAGAGACAAATCGCTTTCCGAAATTGTGAACTTAGCCGGAATTTCAAAGTGGAAATTGTTTTTCATCGCAAGAAGAGCAAAAAAAGAATTAAATTCGCAACTTGAAACAGTGCCTTTGGTGAAAGGAATGGGTGAAGTTTTCAGAACGTTACGCAAAAACTATCGAATAGGGATAATGTCAAGCAACAGCAAAAAGAACGTTTTCAAATTTTTAACACTGCACGGACTAAAAGCGGATGAAATTTATGGCGGTGTTTCACTTTTTAAAAAAGCGCGCAAGCTAAGAAAACTGCAGCCCATTGTTTATGTAGGAGATGAAGCGCGTGATGTCGAAGCGTGCGGCAAGGCCAAAGTGCCAATGATAGCGGTCGTTTGGGGATTCAACAGCGAAAAAGCGTTGAGGAACGCGGATTATGTCACAAAAAAACCAACGGATATTGTCAAGATTCTGGCAAAATTCGGGAATAAACTTAAATAGGTAAAAGTAGAACATTTTCCTAATCATTGAGGTGTTATATGAAAACAGAATCGAAAAACTGTCTAAATTACGGAACAACATTTCTCCGAACAATGCTCGGGCTATTGTTTATTGTTCCAGGAATAATGAAACTAATGAACATCAGCATTCCAACAGCAATGCTTGACGCGATAGGATTTCCAGCCGCAGGAATACTCGCGTGGATACTCGCGATTTCAGAACTGGTCTTCGGAATTGCGGTGTTAGTGGGGTTCAAAGTAAAATACGCAGTATGGCCACTAATTTTGGTGCTTGTTGTTGCAACAATAACAGTCCACATACCAAGTACAGACCCAATGAAATGGATAGATGTTTTGTTCCACTTGGTCGCAATCGCTGGACTGGTTCTCTTGACAAAATGCGGGCCAGGAAGGTGGGCGCTAGGAGACGAGTAAGAATAAATTTTATTTTTTTATTTTATTAAGCTTATAAAAAGCGCTAGAAACGCAATTATTGCACTAAGTATGGTGAAGATTAATATTTTTTTATTTAATTTATCTGTTTCCCATGCATTGATTAAAAGTAACGAGTTTGGACCAAGTCCGTAATAATTTTCTGTTTCTGAAAGAAGATATCCATGTCTTTCAAAATATTGTCGGTCAACAATGCTAACAATAACTTTTCTTACTTCCTCGGCTTGTATTCGTGAGTTAGGGAAATTCTCATACATTCGGTAAATCAGCTCTTTAAACTTCTGTTGTGACGTCATTTTGTGGGTGTAGTAATTGAGCGTACTATGTTAAAACTGTGTTTTATGAATTCTTCATATTCTTTTTCAGTTATTGTTTTTTGTTTGTAGTGAATTTCATGAATTAATTGTAATAGCTTTTTAATCTCTTTTTTATCTTTAACTCTAAATTTTCTAAGGTTTTTAGTAGTTTGAAGAAGTTGAATCATCTCAAAAAGGGCTTGTGTTTTACGACTATATTGTCGGAAATCAACAAAATTTATTAGTTTTCTGTATGCAAAAGTTATAAAAGGCAAAATTACGATTATTGCTAATGCCATGTTTGCTAAAGGTGTGTAACTTTTTGTGATGGGTTCTAGAAAGGTAAATTTTTCAAAAACTCGAAAGAAAAAATCAGCCCAAATCACTAAAAATAAACCGCCAACTCCTATGACACTTGCATGTAGTATTGTGTTTAAATTGTTGACTTTTTCGTATTCCCTTTCGTACAAATTTATTAGTTGGTCAACTTTTTGTTCGTTCATACGAATATTGCGCCCATACTATATTTAACTTTTTTTCTATTTTTTCCTCACCTTTTAATACAACCTCGCACTTTTTCTCTGAAATATGGAATACAAAGGGCTAAAACTGGACCGTTTCCAGCGGGAAGCCATTGAGGCGATAGAAGCAAACAAGTCGGTGGTAGTTTCAGCTCCAACAGGATCTGGCAAGACGCTCATCGCGGACTACATAATAGACCGGGACTTCAACACAGGCAAACGAGTAGTTTACACCGCGCCAATCAAAGCGCTTTCCAATCAGAAGTACAAGGACTTCGCGCGACAATACGGAGAAGACAACGTAGGAATGCTCACAGGAGACGTTGTCAAAAATTCAAATGCGCCAATTCTAATCATGACAACCGAAATTTACAGAAACATGTGCATGGTCAACGATCCAATCGTTGAAAAAATAAGCTACGTAATCTTTGACGAAATCCACTTCATCAACGACCCAGAACGAGGAGTAGTATGGGAGGAATCAATAATATTTTCAAAACCGCACGTAAGAATGCTCTGCCTTTCAGCCACAATTCCAAACGCGCAAGAATTCGCCGATTGGATAGCGGCAATAAAAGGACACCCAGTAATAGTTGTCCGACATGATGTGCGACCCGTCCCACTTTCAATCAATTTTTACGACATTGACTTGGGAATCTGCCAGTTCAAAGATTTACATTACGCGTTAAACGCTGCTGACTACAAATACGTAAAAGGAAGAGGCAAGAGAAGACAGGAAAGACTTCCGCCACCAAATCACACCGACCTGATAAAAGATATCGAGGATAAACTGCCCTGTATGTTCTTCTCATTTAGCAGAGCCGCAGTACAGCAAAAGGCGGAACAACTCTCAAAAATAAAACTATTCAAACCAGACGCTGAAATAACGACATTCGTCAGCAAAAGACTCGCCAACGCGCCGCCAGAAGTCTCACACCTGCCGAGCACAAAAACGCTGCGACACGTTCTTTCTCACCAAATAGGATTCCACCACGCAGGACTACTCCCAATTCATAAAGAAATAGTTGAAGACCTGTTCGGAATGGGCAAACTAAAAGTTCTATACACAACAGAGACCTTCGCGGTGGGTTTGAATATGCCGGCCAAATCAGTATGCTTTGAAGCTCTCCGCAAATTTGACGGAAGAGGATTCAGAATGGTCGACAGCAAAGAATTCTACCAAATTGCGGGAAGAGCGGGAAGACGAGGAATAGACACAGAAGGATTCGTATTCTGCACGGTAAATAGACAAGAATTCGATTTTCCACGAACAAAAAAATTAATCGGACCTGACACAACACCAATACAATCGCAGTTCAAACTCGGCGTTAATACAGTGCTCAACCTTGTAAAGCACCACACCGAAGCGGAAATAGAAATCATACTGCGGCAAAGCTTTTACTCATATCAAAAATACGGCAAAAATTTCGCCACCGTAAAAGTTCACAGAATGCACAGCACTTTCGAAAATTATTTGCACAAACTCGAAAAACTTGGTTACCTGACAAAGGATAAACAATTAACAGAAACGGGCGAGTTTTTAACTCAAATTTACGCAGATGAGTTATACATTGGAGAAATATTCGCCAGAAACCTGCATAAAAATCTCAATCCTTATCAGTTGTTGCTGTTGCTTGGCGCAATATGCTGGGAAGGCAAAAAAACAACATTCGGCAAACCAAGAATGGATGAAGAATCATTCGCCGTTGTGAAACTGGCAAAGGAAAATCCCGTTCTCAAAGGAACCAAGCGATTTGACTGGCTAAAAGATTTGACTGCATTGTTCTATCCGCTCTACCACGGCGCGACATTCTTTGAATTATTGGACACCTCAGATATGTTGGAAGGCGACGTAATAAGGTACTTGAGGCAGATAGTTGACAGACTAAACCAGATTCACACAGCCACAAACGACCTTGAGCTAAAGGACAAAATGATGTACTTGAAAAGTAAGCTTCTGACGTGCCTGGAAACAGTCGATGTGTGATTTATATGCGTTTATTTATATAGGGTTTATAAATGAAAAACCGAAAGGTTTAAATATCGTTACTTCTCAGTAGTAAAAATAAGGGTATAAATGGGTGGCAAATGCAAGCACTATACGAATATCTGTTTGAAAAACCGGACATAAGGAGTCTCAAAGATAAACTTCACACTACCCTATTGTTCAAAGACTTGACAAAAACAGAGCTTGACAAAGTAACACGCTACTGCATAGTTCGCCAGTTCAAAGAAGGCCAACACATATTCTTTGAAGGGGACCCGGGAAGCGCGCTTTTCGTAATCCTGAAAGGAAACGTAGATATTTACAGAATACACAAAAATAAAAAAGACAGCCTCGCGACACTTAACGCGGGAACATTCTTTGGAGAGCTCGCGCTTGTTTATGACACGCCAAGAACCGCAAGCGCGCTCGCAACTGAAAACGCGACACTTGTCTGCCTTTTTAGACACGACATAGAAAAACTGGTAAAACACCATCCGCAACTTGGAAACAAACTGCTTTCTGTAATGAACAGAATTCTCGCTCAAAGATTATCAACAATGATTGGGCACAAATGAAACGAGAAACAATGCTATTTGGACTAGGAATATTATTCTTCGTTATTGTAGCAGTGCTCTTGTACAAATTCTGGCTAATCACGCTTAACTTGGCGCTGGGATTTTTGCTTTATTTGATATTCGACCAAGCGCTCAATTTTTTAGAAAGAAAAGGAATCAAAGGCGCGCTTGGATACACCTTGCTGTTTTTGATTGTCGGAATAATTATTCTCTCATTCGTACTATTTGTAAGCATACCATTGTTCAACCAGCTTCAAGGATTTGTTTCAGACTTTCCTACTCACGCAGCGAAAATACAAGAACAAGCTCAAACACTTGTTGAAAGCTTCCCATACGCCCAAGGATACTTTGAAAAAGGCAGGGACCAAATACTGAGTGCTGGAAAAAACATACTATCATTGTCAGCGACAATATTAAGCACAGCACTAACCGCAATACTCCTTGCAGTAATACTTTTGGCATCACGTTCAACACTCCGCGAAACAATACTGACGCATATACCAAACGAATATTTTGAAGTCACGGTCAGCGTAGCGCACAGAATCATAGAACATCTCCAGCAATTCGTCGTCGCAAGAACAGTGCAGACATTCGCGGTAACAGTGCTTTACACAGTAGGATTCTTCTTGATAGGTCTTCCATTTCCACTCTTACTAGGAATAATCTCAGGATTATTGAACATAATTCCTTATCTTGGACCATTAATCACGCTTGTTCCGGTAGGACTCGCGGCGTTTTTGGGAGGCGGAACATCACTCGCGCTATGGGCAATGGGAGTAGTTATTGTTGTTCAACTAATTGACAATACTGTCCTACAGACCTGGCTCGTCTCGCAATTTGTAGACGTCCACCCGGTAATGGCATTTGTGGTAACACTCGTGTTTGGAGAATTATTGGGACCAATGGGAATGGTCATTGGAATACCAGTATACGTAATTTCTAAAATACTAATCGGCGGACTATGGGACTACGCCAAGGCGTTACAGCGCCACGAGCAAATCCTAGGCTACCAAAAAACCCAATAAGAAAACAACGCCAGCAATAATCAACATAAATTCGGCGCCAATATATTTCGCTCCAAGAAGAATAAAACCCGCGGAAAGAACAGTCAAGGCAGCGACTAAGAAAAAAGCCTTAAGCGCGATTCTAAGAAGGCGGCGCTGAACAACCCTCGCGCCCCTATCTACAGCACTCTCGAACTTCTCCGAAACCGCGCCCAATAAAGAATCAAACATTATTTTCTCTCCAACAACTTCATCAAAACAGCGCCAGCCAAAACACCCGCGCCAAAAGATACAAGAGTCGACTTAAAAGGATGCTCAGAAATGTACTCTCCAGTTTGCTCCTGAACGTCTCTCAGTTTTTGATTTAACGCCTGAATCTGCTGTTTAATCATTCCAATATCTTCTTTTTTCGCCATAAAATTCACCCCATTTTATCGTCAGAAAACCGCTATATAAAGATTTATTTTATGCAAACTATTGCTTAAAGAATTTCCCGCCTCAAAACTAGGTTTTTACACGAGCATCCAGTCAGGACAGATGCGTTCAGGCGCGATGTGCTCAACTTTTACAACAAGATCACTACCATTATGGGTAGTCACGCGCATAGCACCATTTTTCGTGGACAATTGAACCAGCGTTTCAAGTTCGTAATCCCACAACCCCGCAATCTCGCTCATAATAAAACTATATAGTAAAACCTACATTTATAATTAGTCATAAGAAATTATATAATTTAATAATAATCCCAGACGTTAACATCGCCGCCTGATTTAACCTTATATTTTCCCTTCAAGGAGTTGACGATGACGTTTGCCACGTTTTCCGGAGGCATACCACTAAATTCAGTCATTCTCGTGGCAGTGACTGTGGGATTAATGACAATGACTTTTTGCTTAATTTCATCAGCAAGCGATTGAGAGAAACCGCGAATACCAAATTTTGAAGCGCAATAAGGCGCAAGAGTCGCATGACCGCGCTGACCGGCCGAACTGGAAATATTGACGATGGTCTCAGTCACATAAGGAAGACATTCTTTAGTCATTCTCATTGTGCCAAACAAATTAACACCAATCTGCCACTCAATCTCCTTCCAGGACTGCTCAGCAAAAGGCTTCCAAATAATAACGCCCGCATTGTTTATCAGAATGTCGATTTTTTTGAATTTCTTAACGACGCTTTTGACACATTCTATAACGCTTTTCCCGTCGCTGATATCAAGATGAAAAAGCTCCGCATCAGTCAATTCCTTGCACTCAGATAAAATCATTTCACCTTGCTTTTTGTCTTTGCAATAGGTCAGAGCGAGAACACAGCCTTCCTTCGCGAGCATTTTCGCAGTTGAAGCGCCAATACCAAGACTCGCGCCAGTCAAAAGCACCACTTTTCCCTTAAGGTTCATAATCGTTAAAAATGAAACTGGCTTTAAAAAAGTTAGCCAAAAGTAAACGTGTACAACTGGAAACCGGAACCAGCTATCTCAAACTCAAGAAGGCGCTTTCCATAAGAATCTCCGTCAACCAACGTGTAAAGGTCATCGGAGATTACTTCGATTTTACTGACTTTTTCACCGTCAACAAAAACCGTCAAATTAGATCCGTTCGGAGACGAGGCGACAATATTCACAATCTTAGCGTTGTAAGGAAGAACAACCTTTCCTTTATCAGAAACCAAACGGGAATAATCAGCGTCAACAAACCATTCACCACTTAAATAAGCCTTATTCGGCTCAAACTCTGAAGGCAAAGTGTAATTGATTGACTTTCCAAACTTAAGTCCTTCAGGATTTCCAAAATTACCTCTCGCGAAGTTCGCGCCAAAATAAATCTCAGGCGTTCCAATTTTTCTAAACTCGGGAATAGGGGCTTCAACTTTTGACATTTCAACAGGCATTCCGTCCTTCAAATCAAGACGAACCATTCTTTCCTTTAACAAATCCTGAATCTTTTTTTCCGCCTCATCATACGCGCCCTCGCCAAAATGAGACCAAACAACATAGCCGTCAATGTCGACAAGATACTTCGCAGGCCAGTAACGATTCCTGAAAGCATTCCAAGTCGCGTGCTCGTTATCAAGGACAACAGGATACTCAATATTCCACTTTTCAACAGCGCGCTTCACATTTTCATACTTTTTTTCAAATTCAAACTCGGGAGAATGGACTCCGACAATTTCAAGACCGTGGTCTTTATATTTTTCATGCCACGCAGTCAAATAAGGAAGAGTTCTCTGACAATTAATGCAGCTATACGTCCAAAAATCAACAAGAATGACTTTCTTTCCAACTAAATCTGAGAACTTCAAATTATCAGCATTGATTTCGCCCTCAATGCCCTGAAGCTCAGGAACGGGAGTTCCGTCTTTTTTTACAACTGGCTCAACAATCACTGACTCAGTTCTTTTTTCCTCAAACAAAAAAATCGCGGCAATAACGGCCGCGACAAGAAAGGAAAAAACAACCCACTTTTTCATTTGAGCAAAAACTCCGTTAGGAATTCAAAATTTCCAGCGACAAGCGCGAGTTTTCCAGTAAAAACCAAAACACCAAGAGCAAGAATCAGAATACCGACCACTATGTTGTAATACTTGAAAAAAGTCTGATGGCGCTGAATCCATTTGATGAACGGTTGGGCGAATAGACCTGCAATTAGGAAAGGAATACCAAGACCTGCTGAATAACCTGCAAGAAGAATGAAGCTCTGACCGGGCTGCGACGCGGCGAGGGCAAGAATAGTGCCGAGAACAGCTCCAACACAAGGAGACCAGCCAACAGCGAAGGCAGCGCCGAATACAAAACTTGTCAGCTCCCTGCTTTTGAATTTGTGCACCTTAAACTTGTGTTCTTGCAAAAGGAAAGCAGGCTTAATAAAACCAAGAAGGTAAAATCCGAATAGGATAATTATGATTCCCGCTACTCTGCCAAGCCAAATCTGCAAATCATACGCGACATTTGACAAAAGACTGTTCAGAAGAACTCCAAGAGTTGCGAACACAGTGCTAAAACCAAGAACGAACAAGAAACTCTGCTTAAACAATTCCCATCTTGAAGACTCTTCAACCTTGTGTCCTGAAAGATACGCAAGAAAAGCAGGAACTAGAGGAATAATACACGGAGCGAAAAAAGAGGCAAGCCCCGCAAAAAAAGCAATAAAAAAAGAAATTTCGCTCATATCATCACACCTTCACGATTTCAGCAATAAACTGGTCTTTATTCAGGTGAGCAGGGGACTTGAAAACCATTTGCCCATTTTTCAGAATAACAGTTGTTCCCTGAGACGCGACTCCATACTTTCTAGCCAAATTCTCGTGCTCATTAGTTGTCTGATCATCCTTGTAATGAACACGGAAACCAACAACATCATCACGCTTAAGCTCATTATACGCGGCGGTTAGCTCAGGCTCCTGCGCCTTACACTTTGGACACCAATTCGCGAAAAACTGCAAAACAACAATTTTTCCTTCTTCAATTGATTTGTCCATCAGTGCGACATCAAGCTCGTAATACTTTGTGATAGTCCCCGCGATGACTTTTGGCTCCATCATAGAAATCACCTCATCCATAGCGGGTTCCTGAACAACAAGAACTTCAGAGTCCATCATTGACTCGTCTTTTTGAATTTCGCCCATTGCTTCATCAATTTGCCCTGTTTCTTTTTCCATCATAACAGATTCTTTTTGCATAACCTGTTCCTGAGCTACAGGCGCGCAAGCGACAAGAAACGCCAACATAATTATCAAATATTGTTTCATTTTTACCTCCAGGAAATAAAATTCAACGCGGCGAAAGCGACAGACTGGAGCAGTGTTAATACAAACACGTGCATGCTCACCATATCAACGTAAAAGTCCATCATTGTAATGTAAAAATAAAGCGAGCAAACATACTGCGCGAGAAAAGCAACCGTAAAAACAAGAAGCCCAAGCGAAAAAGAAGACTTCATCCTCGCCCAATTTCTCCCATAAACGTAGCATAAAGCCAAAAGCAAAACTACGTTAACAGCCGTCAAAACAAACGTCGCCTGCATTGTCCATTCCATATTCATTCCTCCAGTAAACCTGTTTAACTACTTTTTTCCAACTTTCTCCCAAATCTCGCCAAAATCATCCCACATTCGCTTCATATCATCAGACAAAAAGTAAACAGCCCCATATTTCCCCTTATTTATTGCCGTTAAAATATTATTATCTGAAAGAATGAGTATATGGTGTTGAATCGTTTTATAATCAAGTTTGAGTTCTTTTGAAAGCTGGTTAAGATTCATCGGCTTGCTCTTTAATGATTTTACGATAATTGCACGGGTTTCACCACCCCGAGTTCCAGCGAACAAATACCAAACCAAATTTTTCATAGAAAACCAAAAAAGAAAAGAGAATAAAAAAGTATCTCAAATCTTGCCGACCAACTCAAGGCCTGGCTTTAGAGTTTTTCCGCCAGGGCGCCAAGAAGCGGGACAGACAAGACCCTTGTTCTTCTCAACAAACTGGGCAGCTTGAAGACGCCGCATAATCTCATCAGCGCTTCTTCCAATACTGTTGTCGTGAATATCATACGACTTGATAATTCCCTTGGGGTCGATGATTATAGTCGCCCTTAATGAAAGACCTTCTTCTTCAATAAGAGTTCCGTACGAGTTGCAAATCTGACGAGTAGGGTCAGCAACCATAGGATACTTAATTTTCTTAATCGTGTCAGAATTGTCGTGCCACGCCTTGTGAACAAAAACAGTATCGGTGCTGACTGACAAAACTTCAGCGTTCATTTTCTTGAACTCCTCATAATTGTCAGCCAATTCCCCAAGCTCAGTAGGGCAGACAAAAGTGAAGTCCGCTGGGTAAAACGCGAGAACGACCCACTTGCCCTCAAGCTTCTTGAGGCTAACCTTGTCAATCTTATTGTTAACTAACGCTTCAGCCGTAAAATCCGGCGCTTTCTTACCAACATACATAGACATTTTAAAACACCCTCCGTTTTGGTAGGCTTTTTGCCATTTTTTTGATTTATAAAGCTTATGAAACTGACCTTGGTATGGACATCAAATTTATATACCAAAAACGCTCAGAATGGGATACACACAAAGGGGGTGTATACAAATGGAATCATTCGGAAAAATAGCGTTCTACGCAGGTCTAGTAATTTCAGTCCTCGTAGGCGTAATGGACTTAGGAACATGGGTGCCAATCGCACTAGTCGTATTGGGTCTGATTGTTGGATTCCTCAACATCAGCGATAAAGAAGCGCAGCACTTTTTGCTTGCAACAGTGGCTTTGGTAATATCAGGCCTAGCCTTGGGCGGCAAATTCGGAATCGCAGCGCTTGACAAAGCAATCGCGGCATACGTATT
This sequence comes from uncultured Methanosarcinales archaeon, assembly GCA_964572035.1. Taxonomy (GTDB): domain Archaea; phylum Nanobdellota; class Nanobdellia; order Woesearchaeales; family ARS49; genus CAZNDX01. Next base: position 99,204 of record CAZNDX010000002.1, read on the forward strand.
GTTCACCGCGGCAGCAGCGTTCATCGTAGCGTTGATGCAAGTCTGGCACATGCAAAAAGGCCGATAAGGCTTTTATTTTTTTATTTTTATTTTAATAACCTGGAGAAACATTTTCTTTGATTGTTATAGTAAATCCACAAGATTCGCAGCCCACAACATGCCCTCATCAGCACAATAAAATAACGTTTTAAATAGGTGCCCCGACTCATTATACAACTCAAACAAGGTGCCATCCCTCTCGATCACAAAACGATAAGCTGAAGCATAATCTTCTGCTTTTTTTCTGTTGACTCTCTGAACCAAACTGATAAATAGAGGACCCATATGAGACCAAACATTGTTCTGCTCCCAGCCGGAAACGAAGAAATCAAGCAAAATCATGTTTTCCTTGGCGCGATAGCCAAGATACTTCAAAGGAAAAGGACGGTCAAGACCGACTTTTTGAAGTTTGGAAACAACAGAACGAAGCATTTTTTTGTCTTTCACGACACCAGACCAAAAAGGAAACACGTTCGCATCGCCGGCAATATGCTTTCCGTTAAGCTCATCCTTAAAATATTCACCAGTCCAAAAATGTTTTTTTAAAATATTGGACCAATTTTTCTTTGGAACCTCAAAACCAAGCAGTTTCGCCTCTCTGGCCATCAAACCAACCATAACATTGTCATAACAGGAAGAAACGCGAACAGAATAATCACGCATTGATGAAAAATGAAGGGGACGCACCAAACCGGTTTCGTCAATAACGACCTTGAAAAATTTTTCAACCTCTTTTTGAAGAAAATCGCGATATTTAGTGACAAGAGATTTAGCATTTGAAACCCTTAACGCGTAAAACAACAAAGCGACAGAATCTGGCGAATAAACATCAGGAAAAGAAAAAGGAACACCTGACGGAGAAATAGAGGTCTTAATTCCTGACTTTGAGAATTTTGAAAGAGCATAATCCAGAGTGAAGAGCACTTTCCCGCGATAACCAAGCTTCAGCAAAGCGTCAACGCTAAAACCAAAATCGCGGGACCAAAACTCACCATAATGCCCAACGCTATTGCGAAAATACACGCCGTTCCAGCATGCGTCAACAATCTGGACGCAAATATCTTTCGCCGAACCGGAAAAACGCCTAGGACCGGAAAACTTGCGAACAAAGGATTTTCTAAAATAACGCCAGCCCTCGGATAAATGAACAAAACGCATATTTCAAGTTAACAACACTGAGAATAAAAGGTTTACCGCTGCAGCGCTGATTAAGTAAAAAACGCGGCCACCCGGATTTGAACCGGGAAACCCTTGCGGGAAACGGTTTTCAAGACCGTCGCAGTACCGGATTGTGCCATGGCCGCATTGATATGTTTGCGTCGTCTCAACACCTTTTTAAAACTTACTTAAAAACATAACAAATATAAGATAAAACAATCAAATAAAATATAATGCAAAAAAAGAGCGTGAATTACCTAAAAATCATAGGATACATCGCCCTGCTAATTATAGCAGGATACATAGCTTACTCTGTCTGGTATTATTTGGCAAACGTCGAAGAAGTCGAATCTTTCCAAGTCTGCTACGAAGATCACTGCGTTAAAACATTCCACATTCATTATTACTTGAATTTTGATATATGCGGCAAAGACATCAGCCTGCCAAAAGAACACGGGCCACTTGACGGACCACATACCCATAAAGAATACAATTACATACACTTCCACGAAAGACTTCCGTACGATCCAAACACTCACGAACTTTTAGACGTAAAACCCTTAGTAGTTTCAGAAACAATGAAACATTTTGATATTCTCTTCAACGAATCGTGCATTGGAGATTACTGCAATGGAGATTTGTGTCCAAACGGAAAGCCCGGACAAGTAAAACTGCTTGTTAACGGAGAAGAAAATCCTGAATTTGAAAAATACGTATGGAATGATGAGGAAAAAGTATTAATATCATTTAACTAATACATCCATAAAAAGAGGAGAATATGGAAAAGAAAAAGAAGAAAAAGGGCGAACCTGAAAAGAACGTCTGCGAGTTCTGCTAAAAATGGCGGACATAAACCTTCCAATAGTAATAGGCGCAGCCTTAATAGACGGGATTAATCCCTGCGCTTTTGGAGTTCTAATATTTCTTCTAGCATACCTTGCGAAAACCGCCTCAAAAACAAAAATGCTCATCAACGGGCTAATCTACATATTCTTCGTATTCCTGACATACCTTGTTTGCGGACTTATATTACTGCCAATAATAAGGTCCTTATCTGAATTTTCAGTTGTAAGCTATTATGTTTTGGCGGGAGTTGTGGCTGCCGCAGGATTAATTGAGATTAAGGATTACTTTTGGTACGGAAAAGGATTTTCTTTGTCAATATTTCCTTCAGAAGCTCAAAGAATTAAAAAATATGTCACAAATGTAACCGACAGCCCGTTCACGGCAGCGTTCTTGGGAACATTTGTCGCGCTTGTTGAACTTCCCTGCACAGGAGCAGTGTATCTCGCGGTTCTCGCCTTAATGAGCATGGCGGGAGTCACAGTTGACAACGTAGTTTTGCTGGTGATTTACAACTTAATTTTTGTCTTGCCGCTCGCAGTAATATTGATACTCGTCTATAAAGGAATGCACTGGAAAAACTTTGAAAAATGGAGAGAACAACACAAAGGACTTATGCGACTCGCGGCAGGAGCATTGCTTCTAGTACTCGCGTTCTGGATGGTTGAATTCACAATGGCGGAAAGCATACAAGTTCCAAAACTAACAATGATGTTTGTCGGCGGACTTGTAATCGTCATATCTTTGCTTGTTCTTCTAAAACACATAATCGAGAGAAAACATGCAATTAAGTAGACAAAAATGCAAACCTTGCGAGGGAGGAGTTCCGCCTCTTAATCGAGCAGATGTTAAAAAAATGCTGCCCAAAGTCAAAGGGTGGACTTTGGTAAAAGGCAAACTCAGTAGAGATTTCAAGTTCGAAGATTTTAAACAAGCTCTAAAATGGGTGAATAGAGTCGGCGCGTTGGCTGAAAAAGAAGGACATCATCCAGATATATGCTGGTTTTATAACAAAATCAATTTGGTTCTGTATACGCACGCGATTGGCGGACTTTCTTGGAATGACTTTATTTTAGCCGCCAAAATAAACCAAATCAAATAAAATCACGACGAGAAACTTTAAAATCCTTCAAAAACGCTATAACTCTCTCAAACAAAGGATGGAGCTTTGCGCTTTTACTTTCAAGCTCTTTGTTTACTTTAGACATCTGCCAAAATTCGCCCTTAACGACCTCATCCTTGTCCAACTTTATATCTCCACGAAAATCCTTGAAGGCGAACAAAGTAACCCACATACGCTCGCCACTCTCGTGAATGCCAAACTTAAGAACCTCTTCCAATTTTGAAGGCGTGGTGTTAATCCCGAGCTCTTCCCTTAACTCTCTAACTGCTGCGTGAGAAGGAAGCTCGCCGGCAAGCACGTGACCTGACAGAGAAGCCTCATAACAATCAGGAAACATATCTTTATTTTTTGAGCGAAGCTGGACGAATAATTCTCCATTAGAATTAAACACACAAACAACAACGCCGCGGTGAAGCAAATTCTTTTCATGCGCCTCGTGCCTCGACGCCTTGCCAATAATTTCATCGTGTTCGTTCACAATGTCGACGAATTCGGTCATAGGTTTTAGAACAAAAGAATGGTATAAAAGGGTTTTGGAGAAGATTTAGAAAAATTAAGTGACGTTTTATACGTCAATCATTTCAATTTCAATATTAAGTCCTTCCGGAATAGGAACTCTCATAACCAATCGAAGGGCTCTTTCATCAAGGCCAAGGTCAATCATTCGCTTGTGAACACGCATCTCGTAGCGTTCCCAAGTCGCGCTGCCACGGCCACAAGGCGCTTTTCTAGTCGCGATTTTCATACGCTTAGTAGGAAGAGGAATAGGACCACGCATTTCAACACCGGTCTTGTCAGAAATATCTTTAATGAAAGCACACGTTTGGTTGAGCTTGTCGATGTCGACACTCGCCAGTTTTATTCTCGCTTTTTGCATGGTTGTGGCAAACTTTCACCGTTAAATTGAAAGTTCGTTTCTTCGTTGTGAATTAATTAAAATGAAAATAAAAAAATTTATTTCTTTACCAAGTCGATGCACATACCGACCGCGACAGTGTTACCTGAGTCACGGACCGCGAAACGACCTAGAGGCGGGAACTCTTTGACTTTTTCAATGCAGAGCGGCTGTATTGGGCGGATCTTTACGATGCACGCGTCGCCGTTCTTCACGAAGTCAGGGTTTTCAGCCATAACTTCACCAGTCATTGGGTTTAGCTTCTTGGTGATTTCTGTAATCTGACACGCAACTTGCGCTGTGTGGATGTGGAACACTGGAGTGTAGCCAACAGTCACAACGGTTGGGTGGTTCATGATGATAAGCTGGGCAGTGAACTCAGTCGCCACAGTTGGCGGGTTGTCCGCTGGACCAACAACGTCACCACGCGCGATGTCTTTCTTTTCAACACCACGGACGTTGAAACCAACGTTGTCACCAGGCTCAGCTTCTTGGAACTGTTCGTGGTGCATCTCAACGGTCTTAACTTCGCCAGTCACTCCGCTACCGGTTGGACCTGGCATGAAGATAATCTTTTGACCGACTTTGAGAATACCGGTTTCAACTTTACCTACTGGAACAACACCGATACCGGTGATGTTGTAGACGTCCTGAATAGGCAATCTTAGAGGCAAGTTTGTTGGCTTTACTGGAGCTTTCAAGTTGTCAAGCGCTTCAAGGAGTGTTGGACCAGTGTACCATGGCATTTTTCCAAGCTTCTTAACAACGTTCTCTCCTGGGAAAGACGCAATAGGAACAACTTGGACTTCATCCAATTTCCAACCGTAACCTTTGCACATGTCCTGAGCCTGTTTCTTTTGGGCTTCGAACTTCGCCTGGTCATAGTTGTTCAAGTCCTGCTTGTTACATGCGATAATAAGCTGTTGAACACCCAAAGTTTTACACAAAAGCGCGTGCTCACGAGTTTGCGCCTGGACACCCTCAGAACCAACGACAAGAACTGCCGCGTCTGCTTGTGATGCTCCGGTGATCATGTTCTTAATGAAGTCACGGTGACCTGGGGCGTCGATAATGGTGAAGTCGTACTTTTGAGTTGAGAACTTCTTGTGAGAGAGGTCGATTGTGATACCACGCTCTTGCTCTTCCTTCAAAGAGTCCATGACGAACGCGAATTCGAAACCCGCTTTACCAAGCTCCTTCGCTTTTTCCTGAAGCTTTCTCATTGTTTGCTCGTCAACTGTACCTGCGTCGAATAGAAGGCGACCTACAGTGGTTGATTTACCGTGGTCAACGTGACCGACGAATACGATGTTCAAGTGTGGTTTTGCTCTTGCCATATGTTAATACCCCTCCTTCATTGAGTATAAGTTAAGTCTTACGACAAAGGGGGTGGTTTATAAACGTTGCGGTTTTTAAGCCTCCTCGGAGCGCCCTTTTAACTACCGACTGTTAACAGCAAAACTTTAAGAAATATTGGGGGCGGTTTTTCTTTAATGAAAGAGGTGATTGCGGTGGGAACGCTATTAATAGTGTTATTGGCGCAAACAGCGAACGCGCAAGTATCTCCTTACGCAAACAGACTGCTTCTTCCCCACATTTATCCCGGACAAACCATAACCAGCACGGACAACTGGCAAATGGAGCATCTCAGCGTCAAGTCGAGCACGGTTCGCTGGACGGAAAACGGAGCATATTCGATAAATGTTGATAAAATACATCTTGACAGAAAAAGTTATACTTTGTTGATAAGGGGCAGGCAGGGACCGGAAATAAGATTTATTCCTTTTACAGAAACAGAGCTCGTTCTGGGAAATCAAACTTACAAAATAAGTTATCATAAAAAAACATACAAAATCTGGTTATCGTTGTATCCGAATTGATTTTTGGAAACTTCAAAAAAATTAGAAAAAAAATTAAAAATTACGCGCCAAGTTGACCCGCTGTCAATCCTTTTCTCTGAACAATCGCGCCAATAACTCTTGGCTGCAACTCAGCAGGACACTTCTCGAAAGTCTGGTCGGCAAGCGAGGAAATACCACGGCCGGCAGTCGCTGAACGAAGGTCAGAAGACCAACCCAACATTTCCGCAACAGGCAACTTCGCTTTGACAATCGTGTTGTTTCCTTCCTGAGTCAACTCAAGAACTTGCCCACGCTTGTTCATAACAAGCTTAGTTAGTTCTCCAGTAAATTCGACAGGCCCTTCAATCACGTGAATCTGGACTGGCTCGTACATAACAGGAGCTGCGTCCATCATGGCCACTCTGATACCTTCTCTAATACCTGGGTAAACCTGCGCAGGACCTCGGTGAATCGCGTCTTCGTGCAATTTCGCGTCAACCAAAGTAACTTTGATTCCAACACAAGGCTCACGAGCAAGCGGACCCTGATCCATAACCTGCTGGAAACCGTCCAAAATAAGCTCGATACATTCAGGCAACTGAACAATACCACGAGTCACGTCAAGGAACAAGTTTCCATTGTAAATCTGCTTGACTGAAAGAGCAGTGTCGTTATCCCAACCGACAGCAACAAGCTTGTCACGCAACGCGAGGTCACGCTTTTTGACGCGACCCTCGCTAATTTCTCCTTTTCTGATAAGGTCTGTAACTGCAGGCTCAAGAGGCTCAACAGTAAAGTAAAACTTGTTGTGCTTGTTTGGAGTCTTACCTTCCGCCAAATTTGACTTTCTGGTTACAGTTTCCCTGTAAACAACAATTGGCGGAGAAGTCTGAATCTCAACACCCTTCTCGGTAATTATACGGTTCTCGATAATTTCCAAGTGCAATTCTCCCATTCCGTGCAGCAAGTTCTCTCCAGTTTCCTGATTAATCTCGATTTTAACTGAAGGGTCCTCCTTGGCGACTTTCTTCAAAACTTCAACAAGCTTTGACAAGTCTTGAGGCTTTTTCGGCTTGATGGATTTGGTAATAACCGGCTCGAAAATATGCTTCAATTCTTCAAACGGTTGCTGAGGATTCAAAGTGATGGTTTCTCCCGCGTTGCCAGAAATTCCAGCAATAGCAAGAACGTTTCCGGAAGGAACATCCTCGAAAATTTCCGGCTTAATACCTTGGTACATAAACACTGTCGCGACACGCTGTTTTTGGTTCGCGTTGTTCAAATGAACAGTAACTCCTTCCCGCATTGTACCGCTGTAAAGACGGCCCGCGCTAATCTCACGACCTGACTTAGGGTCGATAAGAATACGGGTAATAACGAAAGCAGGCTCACCGGCAGGATTACAATTCAACAAATCCTTGCCAAACTGCGACTCCAAATCGCCATGCCAGATTTTCGGAATACGATACTTCTGAGCTTCCTTAGGGTTTGGCAAATGCTTAATGACCATATCTAAAATGACGTCGTGAAGCGGACATTTTTCCCAAACAAATTTCTCACGTTCCTCATCTTGAAGCTCGTAAATTTTCAAAATATCCTTGAAGTTAACTCCCTTCTTTTGCATGTAAGGCAAACTCAACGCCCAGTTGTCACGCGCTGAACCAAACGCAACGCTTCCATCCTGAATGTTGACCTTCCACTTCTGCGCGAACTCGCTCTCGGCAATCTGCTCAAGCAAGGTGTTGAATTGCGCGATAATCTCGATAAAACGCTTCTGCATCTGCTCAGGAGTGTACTGCATCTCCTTGATAAGACGGTCAACCTTGTTGATGAACAAAACCGGCTTGACACGCTCTCTCAAAGCCTGCTTCATAACGGTTTCAGTCTGCGGCATAATTCCCTCAGATGCGCAAACAAGAACCACAGTGCCGTCAATAGCCCTCATAGCTCTAGTGACGTTACCACCAAAGTCAACGTGACCAGGAGTATCGATAAGGTTAATTAGATAGTCAGCGCCTTCAAACTTGTGAACCATAGAAACGTTCGCTGCGTCAACAGTCATCAAACGCTCCTGCTCGTCAGCGTGCTGCCAAGTCGCCATACCTTTATCCAACTCTCCTGCTGCAGCTTCGGACATAAATCCCGCGGCAGCAAGCAAGTTGTCAGTAAAAGCAGTTTTACCGTGGTGGATGTGAGCAGACGTAGCAATATTTCTAATCTTAGTCTGGTCGTGAGACATCTTTTTCATCAATGCAATTCTTTCTTCGCTAGCCATTTTTCATAACCTCTCAGTTCGTGTATTTGCCGTCGTGACCGCCCGCCGCGACATTCGCGTGATTGCCCTTCACCTTATCAACAGGGAATCTTTTTTCAAATTCCTCCATTGTCTTTTGAAGCGCATTTTCTGCGTTCACATCGGATAAATATGACATCTTAAGAACAAGATACTGAAGCTGGCCGATAAAATCAGCCCACTCCTCCTTGTTCTTTTGAATCAGTTCCAAAGACTTTGTTTCTGGAACCCATTTGATAATATTTCTCGCCTCGCCAACTTCCTCAACAACATTCAGGAGCAAATCCTTGAAATGAGGAGTGCTCCACATTCTTTTGTCATTGAACTCCTTGACGCTGTTTTGCAAATCGGTAAGCGATTTCATTTTTTGCGATAAAGCAAAGCCTCATCAACACGCTGGTAAGGATACAATTCGCTGTCCTTAAACCAGATTTTGATTTCCTTCTTCGCTGACTCAACAGAGTCGGAAGCGTGAATCAAATTTTGAATTGGACGGCCGCTCACATCTGAAAGTCCGTAGCTGTCAAAAGCGAAATCCCCTCTGATGGTTCCAGGCATCGCCTTGTTTGGAGCTGTGTCTCCAACCATCAAACGAATTTTGCCAATAACGTCGTGACCTTCAATCACAAGAGCCACTGTAGGCGACATGGTAATGAAGTCAATAAGCATTTGGCGAACACGCTTCCCTACGGTTAACGCATCATCAGCAATTGGCTGACCCTTAGCTTCGTAAGACTTTTTGGTTTTCTCGCCGACTGACTTCAGCCACGCCTCATCATCAGCGTAGTGAGAGCCCGCCTGATCTTTTGAAGCGTGAACAAGCTTCATTCCGATAATTTTGAAACCGGTTCTTTCAAAACGGGACAAAATCTCGCCAACAAGGGCGCGCTGAACAGCGTCAGGCTTCAACAAAACAAGAGTTCTGTCGATCATCGCTTCTTCTGCTCCCCTTTCTCAAAGTGCTTAGTCCACTTAACGTAACGAGGATTGCGCTTAAGCTTCAGGAAATTCGTCATTGACTTCTTGTCCGCGAACCACAAAATAGTCCCATCATTCTTGACGTACATAATTCCGGTTCCCGGCTCGATCTTTTGACCGCTAAAACTGCATTTCGCCATTTTTAGTTGCCTCCGCCGCCTCTACCGCCGCCACCTCTGTGGAGCGGGCGAGCTTCGATTTCGGTTTCTCTCAACATCAAGATGTCGTCGATTTGAATCGGACCTTTGACGTTTCTTCGAAGAACTTTATCTTTGTCTCTGCCGTCAAGAACACGGCATCTAACCTGAATGGCCTCTCCTCTAGTCCCGGTTCTGCCGATTATTTCCTCGACCTTCGCCGGAACAGCGAAAGAGAACTTAGTCTGACCTTCAGACTTAGGCTGTTGGACAGCATCCTGCTTTTTGCCCTCGGGCTTCCCTTCAGGCGCTTTCTTTTTCTCTTCAGCCATGATTCTCAACCCTGAGTCTTGAGCTCTTCAACAATTTTCTTCGCGTCGCCTTCAGCGATAACGGCAACAGCGCTGGTAGGAACCGCAAGACCTGCAGCGGCTCCAAGCTCCTCCTTAGTTCCAACTTGGAAGCAAGGGATTCCCTTTTCCTTCGCAAGAACTGTCAAGTGAACAGTAATTTCCTTAGGAGTAACGTCGCTAGCGAACGCAACCAACTTGGCGGTACCGCGCTCAAGCGCCTTAGTCGCCTCATTAACTCCCTTCTTTACTTTTCCAGTGTTTTTAGCAACTTCAACTGCTTCCAAAACTTTTTGCACATCTGCCATATGATAATCCTCCGGAGAACGTTAGTCCCCTCATTCAGCCCGCCTAAAGACGAGCGTCATCAATCATAGGTTAATAAGAAGACCACCACAGGGGGTTTATAAAGGTTATGGTGTTATTTTGAAACCAGAATGCCATTATGATATAGGCGCAAAGTATTGCCTTCGTCCCTGATAACTGCGTCTTTGATTTTTCCATTCTCAAACGAAATGCGAATTTGCCCCATCGAACAAACGCTTTTGGAGGCGATAACCCTGCAACTCTTCCTAATTTTAAGATTTTGAGAAAAAACGTTCGCGAAATTCTCCTCAAAATAACCGCCCTCTCCAACCGAACAGGAACCCAAAATAACAAAGGCGCCTTCTTTCAAGTAAGAGCAAAGATAATCGAGCTCCCCTCTTCTTACATCGCGAATATCAAGACGAGAATTGTCATATTTAACTTGGGCGTCAAAAAGTTTTTTCGCGGCCAAGGGATCTTCAGGATTCGATAAATTCATCTGGCATTGAATCAAGTCGGGCGAATTATAAAACTCTATGTTATCCTTGTCGCCGTGGCCGCAAATCATCAAAACGGAAATGGCTCCGTATGTTCCAACTTCACGAACCCTGTCCAAAACTTGACTGTCATTCTCAATCTCAAAAGCGAAAGTTCTGTAATTTTTCACGATTTCTCCATACAGTCTCTTTGCAGACATTGTTGAAAACGCGTTGTTGTGATCGCTTTTTGGAAGCAAAATTACGGCGATATCTCCGTTTTCATTTCGCGCGTTTAAAATTTTCTCAAGATCTTTTTTGAAAAAACGATTTGGATTTGCCATATTAAGATTGTCGTAAGCTATTTTTGACAAAACATTATCGGGTAAATCCTCAAATTTATTGTTAGAAACAGAGCAGCCCGAGATGGCTACGGCTCCTGAAAACACGGCAAGGGCCATGATTTCCTTGGCTCGCTTAATAAGACGTTCTAAACTCATGAACCTCCTTTCGCTATAGCATACATACGCTGTTTAAGTATAAAAACTCTTATAATCTCAAGAATATTCTTTTCAGCGATGGAACCATTCATAATACTGCTGATATGCCTTGGAATACTTCTGATCGCTACATACACAGACTTAAAATGGCTTGAAGTGCCGGATTGGCTGTCGTACGCGGGAATTTTACTTGGAATAAGCATCCACATCTACTACTCTATGGAACAAATGGCGTGGTGGCCAATTTTGTCAAGCATAATAGGACTCGCCATAACATTCGCGTTCGCATGCTTCATGTACTACACCGGACAATGGGGCGGAGGAGACGCGAAACTACTAATGGCGCTCGGTGCGATAATAGGATTTGAAACAAACAAGTTCGCTTTTGGAACAAGCTTCATGATAAACCTTGTATTCTGCGGGGCGGCGTGGGGATTGCTTTACTCAGGCTACAAAGCGACGCGAAATGGAAAAGAATTCATTGAACAATTTAAAAAAATACGCTCGACAAAACCATACAGCACAATAAGGCTTCTAATCGCGCCAATCGCGATAACCTGCGTAATATTGTCGTTCGTATTCTCATTTTTGCAAGTTGAACTTTTGATGCTCGCGTTCTTCCTGTTTTTCTTGTCATACGTCGCGATATTTGTAAAAAGCGTTGAGCTGTCGTCAATGCACGTCTGGGTCAGCCCGACAAAACTAACTGAAGGAGACTGGCTGGTTAAGCCAATCAAGGTTGGAAACTTTAAGCTAAATCCTCCGAAACTTGGACTTGAAAAAGAAGATCTCGCGAAAATAATGAAACTTTACAAGCAGAAAAAACTTGACAAAGTATTGGTAAAATACGGAATACCGTTCGTTCCAGCGTTTTTGATAAGCTTTGTTTTGACGTGGGCGGTCGGCAACATTGTTCTTTTTTTCATCGCATAAACTTGCGCGTAACGACAAAGGTTTAAAAGCAAAAGACGCTTTTAACGGGGTATGCTCGAGTCAGAATTCATAGTTATGGTCGGTCTTCTCACAATGTTCGCAGTAGTTGCCATAATCCTGAAAACACTAAGAACAAGACTATTCAACCTTTAAGGGATTCTTTTCAGACTTTTAATTCTATAATCTTCTTTGCCCGCCTTGACTTCAGGAGTTTTGGGAACTTCAATCGGCTTTTCCTTTTCTCTTTCAAACACGCCAATGTTTTTTGCGTGCTCCTTGATTTTACTTTCAGACTTGGCAAGACTGTCTGGAGTCGCCTGTTTCGGATTCCAACCAAGCTGCAATTTGTCGCCTTCAAATCTAGGAAGAACGTGAATCATCGCGTGGTTATGGCGCTGGCCAGAAACAACGCCATTTTGAACCAACAAATTGGAACCTTGCGCGCCAAGAGTTTCAATAACTGCTTTTTGAACTTTTTGAGCAATCTTAAACATATCAGCGACAACAAAATCAGGACACAACTCCAAAATCGGCGAATGTTTTTTCGGAACAATAACAACATGGCCAGGAACAGCGGGCTCCGGCGAAAGCATAACGAAAGAATGCTCAGTCTCGAGAAGACCGTTCGCCTTCTTGGCAACCAAGCCGCAGAAAAGACAGTCGCTCATTTTCCACCCGTCAAGAATTCAGCGATCTCATCAAGCTTTGATTTGGACGCTTTCTTCTGCTCCGTCTCTTTTTTTGCTGGAACTTTGACTTCTTTTTTAACTTCCTTGCTCTCCTCATCTTTAGCAATTTTCTTAATTTCCAACTTTGGCCCAATAAACGGCTCTTTTCCAAACTCCTTGGCGACAACGACAGAAAGCTTGCCGTGAAGATCGTTCAGAACTTTTTCATCCAACTTAACAATTGGCAAATCAAGAACAATTTCATCATCTTTAGTTCTGGGCATAACGTGAACCATTCCATGAGGCGCGCGCTGACCAGCCGCAGGACCATTCGCGACAAAAATAGAAGTGCCTTCGCACTTAAACGCCTGAAGCAAGGCTTGACTCAATTGCTTGCAAACCATGCCAACATGAGCGGAAAGCTCATCATCCATTTGCAAGAGAACTTCAACGTGCTTTTTGGGAATAACAAGAATATGGCCTTCAGTTCCTGGATTAATGTCGAGAACAGCCGCGACCTTGTCGTCATCGTAAATCTTTTTGGCGGGAATTTTGCCATTCGCGATATTGCAAAACAAACACTGCTCCATAAACTGAAGATTTGATTGTGTCTATAAAAAGGTTCACGCGCTTTCCGCTCAAACACCCACCACAAACTATATAAATGAACAGACACATATAAGGAGTAAAAAGAAGGTGAAAGATGCAACTGTTTAGCTCTTCAAAGGGAATAACTCCACTTGTCGCAACAATTTTATTGGTCGCTTTCTCAGTAGGCCTTGGAGCTCTAGTAATGAGCTGGGGAGAAGAATATATCGCGGAAAAAGCCGAATTCGTACAAGGAACGGCTGAAGTAAAATCAGGATGTGACGCCGCGTCAATACAGCTAATCAGAATCAGCGGAACACCGCAAGCGTGCCTAAGCCCAGAAGGAATACAATTGTGGATAGACAACGGACCAAACGTAGACTTGTATAATATTCACGCAAGAATAGCAGGACAAAACGGAGTTGACATAGTGGAGGACATACTAGAACAGCCACTACTGAAGGCAAACGCGGTAAAAGTAACAATACCTATTAATCCGCAACTGGGCGCCATAATGCAAGTGCGCCTAACACCAAAATTCTGGACAGGAAAAGACATCGCGCTTTGCTCGCAAAACGCGCTTGAAATAGAACGGCTAAAAATGTGCTAGTCAAAGCAAGCCGTTGAACACCCAAGAGTACAATCTGGATTGAGATTTCTCGCCGAACTGAGTTGAAAACCAAACAGCTAAACCCTGCCTTGAAAGCTTAGGTTTTGACGCTAAAACAACAGCGTCACGATGCAAATTACAATAATTGACGTCGCAAAAACTTCCGTTGACGAATTTATTGGTTAAACTAAGCGCGTTCTTTTCACTCTCAGACACCTCAAAAGGCGCGGACAAGCTAACATCCTGATTCAGCGTGGAACTCCTGAAAACCCTGCTAAATCTCACTCCGACCTTATTCTTCACCAAATGATTATCGGATAAAAATACAGAGGTCGCGTTTTTGACGTCAAAACCAACATCGAAACCGTTCATTCTGCACCCTTTAACCGTCACATTGTTTGAATTCTCAATAGAAATTCCTTTTCCGCCCGTAAAACTTTTCAAGACAGTTCCCTTGCACAAAATTTCTATATCGCTTCCCCTGACTGTAATTCCGTTTGGGAAGTAGTAAACATCAGAACAAAAAGTCACGCTTTCTCGGACTACCATTCCGTCAGCCGGAACAACACAAGCGAAAACAGATGGAACGAGCAAAATAAAAATCAAAAATTTCATCGCCTAAAAAAGCGAAGACCAACAAAGGCGAGAACATAACCCGCAATGTATAGAATTATTTGCGCCAAAAATGGCACACTCCTCTTATCAGTCATCACTTGAACCTCTTTTTCAACTATTGGACTCTGAACATTCTGTTCCAAAACAATATCCTCTTTTATTTCTTCGTTACTACTATTTTCTTCAACAATATTTTTGGGAGTTAATCTTGAAACATCAACCGGAGACTGGCAGTCGGCGTCAGATTCAACACACGAAGGACTGCAGTAAAAGTCACCGCTCTCGCACAAATCAAAATTCCTCACTTCATTGCAGGCGTTAACCTCGCAAAAAGAACGCTCAATATCCTTATTTCCAAGTAAAACGGTATTGTACTTGCTCATAATCGCGGAAACAGGAACTTCCAAACTCTTGTCATTATTATCGCGCAAAACATTCTCGTAAGCATAAAACATTCTCACTCCAACCTTGTTCTTGAAAAAATTGTTTTTCTCAAATAATGAGCTTGTCACGTTTTTCAAATAGAGGCCCTGTCTGAAAGTCAGAACTTGACAGTTTCTAATTGTCACGTTTTTAACGTTCTCAACAACAATTCCGCTTTCTGAAACGCCAAGAGTTCCCCTCAAAATGGCGGTGTTGCAGTCCAGAACAATATCGCTCGCGGAAATATGAATTCCATTAGGAACATCAAAAGTATCGCTGCAAAATTCCATACTCTGATTGACAAACATGAAATCCTTCGGCTTGACGCACTCAGCTACAGCGAAAGTTGAAAGCAAAACCGCGAACAAGATGACATATTTCATAGCTGCTCCCTGAACACCACCAAAACAGCAGGCACAATAACCAACAACATTAAACCAAGAACGGCGCTTAATACGTTAAAGCCATTCTCGTAAACATAAATACCGAGAAAAACGTAGGGCAGAGCAAGAAGCGGCTCTAAGTATATTTTTGGAGAGATTCTTCTAACCTCTTTAACCTCTTTTTTCACCATCTTTTTCACAACCCTTTTCATGTTCTTTCAATTAATAAAACTTACTCAACAAACTTCACGTCGTCAACAATGCCGTCCGCGTCGCGGTCCAAACCTTCCACCACTTTCGCGAAAATTTTCGGATTCTTTTTGTTGCCTTTGACAATTTCGTTAAAATATCGAAGGAAAGCAATCATAACGGCGCGAGTTCCAGAATAACGCTTTCCGGCAATAACAATCACCCATTTTTTCGGATTAAACGGATTCTTCATCTTGACAATAATGCCCGCGGCGTCCTCGCGGTAAGTCTCCCCTGAAATCTCGCTGTGAATCGCCCAATTCTTTTTTGGATCAAAGAAAATCGGCATATTGAAATTCGCCCTGCTCGTCACTGTGTTAACCACAGGACCTCCGATGAGGATAAGATTATTGTCAAGCTCCTCTTTTCTCACTTCGGTGTCAAGACGGACGCTAAGCTGGGAAACATTTGAAAGAAAAGTCCCCAAAAACAAGCCAAAATCAATTCCATAATAACCGTCTCGCGAGCGGGCCATCTCAGGACCGTGAGGGTCGGGACTTCCAACAACAATAATTCCATTCAGCTGGCCGTTGTCAATAATTGGCTCCAAAAATTCCCTTGATAACTCATCGCTTTGAGAAAAATCAGGCGACTCGCTGAAATCCTTCAACGCGAGAACAAAAGCGGGAGAAGTGACGCCATAAACATTAGCGGTGGTTCCCTGAAGCTCAAGACGCTTTGTGACCTCAATAAGCCTTGCCTTTTCCAATTTCCTAATATGATAATAGACTTTCTGCTCGTGAACCTTCAAAAGTTTTGCCAAGGCTCTTGGATGGCTTGGATTTTTGGCAAGCTCGTCAAGAATGCGCTTGGCTAAATGGGACGAAGCCGCTTTAAGCTGTTTCTCAGATGCAAGCCTCGCCGGAATGCTGAAAATCTCCTTTCCCTTCTTCTCGACAACTCTCATTTTAGCTTAACACCATATATTATAAAATAAATTGTAATAGTATTATAAAATCTTTACTATTTGTTTATATATCCCGCGGTCTTTCCAATTTTTCATGTGCGGAATCTTAGGATACATCGGAAAAAGAAACGGCGTCCCAATCGTCTATGAAGGACTCCAACACTTATCGTACAGAGGATACGACAGCTGGGGCATCGCGGCGCATACCCGCAATGGAATTCTTGTTGAAAAACAAGTCGGCGACATATCAAACGCGCAAATAAACTCATTCTCAAGCACGCTCGCAATCGGACACACAAGATGGGCGACGCACGGAGGAGTAACGCAAGGAAACGCGCACCCGCACACAAATATGGATGGCACAATCGCGGTAGTCCATAACGGAATAATTGAGAACTACCAAGAATTGCGCGACGAACTGCGTGTCAGCGGATATAATTTCAAAAGCGCCACAGACACAGAAGTGGTTCCACACCTGATTGACTATTACATAAAGCAAGGAAACGACTTCAAAACAGCGTTCACTTTGGCGACGAAAAGACTGGAGGGCCATTACGCACTCCTGGCGACAAAACAAAACGACTCGCGAATACTTTTCGCAAGGAACGGAAGTCCGCTGCTTGTAGGAATAGGAAACGGAGAATACTTCATCAGCTCAGACATACCAAGCTTTCTCTCACATACGAAACAAGTAGTCCAATTGGAAGACGGAGACATAGGAGAAGTGTCGCACAACCTGACAATCAGCCACGAAAACATTGAAGTCACACGCCAACCGCTAACAATCTCGTGGGACCTGGACGTAGCCAAAAGGGGAGATTTCGCCCATTTCATGCTGAAAGAAATCTACGACCAAGCGCACACAATAAGGGCCGCGCTAAACCAAGACCAAAAAACAATCGAAAAAACAAAAAACATGCTCCGGAACGCCTCAACCATATACTTGGTAGGATGCGGCACCAGTTACAACGCTGGTGCCACATCTACCTATAAATTCACGGAACATGGAATGAAAGCGCAGGCAGTCCTGGCGTCCGAATTTGACTCCACATTCGTCAATGAAAATACGCCGATTATCGCCATATCGCAAAGCGGCGAAACAGCGGATCTCTTGGACGCGGTAAAAATCGCCAAACAAAAAAAGGCACCAATAATCTCTCTGGTAAACGTCACCACAAGCACTCTCGCAAGGATATCCGACATAACAATACCATTAAACAGCGGACCAGAACTCGCCGTCGCAAGCACAAAAGCCTGCACAAGCCAACTAGCGGTTTTGAGCATGCTGGCGGGAGAAAGCTTGGTGTCAATTGAGCAAGCCGCAAGACATGCGAAACAACTAATTCAAGAATCGCAACCGCAAATGAAAGAACTGGCACATTCACTACAAAACACCAAAAATCTCTTTGTTCTTGGGCGTGGGGCTCTCGCGCAGACCGCTCGCGAAGCCGCGCTTAAGATCAAAGAGGTTTCTTATATTCACGCCGAAGGCATGAACGCAGGAGAACTAAAACACGGAACCATCGCGTTAATTGAGAAAGGAACGCCCGTCATCGCAATTTCTGACGACAAGACAAGGACATTGACGCTCTCAAACGCCCAAGAAGTCAAGGCGCGAGGCGCGCTCGTAATTGGCGTTGACTCTGAGCCAAACTCGGTTTATGATATTCACATACAAATACCAAAAGAGGGAACGCAACTTCTTGCGCTGCTTCCGCTGCAAATTCTGGCGTACTATCTCGCGGCGGAAAAAGGACTAAATCCCGACAAGCCAAGAAATCTGGCCAAAAGCGTGACGGTAAGATGAACGAAAAAATAAAAATTCAAAGGGTAAGCCATCTTCAATTAGAGGAACGCCTGGAGCTTGAAAAAATCGTTGAAAAAGCAATAACTCAACCCCTTCTCCGCGGAGAGGAATTTTTTCCAAACCACAAACTTGAAACGCCGGAAAGAAGAAATATATTTGTAAAACACTATCTTGAACTGGAAAGACACGCAAATAATTTTTATGATTACTTGGTGAAAGCAGGAGAAAGAATAATAGGCTACGCGGCGATTGACAAAGGATATAATGCTCTCAAAGAGTTATTCACTCCGACGGTGCATTTCGCGTTTGTTCATCCCGCGCTGGAGCAATATCGAGATAGAATTGAGGACGTTTTTAGAAAAGAATGCGATAAAATAGACACCGCAAATAAATCGGGAAGATACCAGATACCCTTTTAAATAATAATTCATTCTCAGTTTTTATGCGAATCACTCTCAATATAAAGAAAAGCCTCAACGAAACGGCCAACGAGTATTTTGAAAAATCCAAAAAAATGAAGCGCAAAACGGAAAACGCGCGAATAACAATAGACAAATTCAAAAAACAACTCGCTGAACTTGACAACAAACAGCTGCTTCTTGAAAGCAAGGAAGACGCGAAGGAAGAGGCCCGCGCTCTTGAATGGTATGAAAAATTCAGATGGTTCATTTCATCAGAAGGATTTCTTTGCGTAGGCGGAAGGGACGCGACATCAAACGAAGTGGTCATCAAAAAACACACAGACACAAATGATATAGTATTTCACACAGAATCTCCGGGCTCGCCGTTTTTTGTGATAAAAACAGAAGGAAAAAAACCAAGCGAAGCTACAATTCACGAAACAGCTGTCGCGACAGCGAGCTACAGCAAAGCGTGGAAAATGGGCGTGACAGTAACAGAAGTATTTTGGGTAACACCTGACCAAGTAAGCAAACAAGCCCCATCAGGAGAATATATGCCAAAAGGCGCGTTCATGGTTCGAGGCAAACGCAATTTCATTCAAGCAACTTTGGGGCTTTCGGTTGGAAAATTAAAAGACGGAAAAGTAATGGCCGGACCAGAAGAAGCAGTCAAAAAACACTGCGATGTCGCTGTTAAAATAGAAATAGGAAAAGACAAGCCATCGGACATCGCCAAGAAAATAGCCAAAAAAATCAACGCTCACGTTGATGACGTGATGCGAGTTCTTCCGGCAGGCGGACTTTCACTTGCGTAGCTAAATCTCGATACATTCTCATCGTTAAACTGGCATTTGAAAAATAACTTTTTGCGGCGCCATACGCGTCAAACTGCTCACTAGATAATTCTCTAAGAATTATTTTTTCATCAGCTTTCTTCCAAGCAGAATCCAAAGTGTCATAACAAAATACGAACTTATTCAAAACAAGCTGAAAACTATTGTTAATCCTGTCATCCCAAGAATCAGAAAACTTCTCTTTTGCACGCTCGCGTTCTTCATAAATTTCCCTGATTTTTTTCGCGGCAAACTCCGCCTGCATACCGTAATGAATCAGCCAATCAAAACTTTCAGCAGAACTGTCGAACTCAAAATTTTCAGCGGGTTTAGCCATACCAAGAGAAAGATTCGCGACATCATGCATATCGTTAAGATAACCGCCCTCAATGAGTCCTTTGTCGTAATTTACTTTGCCACTGTAATACTCCCAACTGGCTTTTTCTTCAAGAGTTTCAGGCTCTTCTATTTTTGGCGAGGCGCAGGCTGAAAGCAAAGCTGCGAGCCCAAAACTGATTAATTTTCTTCTCATAAGTCATTTTTCACTCTTATCGTATATAAAATTAAGCGAAAAATAGAGAGGGTTTATAAAGGGGGCAAAATGGGTTTCGAATATGACAAAAATCAACCATCACACGCTTCAGCCAAGCCTTGTAATCGGCAAAGCGGGACTAACGGAAGCGGTTGTTCGAAAAGCGAACGAGCTCCTCAAGCGAAAGAAAGTAATTAAGGTCAAATTCTTGAAAACATCGATAGACGGGAATAAATACGCCCTTGTGGAAAACCTCGCCAAACAAACAAACAGCGACGTAATACACAGAGTAGGATTTATAGCAGTTCTTGAACGCACCCCTAGAAAGAATTAAATAGCCCTTTCCTTTAAAAAGACCTTATGGCAAAAGGGAGTGATTTTCTAATAGCTTACGGCTTTGGAAAAAGCACAATTGAGTTTGAGCATGACGGCAAAAAGCAGACTGTCAAAATAGAAGGAAAAACTCCCGAAGACAAACTGAGCTTCATTCGCAAAAAAAGGGACGAACTCGGCGGAGCGGCCGGAGCGTTCAACTCAGCGCTAGAAAAGGCAGCGGAGCACGAAACAATCGAAGCCAGCAGAGACCAAATGATGGTTTCAGACTATCCAAAACCAATAACGCGCTATTTTATTTCACTGGAAACGCCCGGTAAAAACATAGAAGAATACTATTTTTGGTGCCTCAACATGATGGGCGACTCAGGATTCCCAATAGTCGATAAAATACAAGACGTATTCACGGCGTCAGAACACTCAAGTTTTTACGGATCAGGAGCTCAAAGACTGAATTTCGCTCAGGACAAGGCCACACAATACCTGGCGACAATCGGAAAAATGGTCAAAGACTTATTCCAAATAGTCCGCGAACTGCGAATCATAGACGAACACTTGGAACTTTACTACAAAGCACTCGGCTACAAACTTGATGACAAAAAAAGACCATCAAAAAACAAAGAAGGCAAATATGTAATGGGGGAGAGAGACGTTTCATCCGAAATCGCGCTCAAAGGAATGTGGGTGGACATGATAGACGGAGTAGTCGGCGGGCAAAGAACAGGCGCAAACATATTCACAATGGCTCAACAACTGCAATTCACATCACTTCCTGATTTGTTCTTTAACATAAACCCAAAAGACGGACAAAGCGTTGACAAAGCGGTAGAAGAACAGGCGAAAGAGTTCAATGACGTTGTAAAAAACGCGCTGCGAAGAAAACTCGCTCAATATCTCGCATGGAGAGATGCCACATTCAAAGAACATGTACACAGAAGACAATTCACAATCAAATACCTTAGACAACATTATGACGTGATCAAACTTTACATGGCGTGGCTAAAACCCTTCCTGAACCACGCAAAACGATTATCGGCAAAACAAGAATTGCTGAACAACCCTCGATTAATCGCAGCGTTCGAAAGCAGTCTAGTGGAAATAGAAGTACTTGGAAGAAATCTGCCACAAGGAAACAAAGACTGCTACGCGTGCTTATTGATGAATTTTGAATACGAAACAAGACCACAACTACAATTCCAAGCAGAAGGATACCAAAGAGGACCAATCCATCTCGGCACAACAAGAATAACCTGGCGAAACTACGCGTGGACAATGGACCAAATCAAAAATTATCGCTCAATGCGTGAAAGAATGGACTTTGAGGCATTGGCAGACATAGACGCGTCGCTTCGCGAAGTAATGAACTCACTTGGCGATGACCTGATGAACTACATTAATGAAGTCTCTGTTGAATTAAACCTGCCAAAAGAAGAAAAGAAAAAAGAAAAAGAAACAATCGCTGGTCACATGAAAAAAATAAGCGAAGACGTCAAGCTAACATTTGGATTTGACATAGACAAAGCAATGAAAGGCATAACTGATTTTCTGCCAAAAAAAGATGAAAAAGCAATCAAGGCTGAAAAGGCATCAAGCGAAAAAAAGAGAGCGGCGGGAACATCAAAATTCTTAACATTCTTGCACTACAACATTTTCAAAAAAGCGCATGGACTGCTTTCTTGGTAGATTTTATATAGCATTCTTGATTTTTATCGTCTATGGCAGTGAATTTTGGCGACTTCGAAAAAATGCCCGCTGAAAAAAGGGCAAAAGAACTAAACGCACTAATTGAAACGCTCAAAAAAGAAATAGAAAACGCCAAAAAAGAACTTTCTCAAAAAGAAAAAGATCTCTTGGACGCGCAAGAATTCTTAGCTAAATCAGAAAAAGAGGCAAGAATGCTTGAAGACGTAAGAACGCAAGGACTTGAGAAGAAAGCAGAAGAAAAACAAGAAACAAATACTGCCAAAAAACAAACAAAATCCCTTGAAGAAGAACTTGAAGGAGCACCAAGAATGAAAACACCGGAAGGCCAATCATATTTCGCCAACAAAACACTCGCTGACATTGACAAAATAACAACATCAATCTATCAAAGACAGAAACAAACAGGAATTGAAACGGAAAACGACAGACGCGTATTCTACGAAGCGAGCAAAGAGCTAGAGGACAGGAGACGCAAACTTGAGGACGGAAGTTACGTCGCAGACAGAGACGCGCGAAAACACCTCGAACACGCTGAAGACCTAGTCAAAAAAGACTATGAGAAGCATAAAGAACAATACAAAAGACACGTTTTATAACAATTCTATAGCAATTCTATAGCAATATGATTTATAAACTCAAATAGCTATATCATATTCTATGGTCGAGTTCAAAAAAGGCGGATATTACATGCCAATGGACAGGCAGTATTACTCTTCTGAAGACATTTCGCCAAAACTTGAAGACCCAATAGTTCCTATTTCAAAACTAGGAGAAACCGTGCCTGAATCGTTGGGCGGACGAAACATAATCCAAACAACACAGGCAGCGATAAGAGGCGGAGCCAGCACACTTCAACTGGTAGGAATGAGGCAGGGAACATCAGTCGTAACGGCGCCCGGAGCTATTGGAGCGAGATACGGACAAGAAGTCAGACAAGCACTGCGGGAAGTAATCGCGGCAGCGGGGCCTGACGTTAATATTGTTGGAATAGAAATGCCAACATCAATGAACAACTTCAACGGAATGACCCAGCGCGGATTTCAGGAACAGGCGAGAAGGGAAACTCTGTCTCAGGTTAAGGAAGCGATACAATTTGTCGCTGACATCAACAGAGGCGGCGGAGTTGACATGGTCTCATTTGAATTTGACAGGCCGCGGTCAAAACTAAAATCTGAAGACCAAAAGCTGTTCGACATACACAGCGAAGAAAAAATGTTCTCAATGGTTGACGACAGAACAGGCGAAATGCAAAATTACAGAAAAACAAAAGGGCAAATGCTGCCTTATGTTAAGACGAAAGACGGATACAAGTCAACAAAAGAGCTTGTAGACGCGGGAAAAAAAGAATACGCAGATCCAATCACGGGGCTTCCAAAACTAAACATGTTCACCTGGGAGGACTTTGAAGACTGGGCAAAAATGGAAAGAACAACACCGGAACAAAAATACATGGAAGTAGTAATGCAAAACCAAATTGACCTGTCTCGAGGGCAATTGGCGGTTTATGAACAGAGGATGAGCGGCTTCAAAAATGAACTTGAGAAAGTAGAAGAACAACTCAAAACAGGAAAAACAATTGACTTAGAAAAAGACCCCGCCACAAGAACTGTGCGACAAATAGAGCGCGAACTAACCCACGATGAAAAAAAGGAACTTCAAGAGGAAGAAAGACGAATCAGACGACTCTACGAAGAATCACGAGACTCATACTTGGGAACACAGCAAAACATAGAGGAAGCCAAGCAATCAGTCCAACATTTAAAGCCAATAGAACAGTTCGCTCCTGAAAAAACAGCGCTATCTTACGCTGAAGCCGGACTTTACGCAATGCAGGAAAGCAACCAGCTTCGCGCCCAAGGCAAACTCAAAAAAGAACTTTACGTCGGACCAGAAATCGGGTGGCCTGACTATTACGGCGGACATCCTGATGAGTTCATCGCGATAATTCGCAAATCGCGAGACAAAATGGTGGACTTCCTGACAAAACCAAAAGTGGTTGATGAGGCATCAAAACAGGAAATCAAAAGTCCATACTACGACCCGCGAGTTTCCGTAAAAGAAGCGAAAGAACTCGCGAACAAGCACATCGCAGGAACATTCGACACAAGCCACCTTGGAATGTGGTACAAACATTTCAAACCTGAACTTCCTGAAGAGCAACGACTAAAAGAATTCAAAAAATGGTACATGGAACAAGTTGACAAGATAGCTGACGCAAACGTTGTAGGAGGAATTCAAGTAGTGGACTCGCACTCAGGAGAACACGGACACCTTCCGCCCGGACAGGGAATCTTCCCAGTAATAGAGGCGACCAAACGATTCCAAGAAAAAGGATTCAAAGGATTTATAGTGTCAGAAGGACACGACGAAGAAACATTCGGGCAAGGACGCATCCGCACTAAACTCTGGGAAAGAATGGGCGGAAAAATAGGACAAGGATACTTCGGACAACCAGCAGCGTGGGGTCACATCGCGCCAAGCTATTTCGGAAGAACATACTCTCCAAAATTTATGTTCGGCTCATACGTGCCCAGCAACGACTTCAGACTCTGGAGCGAAGTCCCCCTCGAGTAAATCGTCACACTCAATCTCCCGCAACGACTCGTAAAAACCAACAATATCGTTTTTAGGCAAAAACTCCTCATATTTTGGCTTTAAAAGATTCTCAATAAAATCTGAAACATTATCCACTTTTTTCACGGAAGCGGAATCATAAACCTTGCAAAGATATGAAAACTCATTAGACAATTCGTAATTGCTTTGTTCACTTAACAAAATAATTTCCTCGGATTTATTTGACTGCTCAACAATATCGTCAATAGAATTCACGATAGGAGGAGGCTCATCGCCGTCAACCAAACCTGACTGCTCTGAATCAGAAGTTCTAAAAATTACGATAATCTCACCGCGACTGCCCAACAATCACTTTGCCGGCACAGACTAAAAACCATTCAAACTGAGTAAGGTATGATTTGGCTTGGCTGACTTTTTCCCGCTCCGCGTCGTCAAGCTTAATATATTCCCCACAGGAAGCGTTTTGCGCGCTCTCAAAACCAAGATTTGCCCCTTCTTTTATTGACTCCTCAAAATGCTCCGTCTGAACATTATAAGACGCGCCAGCGGTTTCAGTTGTAAACCCTTTCTGGCCCTCATATTCCAAATGGGAATATGCCGGCAATTCGCCGTTTTCATATCCTGCCGAAACGGAAACCTGATATTGCGGACTGTCAAAAGATTGAGGGTCAAGATTTTGCTCAACAACAGGCCTCAATTCTTCAGCGATTTCGTCAATAGAACTATGCGCCGCAGATTGAACAAGCCTAATTGCGCTAAAAACTTCTTCCGACTTGCCTCCAGATTCGTAAATCAAAACAAGATTTTCCAATTCCCCCATGCAGTTTTTTAATTTTCAACCCATTATTAAGTTTTGCGATTGCACTGATTAATGACGAAACACAACATATGGAGCGCTTTTGAATACAGGCGGTTTTGAAATTCTATAAGTAGTGTCTTCATTGCGTAGTGGCTCTAAAACATTTAAAACGCCCTCTTCTATTGGAAACGTATGGATTTTCCTTTAAAGAAGCGAGAACACCGCAACATACCAAAATACAACATAAAAGACTTTGAGCTCGCACAAAAATTCGCGAACCTATGCAAAAAAGAACTTGGAGAACTTCTAAGGTCAGTAGTCCTTTTTGGAAGCACAGCCCGCGATGAAAAACCAATCAACAAAGAGCGAGACATTGACGTTCTGCTCATCATAAACGATTTAAGCATAGTACTTGGAAACGAAGTAATACAAACATACAGAGTCATAGTTGAAAATTGCGCGAGCAAAGTCTCACGAAGACTGCATATCAATACGTTGAAGCTAACAACATTTTGGGAATACGTGCGAAACGGAGACCCAATAGCAACAAACATGCTGCGCGACGGCGTGCCATTAATTGATGACGGAATATTTGAGCCCGCGCAAGAACTTTTACTTCAAGGAAGAATAAGGCCAAGCAAGGAAGCAATCTGGACATACTTCGCGAGAGCGCCAGCGACAATACACAACGCAGACTGGCACGTTCTTCAAGCGGCAATAGACCTTTATTGGGCGGTAGTTGACAGCGCGCATGCCGCCTTAATGAACACAGGAGCCATGCCGCCAACACCCGCGCACATAGCGGACCTTATGCGAGAACACCTTGTTCGAACCGGCAGACTTCCAAAAAAATACGCCGATACAATGGAATTCTTTTACAAACTGCAAAAACAAATCAATTACAGACAAATACCAAGAATATCAGGCAAGGAATACGACCATTACCACGCCCTTGCTGAAGACTTTGTCAAGGCGATGCAAAAATTTGTTGAGCTGAGGTAATAAGGACAGTCTTAGAGCGCCAGGGCATCAACGCTAAAATTGTTACTTTCCAATAGCGAAATTTACGCAACCTTTAAATACTGAGCTTTCTTATTATGTAATGTTGTGGTGAGGACTTTATGGAAACAAAAATGCTTAAGATGGTAAACGACTCTTGTTTTGGCAAGAAGCACGACCAAATTGAGCAATGCGAACACTGCTGGATAAAACAAAGCTGCCTTGTCGTTTACCGCAACCGCAAATAATTCTAGCTCACTTTAACCCTAAACATTGATGAATATCGCCCCGGCGGAGCGCTGACATCCTTCAACGAAACGCGTACTTTTTTTTCCTCATTCGGCTGAACCGTGAACGACCCGTCCTCAATGTCCACATTCTCCTTCTCAATAACATTCCTGCCAAAAACCAAATCAGAAACGCGAACATCAACGACAACAGGATAATCGCGGTTATTCTTAACCACAAGAAATGAGTCTGGAGATAACTCCAGCTTGTCAGACACCTCCACAACAGGCGCGGAAACAGTTATGTCCGCTTCCACCAGTACGGGAACGCCTTCAAAGAAATTTGGTTCGGACTCAATGAAATCCTCGCTATTGTCGTTAGTGTCGTCAACTCTTAAAAGGGATTTGCCCTGAGAAACCATGGCTGCAGGCACGCCTTCCCACAAGTCATCCTCAATTTCCTCGCTGTCACCCCAGCCAACAGCATCTATAAAATTTCCAGACGAATCTTTAAGCGCGATGCCTGAATCAGAATTGCCAAGAGTCATGGTGTCTTCCAAATCGGCATCCCTCCACTCCGCGTCATCACGCTTGGTTGACCAGCCGGAGTCCGCGACAAGAAATGTTTTTCCGGGCTCAATAAACTCTCCCTGAGGAATTATAATATCAGTATTTGACGCTTCAGTCGCGATAACCCAATCAGACAAATCTATGACGGAAGAGCCCGTATTCTTTAGCTCAATAGCTTCCCCGCCACTTTCGGTGCCAACAGGGTCGTAAAGAACTTGAGAAATGACCACATTGGCAGATACGCAAACCGACAGCAAGAGAATCGCAATAATTTGTTTAATCATATTATCACCGAAATAATGGTGTAAAAACGTTTTAAAGAAGTTTATGGAGAAGATTTTGAAATGATTTCAGAGGGGGATGAAAAAATTGCGGTAAAAATATGAGAATTTGAAAAAAGAATATGAAAAAAAGATATTAAAAAAATAAAAAATTAATCGTGCTTCTTCTTCTGAAGAGCGATTATCATCGCTACAATTGCGCCCGCAATAAGAACTGAGAGCACAACCAAAAGTGCGATGTACGCTGGACTTTCAGTAAAGCTTGTTGAAGAGCTCTTCTGAGCAGCAGCTTTCGCCTGAGTTCCGGTTGGCTGAGGCGCGGTAGGAACAACAACAGTTGAATCCTGCTTTGGCTCAGTCTTTGGAGTCTCAACGATTACTGGAGCTTCAGTCTCACACTTGTCAACGGTCAAGTCCGCTGAACCCTGGTTTGAAGGCGCCAAAGTGTCGAAGAACGTGGTTACGTCAACGCGCAATAGGCCTGCTTTAGTGTTCGCTGGAACTGGAACGTCAAAGCTTACTGAAGTTGAATCGTCTTCATCAAGTTCAAGGTTCTCAATTTTCTTTACGAATTTGAGGTCTGGGACGCTTACTTCAACAGCAACTTCGTCCTCATTGCGCTTACCCTGGTTTAGGATTTGCGCGGTTACCTTAACACTGTGAGCTTCACAAGCGTCAACACGGTTTGGTGAAACTTCAACACGTCTAATTTGGATATCGTGCGTCAAGCGCTCGATTTCCATCTTAAAGCTGAAAGCTTCTCCGTGAAGCGCGCCGTTGTCGTCACGGCTTGAAACACGAACGTCAACATTGTATGTTCCGTCGTCAGCTTCCTCGTCAAACTCAAGGTCCATTGTGACTGAGTCTGAGTCGCCGCCGTCAAGGCCGTCAAGGTCGTCAGCATCCTCTATGTCAAGGTCGCTGCCGCTTGAATCAACGTTAATTGTTACAGTGTCAAAGGAGATATCGCCGATTTTCTGATTGTTGTTGTCGTCGTCATCGAAGTTGTTCTCAACTTCAATCTCAAGGGTGCATTGCTCGCCAGGCTTGAGATTTTCGATGCGGTCGCCGTCATCAACGCTCTTTGATGTTGAACTGCATTCAACACGAGCTTTCTTTATTTCAAGCTGGTTTACAGCCTGCATGAAAACGTCAACATTTTGTGAAACCTGCTGTCCGCCAACAGTTCCAGTGACGGTCATAACACCGATCTTAACTGGACCTTCCTTCAAGGTTGTAGCGTCAACAGCTGGGTGGTCAAGAGGAATAGTTCCGTTAATTGTTACAGAAACGCCAGTGTTCGCTGAGATGTTGCTTGGCTTGTTTGGAATCTGAAGCGCGTACTTAGCGTTTTCAGCTCCGCCAGAGAAAGAAACCTGGATGTTTGTCATCACGGAAGCGTTATCGTTCGTGATGGTAAACGATGTCTGCGCCGCTATTCGGTCAGCGTTGTCGCCGCCAATTGTTGGCGTGGTTACCTGTATCGCGAATGCGCTCATAGCACAGATCGCGATTATCAACAACATACTTGCAATGCGTTTCATGTTTGTATATCCCCCGATATTGTTACTTTAGGGTGGAAAAACAGGGCTTTCTATATAAAGATTTCGCTTTTGTTAGCATTTTGCAGTAGTGAAGAATTATGAATTGTTCTTTTTTTCCTTTTGAATTTCGTCGGCTTTCTCTATAATATACTCGGCGTCTTCCTTAGCGCATTCAACATCGTCCAGCTCTTGAGTCGCGGCCTTAACGTCTCCTTTTTCCAGCTCGTGCTCTTTGACGTCATTTTTCAAATCTT
Organism: uncultured Methanosarcinales archaeon; assembly: GCA_964572035.1. Lineage (GTDB taxonomy): Archaea > Nanobdellota > Nanobdellia > Woesearchaeales > ARS49 > CAZNDX01. Next base: position 128,377 of record CAZNDX010000002.1, read on the forward strand.
CCTTCGCGTTTTTGGCTTTTTTCCTGTCTTTTTTCGCAGAATCCGTATCTTTCTTTGAATCCTTGGATTCGTCTTTCATTTCTTTGGCCAATTCTTTCAGAGTCTTGCCGCCACCTTCTTCCTTGATAATATCTTTAGCCCTAGAAACAGCTTCCTCCCAATTCGCGACTACGCCTAACTGCATAAGTGCATTCGCGATTTGCTCAAGACGACCGTCATCTGCCATAAGACAGAATTTGGCGGCATATTATATATAGATTATTGCGATAAACTCTATAATATGAACCAAGAACAAATTGACAGGACTTTCAGGATACTGCGTATAGTTCACAAATCACACTGGAAACCGCCAAAAATAGAAGTTGTTGAAGCGGAGATAAAACGAACAGGGAAATTTGTGTTCAGGATAGGAGTCGAGCCATATGTCGCGGAAATAATTATCACGCCAAACAAAGTAGAATATATTGTCAATGAAAAACTTCCCGGCAGACTAAAAGAACTCGCGAAACATTACAAAGAGCAGTTCGACACTACTTTTTCTTCTCAGAATACTCCTTAACTTTACAGCCAACAATTCCGGCAACCATAATAATTGCCATAATAATGAAGGAAACTGCGTAAATGTAAAGCCCAGCGAATTTAATTGTAGGAAGAGGCAGCAAGTACTGGGAATAAATCGCTGCGCTGATGACTTCAAGCATCATAATAGGAACAATCGCGTGAGTCGCGATGTTCAACATCTGTTTGTATTTTAGACGGTACTGAGTCAGTTCCATAATCACGAAAAAGAAAGTTCCCATGATTAACGTCATCAGGAAATACTTAAGCCAGAAACGGATGTACAAGAACAAAGCAACGCCCGGTAGGAACAGAATGAACAATATAGTAAGGAAGCCGGAAACCCTTGCCTTATGCTCAAGAGGCTGGAACAGTTCCTGCTGCGTAATGTTTCTAACATTAATGAAACGATACTGAATAGAAGACTGGTCGATGGCAACTAATTCTTTTGATAGAGAAAGATTTGAGTTTAGGTCAACTCTGACCCAAGGTTCATTGCTTGGGAACGCGAAAGGAGCGGATTGCGCAAGAGCCGGCTGAATGCTCAACGCTGAAAACTGGGAAAGGCCGTTTTCAAGCTCGCCTTTCATGCTGATTAATTGCGGCAAGAAAAACAAACTCGCGATAAGGAAAGCAATAATTAGCATCTTGGTCATAAACCAAACACTTGAAGAGAAAGACTTCTCAGAAAGCTGCTTGTATCTAGGAGGGTAGAAACACCAAATAACCTCTTTAATGAACTGCGGGATTTGCATTGGGTTTTCTATTGGCTTTTTGTTATTTAAATCTTCTGATAGGCTTGCAGAAAAAGATAATATCGTGCTCTTCCTCTATAGTCTTATAGATCTCGCCTTGCTCTTCAAGAAGACTTTTGATAAGAGAAAGGTGCTTTGATTTCTTTAGAACGGAAACAACAACTGCCTTTTTCGCCACACGAAACATCTGTTCAATTCCCTTTTGAATGGAATGAAAGTTGTGAACGGCAGTTATTGAAACAACATAATCAAAAGAACGATAAGGAAAAGGCAAATCTTCAGCGCCAACATTAACAGTCTTGAACTTGCACTGTTTCAAAAGGTCCTTCGCAGGGTCGACACCTGTTTTTTTGCAGTTAAAAATCTCAGTCGCGATTCCAGTGCCGCAGCCAACATCAAGCAAAGTGTCATAAGGCTTAACATTCAGTTCATCGGCAATAATCTTCGCTTTCTTTTTTTGCTCTTCGCCGTGAAGCTCGTTGTAGCCTTCGCTAATTTTATCGTAATAATCACTCATAATCAAAAGAACATACACAAGGTTTAAAAAAACAATTGTTTATTGGCAGATTGATGGCGAAATTAAGATTTCCAGATTCAATGGATGAATGCGTATACTTCACGCGCCGAGCTGTAGACTCAGGAAAAGTGGTCTGCTGGGTGTTCCGCGAAAAATGCCCAAAATGCGGCAAAGCGTTCATGGGAAAACCAACAGGACCGGACGGAAAGGTCAAAATACGCGCCAAAGAATACATCTGCCCATCCTGCAATCACACAGTTGAAAAAACAGCTTACGAAGACACACTCACCGCAAACGTCCAATACATTTGTCCAAAATGCAAAAATGAAGGAGAAATAACAACACCATACAAACGCAAAACATTCCAAGGAATGAAAGCGATAGTATTCCAATGCGAAAAGTGCAACGAGAAAATACCAATCACAAAAAAACTCAAAGGCGTCGGCGACTCAGATGACGACGATGACGTCTAATTAGAAAAGAAATCATAAAAATTAATAAAATTGCGCAGGAACTTCTTCACTGCCATCTTGTTCAACTGACTCGTCCTTTTTCTTAAACAAGCCATAGCCCATAACGCCAAGCACAGTCAAAGCCGCTACATTGGCTCCAACCAAAACTGCGGTGTACAAAGCAGTCGCCAAAGCTGAACGCTTAACTGGTTCAACTTCATTCAAGCTTGATTCAGGAACAACCGGAGGCAACTCAGTCAAAGGAGTGGTCACAGTACTTTCCTGCTCTTCATCTTCGCAGCTTTGAACGTTAATCGTGACTTCCTTCTGCTCGCTGACAACGATGTTGTCATAGAACACTTTAGCAGTTCCCTTGTACGCGCCCTTCGCAAGACGTGAAAGAGGAACTGTGAACGTAACACGCTCTTCGTCACCCTCATCAACTTCAATGTCACTCAACTTCTTGATGAAGTTAAGACCTGGAACGTTAAGCTCAACCGCAACTTTTCTCTCATCACGATCGCCCGCGTTCTCAACAGCCACAGTAACATCAACACGAGTATTCGTACACGCGTTCAAGTTTGAAGGCGAAGTCAAAACTTTGCTGATTTTCATATCGTGAGACTTCTTCACAATCTCAACATTGAATTCAAGGCTGTCAGAATATTTCTTTCCAGACTCATCTTCGCCACTAACAACGATCTCAACTTCGACGTCTCTCGCATCGGCGTCCTTTTCCACTTTAATTGGAATAACGACTTCCTTTGTAGAGCCGTCTGATATCTTTGAAATTGAATCAGAACCGCCGTCAACATCGCTGTTCTTTGGTTCAACCTCGACTTCAACATCTTCCATGTCATAAGTTGGGTGACTGTTCTTCACACGAATTGAAAGCTCACAGGTCTGGCCAGGATTCATCTCAACAGATGACTCATCGTTGACTGTGGTTGTCTTCGCGTCACAAGTCATTCTGACACGGTCAATTTTCAAATATTGATTTGAACTTGAACCGCCTGAACTGCCATTTGATGGCTGGACGAACAAGTCGGCAGAACCATACACAAAGCCAGTTTGAGGCTGAGTCGCGTTCCATCCAGGGGGAACAGTTGGACCTTCGCTTAGAGCGTAATACACTTTCTCACAAGTGTAGTAATCGTAAACTTTGTTTCCAAAAATTGAAAACGCGCTTTTTGTATCAACATAAGCGTTCTTGAATTTAGTTGAGTTACAAGATGAAGCGTTTGGCGCTCCAATTCCGAACTGAACATTTTGCAGAGTGTTGCAGTTAACAACAGAGCCAGATGAAGAGCCCAAAACACATTGGCCGGTTTTCAACCATTCCATTGAAACTGAAACAGCGCTGCCGATAACACCAATATTTCTTTGGGCAGCTGCGCTTTGAACAGAGGTCAAACTAGTTGAACTCGCGGTCAAAGCAGTTGGAGACTGCAATGAAGGATGCACGAAAGCTGAAACTGAAGCAGCGCTAAACGTGCTTAACTGGGCGCGAGAAACTGACAAAACATTTGAAGCAGTCCAGCTCGCGTTGACATAAATCTTACCGATAAATTGCTTCGCGGTCAAACCGCTTGGAATCTTACCTTTAACGGTAACAGTAGCAGAAGATCCGGGCGCGAGCGTTTGGGGGACATTCAGAAATTGAACGTCATAAGAGCTCTGCGCATCGGATTTGATATTGAAGTTTGACAACGATTTGTTGTCATTGTTGGTGATAGTGAACGTGGTTGAAACTATCTCGCCTGAATTTCCCGTAAGGGTTGGCGAACTAACCTGCAGCGCGAAGGCCGCCGGAATTATTAGCAATGCCGCGATAAACACCATCAATAGTTTGTTCATTGTTATCACCGAGATGTAGTAATTTTAGGTGGTATTTAAATGTTTCTATTTTTGTTACTCTGTGGTGACACTATTGTATTATTTTCAATATTGTAGTAAATTTATTATAGACGAGCAGCATAACTCAACGTATGGTACACGCAGCAGCCAAAAACGCCCTTCATAAGTGCCCAAAATGCGGCTCAGGCCATGTAGATTTGGTAGACGACAAGAAAGTTCTTGTGTGTTTTGACTGCGGGTTCGAAGGCAAACCTTTATAAAACATCTATCGGGCAGACTATATTACTATGTCTTTAGAACAAATCATGGGGGAGCTAAAAGGCTGTTCAGTGCCTCTTGACTTAGGTCAAGGAATGCTATATTCAAACGCAAAGGAAGGCAGAGGAATGGAAGCAAGAATGGCCGCAAGTGTCTACTTTGTTCAAAGAGAGAATTGCTACAGGCTTTATTTCGCGGCGCCACCGGAACATTTTGACAAATATTCGGCCAGAATTGGAACGTCAGTACTCGGACAAGAAATACTATCACAGGTAAACAAAGTGATTCCTCAAACACTTGAAGTGCCAATACTCGGCGCGTTCATAGAATGTCAGGAAACAAAAGGAGTCGCTAACGTATTCAAAGCGCTTCACGGACTTCCATTTACCCCAATTAAGGGGTTGTCACAAAATGAAGAAATTGTGAAATCACAAGACCCTGATCCGGATACAATCACCGCACAATCTTTATAAATTGACCATTGGTTAATTCTGTTATGCCAAAACAAATATACTATATTACTACCGCGATAGATTATCCAAACGCCAAGCCGCACATCGGACACGCGTACGAAAAAATCATCGCAGACTTATACGCGAGATGGCACGAATTACTTGGCAATGATGTATTCTTCTTAACGGGAGTTGACGAGCACGGACAAAAAATAGAAAAAACCGCGGCAGCGGCTGGAAAACGCCCAAAAGAATTCTGCGACGAAATGGCTTTGCATTTTCAGGAAATGTGCAAAAAACTAAACATAAGCAACAACGACTTCATACGCACAACAGAAAAAAGACACACCAAAACCGCTCTTGACATTTTTCAAAAAGCACTAGATAAAAAACTAATTTACAAAGGAAACTACACCGGACTATACTGCACAGGATGCGAAGCGTACTACACAGAAAAAGATCTTGACAACGGAAACTGCACAATACACAAACGTCCCTGCGAAAAACTGTCTGAAGAAAACTACTTCTTTAAAATCGGAACATTCCAAGAAAAAATAATCAAACATATAGAACAACACCCGGGATTTATACAGCCGGAAAGCAGGAGAAACGAAATACTGTTCCGACTCAAAAAAGAACCTCTCGCAGATTTATCCGTTTCGAGAACAAGCATAACTTGGGGAATACCTCTACCGTTTGATAAAAAACACGTTCTATACGTATGGTTTGACGCGCTGACAAACTATCTTTCGGGAATTTCATATCCAACAAAAAAATTCCAAAAATACTGGCCAGCCCAACTGCAGTTAATTGGAAAAGACATTATTTGGTTTCACACAGTGATTTGGCCGGCAATATTGATGGCCGCTGAGCTTCCGTTGCCGAAAACAGTATTCGCCCACGGATTCTTGACGGTAAATGGCGAAAAAATGTCAAAATCACTCGGAAACATAGTTGACCCAATCTCTGTTGTCAACACTTACGGAGCCGATCCGCTTCGCTTCGTGCTGCTTCGCGACGTCTCGGCAGGAGAAGACGGAGACTTCAGCGAAAAGGCGCTAATTGACAGAAACAACACAGAACTCGCCGACGCGCTAGGCAACCTTCTTCAAAGAACAAGTGTAATGATACACAAATACTTCAACGGAAACATACCAGTCTGCGGAAAACAAACAGACAAAGAAAAAGAACTCGAAGAGGCAATACCTGACATTTCAAAATTATCTGAATTATTGAACAGCTACAAGTGGAACCAATTCGTCGAACAAATCTGGCACTACATACACAAATGCAATAAATACATCAACGATACAGAACCTTGGAAACAAGCGAACGACGCGGAAAGATTAGCGACAATACTTTACAACTTAGTTGAACACCTGCGAATCATCAGCATACTGGTTTATCCAATAATACCAACATCAAGCGAACACATCGCGTCACAGATTGGGCAGAAAAGAGGAAACTTGAAACAAGCGAAATTCACTAAAAAAACTACAGGAATGATATCGGAACCAAAAATAATGTTCAAAAAAATAGAAACAGACTCTGAACCCGCCCATAAACCAGAAGATCCATTCGGAGCGCTGAACTTGAAAGTCGCCCGAGTGGAAAAAGTTGAACCTCATCCAAACGCGGACAAACTTTATGTTGTAACACTAAACGCGGGCAGCGAACAAAGAACGCTTGTCGCAGGGCTCAAACAATATTACACTCCTGAACAGCTCACTGGAAAACATATCGTTTTTATTTCCAACTTGAAACCGGCGCAACTTCGAGGAGTCACAAGCCAAGGAATGATGCTTGCCGGAGAAAAAAACGGAACAGTCAAAGTACTTGACGCCAGCATAGCGCAGCCGGGAGACCAAGTATTTGTCGACGGAATAACGCCGCACACCGCGCAAATCACAATTGACGACTTCACGAAAATAAAACTCACAACGAAAAAAAAGCATGTAGTATACGGCGACAAACCGCTCAAAACAAAAAGCGGAATAATAACGGTTGATCTTGAGGACAACGCGACAATAAGATGAAAGCAATACTTGTTCCGATTATTTGCGTCCTTTTTTCATTTTTTGTTCTTCTCACCGATTCAAACTTCAACAACAAACTTCTTGAAAACGAACAGGCAAAAGAGCCAACAAAGCAATTAGTCAAGCACTTTTTCTTTTTGGCGCCGATGCCTGCAGTCTTTGATGAAAATGAAAGCGCGCACATGACGGACGTCGCGTGGCTGGTGAGAATTGGGCTGCTTGTTTTAGTTTTGGCGTCAATGCTTTTGCTTGCTTTGAAACCGGACGCGCGCACTATATATTATGGCGCGGGAATTTTGATTGGACTTTTGACGATTTTAACGCTGCTGCCTTTTGATTCGATATTCACAAAGTTCCACCAAATATTTTTCCCTCAAGGCAACTGGCAGTTTCCCGCAGACAGCACAATAATACAGTTTTACCCATTTGAATTTTTCTTCAAGTACTCAGTCTTTATTGGAGTTTATTCGCTTTTGACTTCATTCGTATTTTGCGTCTTCGCGTTTTTCTCGACGAGAAATAAACAATAAACTATATTTGTCGCAACATAAATGCTTATATACCATTCCTAAATGGTAACAGCTATCAAACTACTAAAAGCAGGGGGATTACTATGAACAAAACACTAATCGCGGCAATATTGACAATTTTCCTGGTAGCGTGCGCACCAATCACGCCAACCATACTTCCAAACGCAACAAATACGACGAACGCAACAGAGGCTGTTGAAACGCCTGTTGAAGAACCAGTCGTGTTGGAACCAGTTCAGGAAGAAGTGCCCGATGATGTTCCACGCAAAACAGTAACAGAAGGCGAATTGGTAAATTTCCCCAACTTGAAAGCAGTAGATCCTGACGGAGACCTAATCACTTACACATTCACATCGCCGCTTAACGGCTCAGGCGCGTGGATGACAACAGTAGGAGATGCCGGCGAGTATAAAATCACAATCACAGCGAGCGACGGAGTTAACTCAGTGGCGCAGGATGTATTGATAATTGTAAAGAAACAAAACAGCGCCCCGACAATCGAGCTTAACGAGCCTGTAAAAACAAAAGAAGGACAAACACTCACACTTGAGCCGGACGTCAAAGACGCGGACGGCGATGAAATAACAGTAACATTCTCCGGCTGGATGACATCAAAATCACGGGAAGTGGGATACAACGACTCAGGAAACCACCGAGTAACAATCAGCGCAACCGACGGAAAAGAAGTCACAACAAAAGACGTAATTGTCGCGGTTGAAAACGTCAACAGAGCGCCAGTAATCGAAGAAATAGCGCCAGTCAGAATCAAAGAAGGCGAAAAAGTAACTTTGAACCCTCAAGCGACAGACGCCGACGGAGACGTATTGTCCTTTGAATTCAGCATTCCATTCGACAACGAAGGAACCTGGATGACTGAAAGAGGCGACGCTGGCGAATATGAAATCACCGTAACAGTAAATGACGCCTACGACAGCGCTTCAACAATGTTCATCTTGACTGTCGACCCGCTAAACAGAGCGCCGGTCATAACACTTGACTCGCCAATCACGGCAAACGAAGGAGACTTGGTCACTCTAAGCCCAGTCATAACTGACCCAGAAGGAGACCAGTTCACAATCGCGTACAGCGGATGGATGAACACAAACTCCAAACAAACAGGATATGACGACGCGGGCAACCACAAAGTCAACATCACCGCGACAGACAGCGCAGGAAACAAAGCCTCGCTCGAAGTTATAATCAACGTCGCGGACAAAAACAGACCGCCAACCTTCGGAGAAGGGGCGTTTAATTAATTTTTAATTATTTTTTTTTCTAATTTTTTCAATTTTCTATGCAAAGTCTCAAATCTTAAACCAATCGCTCTCGCAGTTTTAGAAATATTGTTTTTGTTTACTTCTAAAGATTTTTTGAGATAGGCGCGCTCAAATTTTGATTCAGCTATTTTGAGAGGTTCGATTTCTTCAGGCAACTGCGCGACAATCTCTTTAGACAATTGCGGAGCTTGCTTGTAAAGCGCTTCATACTTTTGTTGGTTTAGCGACGACTTGTATTGCTCAAGCGAGTGTTCAATTATATCTTTCACGGCAAGCTGTTTGACGTAATCGGCGCTTTCTCTTAAAATTGCCACATCAATTTTAGCGTCCTTGATTAAACGATGAATGGTTCTTCGGTCAACGCCGGCCATTCTCGCCGCGCGTTCAACATTACCCATACAAATTCTAAGTAGTTTGGCAACGTATTCTTTCTTGAATTTCTTTTTCGCGTCCTTGAACTTTAATGTTAAGTCAACATGATATTCAGACATTGGATCTTTTAATTTGTCAGAAATGTCGGCTTCGATTTCAGAAATCGTTAGGCCCAGAGATTTTTGCATAGCCTTGTCTAAAAGAGGTTTGACTTTGACATCAACAATTTTTTCTAATTCTTTCATATGACATTTATGTCATAGTCTGGAGTATATAAGAATTATGTTGGGGAAATAAGAGCGGGCCGTACGGGGTTCGAACCCGCGACCACCCGATTAAGAGTCGGGTGCTCTACCGCTGAGCTAACGGCCCATAATCGAGAGAGATTTATGGCTGGTTTTTAAATCATTCGGGTATATACAAACCTTTAATATATCAAAAGGTTAATTGTTACTTCATCAAAAATCGAGGTGCTTGTAAAATGGCAAAAACAATGAAATCAGATATGGTGTGTTCAGCAGGACCATGCGGACCAAAGTGCATAGTTTTCGGACTATTGTCAGCGGCATTCATGGCAGCTGCCCTAGTAGTTATCGTCATGGGAGTTCAAATACAATGGACAAACATGCTGGTACCATACTGGAAAATCGGCCTATACTATTTCGCGGGTCTAATCTTGGCGTGCATTGGAAAATGCTTCAAGATGAAATGCTGCGGAACATGCGGCAGAATGTAATTTAGACATTCTTTTTTTCTTATTTTCTTCATTTTGTCCATAACCTTTATAAACCCCTATTCTTCACTATATATAGGTGTGAGAAACGGGGAAACATTATTTCTCACCTGATAATCCCTACACGGGTGAAGGCATGAAACTTAGGACATTACTTCCTACATTAAAAGAAAAAAAGCGATACGTCGCATTTGAAATCGTCTCAGAACAAACATTCACGTTCTCAGACGCAGCAAAAGCCATAACGAACAGCGTCATAAACACCTGCGGAACAATAAACACCGCCGCGATGGGAATGAACATTCTAGACTACAAAAACAACAAAGGAATAATCAGAGTGGCGCACACGGGCGTTGACGCGCTAAAATCAGCGCTCTGCCTTTGCACGACAATAAACAGCACGCCAGCGATTGTCAAATCAACAAAAGTTTCAGGCATACTTAACAAAACACAAACTTACACGGAGGCATAAAAATGGTAAAAAGAGAAGAAGACGTACCAATGAATTTCCACCAGCAAATGGGATACGACAGAGCGATAACGATGTTCTCGCCGGACGGAAGACTGTTGCAGGTAGAATACGCGAAAAAAACAGTAAGACAAGGAAGCACAGCAATAGGAATGGTCTGCTCGGACGGAGTAATACTCGTAGCGGACAAAAGAATTGTAGACAGACTGGTCATACCGGACTCAGTTGAGAAAATATTCCAAATCGACGACCACATCGCGGCGACAGCAAGCGGAATACTTTCAGACGCCCGCGTTCTTGTTGAAAGAGCCCAAGTAAGAGCTCAACAACACAAAGTCACATACGACACGCCAATCGACACAGTAACGGTCGTAAAAGACATCTGCTCACTAAAACAAATCTGCACGCAAAGCGGCGGATACAGACCATTCGGAGTCTCAATAATTCTCGCAGGAGTTGACGCCGACGGAGCCAAACTCTTCGAAACAGACCCAACAGGAATCTACTTCCAATTCCGAGCCACAGTAATCGGAGAAGGAGAAACAGAAATAGAAGAAATCCTAAACCAAGAATGGGACGAAAAAATAACAGTGGAAGACGGACTCCGCCTATGCGTCAACGCGCTAAACAAAGTTTTAGACAAAAACTTCAACGTGGACAGAGTAGACGCGGCGTACATACTTCACAAAGACAAACAATACGTCAAAGTCAAGAAAGACAAACTGGAAAGGCTATTGAAAGAAGCCAAGAAGAAATAAAGGTGGATTAAAATGACAGAACAAATAGTAGTGAAAGACAAGGACATTGTCGTTCCAGGAGAAATCATCGCAAAAGGCATGAGCTTCCTCCCAGGAAACGGCGCGTACCGAGAACAAGACAACGTAGTCGCAAAGCGACTTGGAATGGTAAGCATCGAAGGAAAAGTGATCAAACTCATTCCTTTGACAGGAACATACTCGCCAAAACTCAAAGACAGAATCGTAGGACGAGTAATAGACGTTCTAATGCAAGGCTGGAGAATGGACATAAACTGCCCATACAGCGCAGTACTCTCCCTGAAAGACGGAACATCAGAATTCATCCCAAGAGGAGCGGACTTAACGCAATACTTCGGACTGGGAGACTACTTGGTTTGCCAAATAGTAAACGTAACAAGCCAAAAACTAATCGACGTCTCAATGAGAGGACCAGGACTACGCAAATTGAAAGGCGGAAGAATATTGAACATTTCCCCGCAAAAAGTCCCAAGAGTAATCGGAAAAGACGGAAGCATGGTATCAATGATAAAAGAAGCCACAGGCTGCGACATAGTAGTAGGACAAAACGGAATCATCTGGTTCTCAGGAGAGCCGGAAGGCGAAGTATTGGCAGTCAAGGCATTCAAAAAAATAGAAGAAGACGCACACTTGTCAGGACTAACTGATAAAATCGCGGCGCTACTCAAAGGAGGCGCATAAAAATGGCATACGCAAAAAGATTCGACGGACGAAAATTCGACGAAATACGTCCAATGAGCGCGAAAGTAGGAGTAGTTCCAAGAGCTGACGGCTCAGCGATGTTCCAAATAGGAGGAACAGTAGCGTACGCCGCAGTATACGGACCGCGAGAACTGCATCCAAAGTTCATGCAAAACCCGGAAACAGGAATTTTGCGAGTAAACTACAACATGATGCCCTTCTCAGGACACGGCGAAAGAGTCAGACCAGGAGGAGGAAGACGAAGCAAAGAAATCAGCATGGTAATCAGAAACGCACTGCTTCCAGTACTTGACTTGAAAGACTATCCAAACTCAGTCGTTGACGTTTTCGTAGAACTTCCACAAACGGACGCGGGAACCAGATGCGCGG
>CAZNDX010000002.1:140589-211808 GCA_964572035.1 uncultured Methanosarcinales archaeon
GTCGTTGACGTTTTCGTAGAACTTCCACAAACGGACGCGGGAACCAGATGCGCGGCAATAACAGCAGCGGCAATGGCACTCGCCGACGCAGGACTTGAAATGAAAGACATGGTCGCGGCAATAGCTACGGGAAGAGTCGAAGACAAAATCGTGATTGACTTGGAATACCGCGAAGACTCACACGAAGACGGAGCGGACATACCAGTGGCAATACTGCCAAACTCAGGACAGGTCACTTTGCTTCAAATGGACGGCGAAGTATCCCGAGAACAAATCAACGAATGCATCGAGAAAGCAAGACAAGCGTGCAAACAAATATACGAAATACAAAAAAACGCTTTGAAAGACAAATTCAAGAGGTAAATAAAATGAAAGAATCAAAAGCACACCTCATAAAAGCCCTAACACAAAACGTAAGATACGACGGGCGAGAAACACTGCAATACAGACCGATAGCAATCGAATACGGAATATCAGGAAGCGCGGAAGGATCAGCCCGCGTGCGAGTAGGCGGAACAGAAGTCTTGGCCGGAGTAAAAATGGAGCTAACAACCCCATTCCCTGACACGCCAGACAAAGGAAACCTAATGGTAAACGCCGAATTCCTCCCAATGTCAAACCCTAAGTTTGAAACAGGACCGCCAAGCGAAGAAGCAACAGAACTCGCAAGAGTTGTTGACAGGGCAATTCGTGAAAGCAAAGCAATAGATGTCCACAAACTCTGCGTAAAAGCAGGAGAAAAAGTATGGGGAGTAAACATTGACATTTGCACAATCAATGACGAAGGCGGACTACAGGACGTAGCCTGTCTTGCGGCGCTTGCCGCTTTGAAAGACGCAAGAATGCCGGCAATAGACGAATACGGAAACGTAGACTACGACGCGCCAAAAACCAAGGAGAAATTACCTTTGAAGCGTGAACCACTCGAAGTAACCATATTCAAAGTAGGCAACGTGATGTTTGTAGACCCATTAATTGATGAGGAAAAACAAATGGAAGCGCGCCTAACAGTCGGAGTGACAGAGAAAGGAACACTTTGCGCCCTGCAAAAAGGCGGAAGCACACCTTTGTCACAGGACGATATCGACAAAATGATAAAAATCGCGCAAGACCTCGCGCCAACGCTGCGCAAGGCATTATAAGGATGGTGGCAGCAATGAAACACACAAAATACGAAACAGCACGAATGATAGGAAGCAGAGCGCTTCAAATCAGCATGGGCGCTCCGTTTTTAGTCAAGATGTCTGAAAAAGACCTTGAAAAAATCGGCTACAACCCAATAGAAATCGCCAAAAAAGAACTTGACGCAGGGGTCATACCAATAGCGATAAGACGACCATCAGCGCGCAAGTCAGCGATGGCTTAATTTTTTATTTTTTTATGAATAATATTATTTCTAAAGAAAAATTAGCGAAATATTTTGACGTAACTTCACGAGCGCTTGCTAAGGTGAAGATTGTTAATTCACATAAAGCTAAAGCGGAAGACGCATTAGACATGGCAAAACGATATTTTTCAGACGCTCGGCACTTTGAAGAGAAAGGAGATTACGTTAACGCTTTTGCTGCGCTTAACTATGCTCACGGTTGGCTGGATGCGGGGGCGCGCTTAGGGTTATTTGACGTGGACCACGACTCAGAACTGTTTACTGTGGATTGAGTTGTAAATCTCACCAATCATTTCAGGAGTAAAATCTTCTAACTTCATCACGTTATCAGCGTTCTCAACAAGAATGTAATCTACTTGACCGGACATAACAATATTTTTGTTATTAAGATAATTCGCGTTTTCCTTGCCAAGCTGCAAACGATGAGCCGCGTCCAAACTTGCGCCATCATCAGACTCGTAAAGCCTTAACGCGCCGTCCACCTGTTCAATCTTTAACGGTTTTGAAAGCTTATTTCTAAATTTAGGGGGAAGGGTAACACGACACTTGTCATCAATAGTTGTTTCAACAGAACCGATGAATTTGAAATTATTCATTCAACTCAACCCCTGACAAATCACTAAGTTTTTTCCTGTTTCTTGAATGTTCCAAAATTATTTCAATTATGTTCTTCGCAATGCTTCTATTCTTTCTGTTTAATATTTTGTCAATGGTTTCTCCATCAGCGTTCAAAACAAAGTTAAGAACGTCATCTTCAATGTAAAACAGTTTTTCCTGTTCACGAGTTTTAGGAAAATAACCATAGTTTAGCTTTAAAGGAGGAATCTCAACTGAGTGGGAGCCATATTGAGCGCCTTGGCTAACATTAAATCCGCGGTCGTATTGCGCATCTACTTCGCGAACCATGCTAATGTATTGAGCTTCAACTGAGTTTTTCTTATATTGAGGGCCAATTCCTATATCAAAACCAACCTGTCGCAAGGCGCAAACAGTTTTGGTGAAATCTCCTCTCAACTTTTCATCAATTGAATCAAAATCAATGGTTTCCTTTCTTTTTGCCATACACGATAATCCTATTTTGCCCTTTATAAATCTTTCTGTTTTTTACCACTTAAAAGTGACTAAACTCGTTTATAAATGGTCTCGACGTGAGGACTTTTTATGAGGCCAATAATTCGCGAGGATATTCTAAACACTCTCCAAGATGTTATACGTGCGATAAAAGACCAAGATTTCGTCAAACTAAGAGAGCTCTCAAACCACACAATACACGACGCGTCTATATTCCAAGAAGACGATCCATTGGCATTAGCAGTGCTCGTTTACGCTCTTTCAAAAGTTTACCAAAGATGCGTTGAAAAAAACAAAGCCTGCCCAGCAGTCCTCCCAACCATAGAAAGGGCAAGGGAAGTTCTTGCGCAAGGCGATGAGGACAGCTATCGTTCACTAATTAAAAATTTGCTTCGCGAAATCGGCGAAATAGACCAACAAATGAAACTTTACATCCAAGAAGTAATTGAAAACGCGCGAATCAAAAAAGGAAGCAAAATACACCAGCACGGAATATCAATCGCGAGAACAGCCGAACTGCTGGGAGTTTCACAATGGGAACTTCAAACATACATTGGTCAGCAGCAGGAAGAAAATCATTACGAAGGCGTGCGAATTGAAGAAAGAATAAGATTCACAAGAGAGATGTTCAAATGAAAGCACTTGTTTTTGACGCGGGACCAATAATCACATTCACCACCAACAATTTGCTTCAAATTCTTGAAAAATTAAAACAAAAATTCAAAGGGCAATTTATAGTTGTTGGCGGAGTAAAAAGAGAGCTTGTAGACAAACCATTGCAAACCAGAAGATTCAAACTTGAAGCGCTGCAAGTTCAAAGCTTAATCGAGAAAAAAACGCTAACTGTACTGGAAGACGAGAAGATAAGAAACCTCGCCAATAAACTTCTCGATGTCGCGAACAAGATAATTTACTCCCACGATCAACCCATAACCATAGTCCAAAGAGGAGAAATAGAAAGCATCGCGTGCGCCTTGCTTTATGAGGCGGATGCGGTTGTCGCTGATGAAAGAATAACAAGAACACTCATCGAAAATCCCGAAGGTCTCCAAAGATTAATGGAAAAAAGACTTCACCAGCCATTAAAACTAAACAAGGCGGCGCTTCACGAATTCCAGGAACAAACAAGACACATCAAAATCATAAGAAGCATAGAACTAATCACAATCGCATTTGAACTAGGACTATTGAACGACCTCGTGGTAAGCATACCAAACGCCCGACGAGAACTCCTTGAAAGCGCGCTCTGGGGAGCCAAAATGAACGGATGCTCAGTATCAGAAGAAGAAATAAACAAAATAGTAAAAATGCAAAAAATTTGAATACATACGAAAATTTTATAAGCAAGTTCTTATTAGAAAGTTAAATCAAACCAAGAGGACACAAAAGAAAAAAAGATGATTGATTTCTCACCTTTTTCTGCCCTCTTAGAGGTACCAAAATGACAGAACCACCCGAAAGACCCATAGTTCCACTGCCAAACAGTCTAGTCATCGCTAACCCAATACCATACGAATTCTACAGGACCATAGGAATCGGTCAAAGCCCATACCAGCAACACGCCGGAAGCTACCACGACGCAATGCGAAACGCAAGAGTAGAACTCGGCAACATCATAGCGTACACCAGCATACTCCCATCAATCGCGAAAGAAATTCCAATACAACAAGGGGCCGCCCGAATAAGACACGGTTCAGAACTAAAAGTAATCCAAGCGGCAGCCCACGTTGACCTTGAAAAAGGAGAAAAAGCAGCAACCGCGGCAATTCTTTATGGCTGGCTAATACCAAAAAACAAAAGAAACGCCAAACACGCCGGAGGACTCGTCTGCGAATACAACGGAACAGGATCTGAGAAAGACGCAATAGACAATCTGCGCGCCTGTCTAAATGACCTTTATCAAAAACCAAACCCTGACGGATACAGCTTCTCAAAAGAATACAAGCTGAAAATAGACGAGCCGCTCGTCGCGAGAATTGAGCCAACAGTAAGATACGGAACAGCGCTCGCTGCCCTCGCGTTCGTTAGCTTCGTCGTTCCAGTAATCAACCACAACGTAAAAGGACTTTCTCAGAATCTTGAAGAAATAGTGGTTGAAAAAATACAATAAAAAAGATTTTATTTTTTACTTTTCTTCTTGAAGAACAGCAAGTAGATTATAGGCAAAATTCCCGCAGTATTGAATATTATCAGGACAACGTACCACGCAAGCTGTTTACCTCTAGCTGAGTGCCAAAGCGCGAAAGCCTTCAACACAAGCTCAAAAATGCCTATGACTGCGAACAGCCAAAAATACTGGATATACCAAGCTGGAATTTCTATCATCATTGTTCATACACCTCACAATTTATTCTCAACCAATGGTATAAAAACTTTGCCAAACTTTTAAGAATGATTACATTTGCCAAACTTATATGGATATAGAAAAACTGGAAAAAACAGTCAAAGAAGAATTCGCGAAATTCTCACTTTTCAACGAAAAACAGCCATTGAACGTTTACAAAAACCACGATGGGCAAATCTTCATAGACTATCAAACCGCAGGACCATTCGGGCACCATAAGTCAGAAGGGGTCAGCGTAACTTTTGTCATCGCAGGAGATATGGGAGCGCTCAATTATTTCTTTGTAAAAGAAGACCAGCGAAACAAAGGATACGGAAAGGAACTTGTTGAAATCGCGGAAAACATATTTAAAAAAGCGGGATGCACATATTCCGAGGCGAAATCAGACAAAGAATTCGCTCCATTTCTGAGAAAATTCGGATATTCTGAGGAAGAACAAGGGTTCTACAGAAAACGCTGGTAGCACAAGTATTATAAACCCTTTTTTTAGACGATTTTTCTATGGCACAAAAGGTAAAGAAAGGCGACCACGTAACGGTCGAATACACCGGTACACTTGAAGACGGAACTGAATTTGACAGCTCCAAAAACCACGGACCACTTGAATTTCACGCCGGAGTCGGCCAAATGATAAAAGGATTTGATGACGCCGTAATGGGAATGGAAGTTGGACAGGAAAAAACAGTCACAATACCCGCTGACGAAGCTTACGGACAACCAGACAAACGACTTGTTCACAAAGTACCAAGAGAATCGCTTCCAGAAGGACCAACACCTGAAGTTGACATGATGCTCACAGTAAATTTGCCGGACGGCAACCAAATACCTGCAAGAATAGTGGAAGTTAGTGAAAAAGAGGTAACATTAGACTTAAACCACCCTCTCGCTGGAAAAGCGCTGACCTTTAAAATAAAGGTTTTAGACGCCCACAGCCACGAACATGGCCACGAACACTAAACTTGAAACGATAATAAAGGGAGCCGCAAAAGGAAATTCGTTTGTTCTTTCTCTTGATTCCTACACTAAAATCAATTATGAGAAAAACGGAAATGCAAGGCTTTTCGCGACGACGGTTCGCGGGGTTGAGATTCCACTGACAATGCCGATAGATCCAAGAGATCAACGACTTGAACACGATAAACAATCTAGTTTTTTGGACTCGTTGTACGTTGCAAGGGAATCATCTGGAAAACAGCTTGAATGGGCGCTCCGCTTTGGAGAATACACAAAAGATAAATCGATAATTCATACTTTGCTCAACTTTTTCACGCTCGGAAGCATCTCAAACAGGGAAAATGAGGTCCTTGACTCGATGGCGAAGTCATACCTCGCATGGTCAATGATAAACGAAACAGCGGAGACATTGGCGCGAATTCCACAAATCGCCAAATTCTCGGAATTTTATGAGGAAATAACAAAAATATCAAAACCAATAGCCAAGAAAATGCACGCCGACTATTTGCAAATATCTTCGATGAAAGGCTTTGCCGACTCTGTTTACAAAGGAGATTTAGATATGTATAAAGTAAGCCTTCTTTTAGCAGCGAGAGAAAAGAAAAAAACACAAATGCTCAAATAATTATTTTCTTTTTCGAGCCAGATATTTTATTTTGTCGTGCTCTTTTTTGAGCAGCGCAGTCATCTCATATTCTTCAGATTTTATAGTCATCATCTGGTACATGATGTTTAACACCAAGTCCTCATTTTCTTCCTTCAACGCCATATACATTTCTTTGATTTGGTTGGGATGCGGATACCCTTTCATTAATGAATAAAAGTCGTGTCTTATTTTTTTGAGCTTTTTTTCATCCTTTATTATTAACGCTTCCTTCACTGGAAAAATAAAATTGTACAAAGCAATTGCGCAGAAGCTTTTTGGAGAAATATTCTCAAAACTCATATATCTCCCAAGATGAATAGAGTCGATTATCTGCATTTCAAGACATTGAACGTAATCTTTTGTCGCTCGTTTTACACATTCTCTTGACAAAGATTCATCAAAAGTGTCGCCTGCATAAACTAAATCCTCCTCTGCGCCCAGTATTTTCAAGAGGTCGAGCGCGCTATCTGTGCGAAAATCCTGCATTGTAGGAGTGGGATTTTTGTTCCAAATCTCAAGAGCTGCATTTGTGACTATGGCTGAAAGAGGAAAATTTGGAGATATTCTTGTCGCGACGGCAGAGCGTTTCCAGTTTTTCTCTCCCTTTGTTGAAAAAATAAGCGCGCTGCCCCTCAGTTCGTGAATACTTCCATTTAAAACTTCAAATATTGCGTTATCACTCATAAGTAAAATCCTTAAAAAAGAGTTTATAAGAGTTTTGACACAAATGTGTCTATTTATTGAATGCCTTAGCGACGATAAGTGGGAACAAAATGGTCGCGTCGCCAAACACCTTAACAGAACGAGATTTTGGAATAAGCTTTCCCCAGCTAACAGCTTCTTCAGGTCTCGCGCCGCTGTCAGAGCCGTCAAACTCCTGCGCAGTGTTAATGTAAACTGCGAAATCCGCGCCGTTGCGCATCATATTCGTGTTTAGAATGTGGTGCTTAACAACACCCGCTCCCAAAATAATAACTCCTGTCTTTTTCGCGCTGAAAGTAATGTCGTTCAATTTTTTCATGTCACGAACAACATCAATCTTGAACTCTTTGTTCTTGAAGCCAGAAAAGTAAAGCATATCACCCATACTGCCGTCAGTAATCGCGGGACAGAAAACAGGAATTTTGTTCTTATGCGCCCAGTAATAAATCGATTCCTTGTTGTTTATTTCTCTTCCAAGCCTGTCAACAAACTCAGAAGGAGTAATGATTTCTCCTGTTTTCTTTTGCTCTTCGTTTAACTTGTTAAGAATCGGAGTGAGCCAGTCCTCAAAACGGCAGTAACGACTGTTTGGAACAAAAATATTACCGGTGCGGTTAATTCCTTTCTCTCTTAACATTTCGCCGTTCGCGTCAAAACTGCCAAGCAAAAAAGGATCAATGCATTTTATGATGTCCTCTTCAACACCGCCCGCGGTTGTGACAACAACGTCAACCATCTTGTGCTCAACCAAGTAGCGGAAAATATCTCTCAAACCAGAAGTAACCATGTTTGAAGTGTAGCCGAGGTAGATAGTCGCGTTAGCCTTTCTCATTTCTTTTATGATTTCAACAGCCTGCGCGAAATGAGTCGCCTGAAAACCAGTTGTAAAATAAGAATCGAGAATTTTATCGTAGTTCACGCCCTTGTTAAAATCATAGCCCTGAATCTTCGTAGAGTTTTTTGGCTCTTCAGATTCCCTGAGGACATTACTGTGACCTTTCTTCTTATTGTCTCCACCCTTCATACAAGAAAAAGCATAGTCTACAGTATATAAATGTAGCGACTTTTAGATTTTAAACTAAAACAAAAAAATCCCGAGAAAGGCGGCCGCCAGTCTCAGCAATCAAAGGTTCCATCGGCGTGGATTTGAAGCTCTTCCACCTCAAGAGGCGAGAGTTCATCAAGCTCCTCAGCAGTGTAGAGCTTTCCGCGCCAATCTCTAAACAACAAGGTCACGGTTTCCCCCCAGGTAATCCGCAAACCAATCATCTGTTTCCCACGTTTGCATAGATTTCACCCCAACAGGAATATATGTAATACAATGATATAATATTATGGCTTGAAAATTATATAAATTACTGAAAAATTTCCGGATTGACACAGGTGTGTCAAAACGTACTTTTTGTCACCACTATATAGTAATATTTATAAATGGGCAGAAGTTTTATTCACGATATGGCGCTGGAAGAACTTACGGAAGTTTTAGGAAGAGAATATCGCTTCAAGCCGCACCATTCAACAAAATTAATTGAGTTCATTCAAAATACTGAGTCTCTGGCGGACAGCGAGTTCAGATTCGGCTTTCACGTCTGCAGGGCAAGCGCTGAAAAATTTGTTTTGAAACAAATGCCCTCAAACCAACTTGAAAAATTGCTTCAATTCCACCAAGAAACACTTCCAAGAATAATGTTAAACGGACACGAAATGGGCTACAAAAGAGCGTCAACAATACACCAGGGAATCGCGAACATCTACTCAAAAATGTTTGACAGAGATTCAAACCCTGATCATCTTGAAAAAGCAATTGAGCACAGCGTTAAATCGATGGAATACTCAAAATCAGAAGCTCACGAGTCTTACACCTGCGGATTTATCGGCGAATACGCGAGAAAAATATTCCAGCAAACAAAAAACCTGCCATTTTCCGAGAAATCAATTGAAGCGTACCAGAAATCAAGAGACTTATCCGTAAATGATTCTCACAGAGCGCACTGCTTGTCATACATGGGAGACATCTTTAGAGACAGATACGAAATAACAAAAGCGCTTTTCGACGCAGACAAAGCAATCAACAATTACATTAACAGCGCAGAGGAAATCAAAAAAATAAAACCAGCGCAGACATTTCACAACCTCTCATTCGCCGCTGACGTAGCGTTCTCAGTTTTCGCGAATACTGAAAACTTGAATTATCTTAAAAAATCACACTCTTTGTACCATATGGCACTAAGGGAATGCAAACAAGAAGAAAAAAGCGCTTATGCCCGCATAAACATTCTTCGCGGCGCGTCAAAACTTTACGACAGACTACATGCGCCATCATTCGTGCAGGAGGCGTTTCATCAAACAATTCAAGCCATACAACATAATTTAACCCCTAGATCAGAAACCTACATAATCGCCGTACTCTCAGACCTTTGCGTAAAACTTCCTCCGGACTTCGTTATATTACAAGACAACCTGCAAAAATTAGCGCCATTCGCGCAAAAATTTCCAGGAGACCATAGAGCTCATGTCCTTCTGTCAAGCATTTACAGAAACAAGTTCGCGCAAACAAAAAATCCTGACGACGCGAACATAACATTTGAATCCCTTGACAAAGCGATAGAGACCGCCAACGACGAAAGACAAAAAGCGTTTAACAGTTCGTGGGCGGGAAGAACAACGTACAACATATACACGACAACCAAAAATATTGACCACTTAGTGAAGGCTTATGACTATCACGAAAACGCGAGCGCAATAGCTGAGAAATCGCAATTTTACGCAGGACTCTGTGCTCAAGAACTTTATGACATAACTAAAGACGAGCAATGGAAAAACAAAGCGCTAAGCAAATACGTTCAATATTTAAACTCCAGTTCGCCAGACTTCAATAAGGCGAACAACGCAAAAGAACACATACAAGAGCTAACAGAATGATAACCTACCAGCAAAGATGCGGAAGATGCAAGAAAAACTTCGTCATGGTAAGCAGAGGAGCTCAGTTTGTAACCTGCTATCCCTGCCAAAAGGCCGAGATGAGCGGCGAAATAAAAGACGCGGCGATGAAAAAAATGTTCAACATACCTGAAGAACTGTACATGAAAAACGCGTTCCTGCGCGACATAAAAATAAAATATCTGAGATTTGGAAGCCTTAGCGACAAACAAATAGAGACGTTCAAAAAAGTCGCCAAAGAATTAACTGAAGGAAAAAAATGAGCCTTGAGCAAACAATCCACTTTCTGACAAAAGGCGAAATAAACGAAGCTCTAAAAATAATGAAAAAAGACGCGAAAGAGTTCAAAAACACCGCAGGAATAGAGTTTTACAACGCGTTCAAATACTTATTCCACCCGAACGCGCCGTACAAAGAAAACTTCCCTGAAATAGCCAAACTTTATTACGAAATTCTTCTATTGCCATACAAATAATTTTTAAATCAACAAACAAAACTTTCTCAAATGCGCATACCAAAAAAATACGGACAATCACAAATAGCCAAATGTCCATTCTGCGGAATGATGAGCACAACAGTGAACGCTCAGAAGATTCCTACATGCGTAAAACACAAAGAAAGCTCACTCGATAACATGAAATGCGCCTGCGGCGGATATCTTGACTTAAAACACGGCAAATTCGGACCGTTTTTTACTTGCTTCAAGTGCGGAATTGTCAATATGCGTAAAGCGCTTGACGTCAATTCTGGACAGTATAACGTTCAAGGTGTTAAAACACAAATAACTGCGGCAAAAACGCAAACAACTCAAACATCTTCTCAAACACAGCCAAAAACAGAGAAAAAAGAATTCAAATCAACCCTGCGATGGGAGGATATGGTTTAGTTCTCAGTCAAAAGCTCAATAATATTCTGCTTCAACCTAAGCTCCCTGACCTTGCCGTGGGGAACAATCTCAATAAGATTTCTTGACTGCAAGTCCTGCACAACACGGTGCGCCTTAACCCTTGACATTCCCTGAAGACGGGAAACATCCGCCTGGGTCGCAAGACCATTCTTCTTAATCAAAAACTCAACAACCTGGCGCTCGGCAGGCTCCATAAACTGCAAGGCGGCGTTCAAATATTCTTTTGACTCCTTTCGCTGTTTTTTCAGCTCACTCGCAAGCACTTGAGACCACACAAAGCCAAAGATTAGAGCCACAAAAATGGAAACAAGCATAACAATCGTATGATTTCTCACAAAAAACAGCAATAAGGGAGAACTGATTGAGCCAGGATTATAGGTGGCCATTGATATAATTAAAGCGAAAACAAACAGCACTGCCCACATCAAAAAACCCCAATTCTTATACCAGCGCATAGCGGTCATACACCGACGGATTGTTACAGGACTATTTAAATATTGTTTCAGCTATTGAAACAACCATGAAACACATAATACTGGCAATAACACTTGCAGCACTCTTGGTTGGATGCGCGCAAACAGGTCAAAATATGCCTCAAATAAACGGAGGAGTGCAGGAGATTACCATAAAAGTAGTCGGACCAGAATTCGTGCCTTCTGACATAACAGTAACCAAAGGAGTGCCTGTAAGGCTAAATGTTGACGGAAGCAAGGCGGTAGGCTGTATGGTGTACTTCACAATACCTTCCCAAAACATAAATGTTGAACTAAAAAAAGGCGACAACTATTTTGAATTCACGCCTGAGGAAACAGGAAACATACCATTCAGCTGCGGAATGAACATGGCAAGAGGAGTTATAAGAGTGGTTGAGGGGCCAGCGCCGCAGACAAATCAAGAAAAAACAGAACTCTCGCAAACTGAAGAAGACTTAAGTTCGCTGTCACTCGCGGCAGGACCAACAACAATTGACCTAAAAGACGGGCAGACATACAAACTTGAGGCAAGAGAAGTCAAACAAACAATAAACGGCAAAGAACAAAAAGCGTACTCTTACAACGGACACATACCTGGACCAATCATTAGCGCAAAAAAGGGAAGCACACTCACAATACCATTCACAAACAGCCTGAAAGAAAACACAACAATACACTGGCACGGACTCAGACACGACATAAAAATGGACGGAGTCCCAGACGTCTCACAATACGAAGTCGCTCCAGGACAAACATTTACTTACACAATAAAACTGCCTGACGCGGGAACATTCTGGTACCACCCGCACGTCCGCGAAGACAAACAACAAGACATGGGGCTCGCAGGAGTAATAATAGTTACGGACGGCGAAGCGCCAGTCAATAAAGAAGAAATTATTGTACTTGATGACATGCTAATTGAAAACGGAAAAAATGTTCCATACCCAACCGACGCGGCGAATTTCGCCATAATGGGAAGATTCGGAAACACAATGCTCGTCAACGGAAAAACGGACTATACGCTCCGGGTAAGCAAAGGAGACGTTATCCGATTTACTCTGGTAAACGTCGCGAACGTAAGACCATTCAACATAAGCTTTAGCGGAGCACAAATGAAATTGGTCGGCACGGACATGAGCGAATACGAAAGACAGGAATCGGTTGACAGCATAATAATATCTCCTGCTGAAAGGTACACAATAGATGTATTCTTTGACATAGAAGGAGAACACTTCATTGAAAATAATAATCCTTTAATGTCGTATAGATTGGGAAAAATAGTTGTTCAAAACGCGCCAACAGCGCAAGATTATTCAAAGGAGTTTGAAGTTCTCAAAACAAACACTCATATCTTATCAGACATAGCTCAATTCTCAAAAGAATACGACAGACAGCCGGACTACACTCTAAAACTTGACATAGACATGCCTGGAATGACAAACATGGCGCATTTGATGGAAGGCCACGAAATAGAATGGGAAGACACTATGTTTGAAATGAACAAAAAATTCACTTCAAAAGACCTAACCTGGTTTATATCTGATGAAAAAGGAAATAAAAATATGGATTTCATGATGAACGCGAAAGTCGGGGACGTCATAAAAATCCGCCTTGTAAATAACGCTGAAAGCATGCATCCAATGCAGCATCCAATACACCTCCACGGACAACGATTCATAGTCACGCACATCGACGGAAAACCAACAAACAACAAGGCATGGAAGGACACAACGTTGGTGCCAATAGGAAGCACAGTCGACATACTTGTAGACGTAACAAACCCCGGCGAATGGATGATGCACTGCCACATCGCGGAACACTTAACATCAGGAATGATGACATCGCTAATGGTATCTGAAAATGACGAACACACCTGACTGCTGCCCAAACGGCAATATAGGACCGCACGAAAAAATTCACGCCACACAATTTGTTTCAATAATGATCATATTGATGGGGTTGCTTTTTTTGGCGGTAAATAACATTTCTTACCTAAAACCATTTTCCACATACCTCGTTTATCTATCAATATCAACCTTAATTGTCACTCTGGCGCTGATTTATTTCAGCACGCAAAAAGGAAACATAACCTCAATGACAGGAATGATGGTGGGAATGACAATAGGCATGATAGCCGGATTCCTGCTTGGCGGAGCGTTCGCGCTACTAAACGGCTACTTTTTTGGAACAATAATAGGAATGACACTTGGCTGTCTGTTCGGCGCTTACGCCGGCAAACGAACAGGAGTAATGGGAGTAATGGAAGGACTAATGGCAGGAGCGATGGGAGGCAGCATGGGAGCAATGCTCACAATAATGATGCCTATCGACAAAGTGCCATACTTCATGCCATTTTTTATCGGCGTTAACTTCATAATTTTGGTCGGACTCTGCTACCTAATCTGCAGATACTGCGGAGACTGCGAAAAAAGAAAACACAACTTCTTCAAAACCTTAATGATTTGCGCGGCAATTTTAATCGCGCTTATTTCTCTCGCGATAACACTGCCAAAAAACATAGCAATAATTTAGAAATCGCCCGGGCGGTGATGCTAATGCTGTTTTCCAACAATTTCGTAAAACGCGTCGAAAACATTCATACCTGTATCAAAACTGTAGAATTTAACCCCTGCTTCCTCGCACGCGTGCTTAACTTTCTGAATATGGTCACTCAACATTTGAGTGTATTGTTTTCTCGCGTAAGGATTCATAAAAGTTCTCAAAGTGTCGCCAGTTTCCAAATCGCGTAATTTATAGTCGCCCTCAAGCTCCAAATTTCGCTCAAGCTTGTCAAGAACCTGAATAAAAATTGTCGTGTGATTTTTGAAATACGCCAAACTGCGTTTAATTTCTTCAATAGGATACAAAAAGTCGCTAATAACAACAACATATGCCCTGGAGCCGATAAGCTTTCTGTAACCGCTCAATGAGCCCTGAAGATTCGATAAACCTGTAGCCCGCTTCTTGTTGAGAAACTCAACCATCGCCATAAGTTGGGCGCGACCTTTTTTTGGCTTGAAAACTTCCAATTCGTTAGCGAAAGTTGACATAACAAACTTCTCGTTGTTCTTCAAAGCGAGATAAGCGAAACCAATTCCTAGCATACCGCCATAATGCGCTTTGCTAACTGACGAGCCAAACTGCATACTTCCAGAATAGTCCATAATTACGTGAACAGTAAGATTGCGCTCCTCCTCGTAGCGCTTGACGTACAACCTGTCAGTTCTCGCGAAAACACGCCAGTCAACAGAACGAAAATCCTCGCCCGGCTCATATTGAATATGATCCTTGAAAATCAAACCCTTGCCAGTCGCCTTGGAAAAACGCTCACCAACATAATTAGAAGTAATTCTCTTGTTAACAATCAAGCTAAACCTGTCAAGCTGCTTCAAAAATTCAGTCGTTATCATATGAAAATAAAATAACTAAATTACTTTAGTAGCTGTTTGATGACATCATCAACGTGCAAGCCCTGTCTCTCAGCCTCAAAGCTCAAAATAATTCTGTGACGCAGCACTGGGAAAGCCATCTTGTAAATATCGTCCTTGCTGACAAACTTTCTGCCCTCAATTAATGCGCGCGCTTTCGCGGCCAAAATAAGACCAATACTCGCTCTAGGAGACGCTCCAAACTCAATAAGGTCTTTTTTCTGACGGGTCTTCGCAACAAGCTCAATGGCGTGCTTTTTGATGTCATTCGCGATAGGAATTTGCCTCGTCATATTTTGAAGGAAAACAAGATTGTCCTTGTTCAAAACAGGCTTAAGCTGAACCTTCTTGCTGCTCTCAGCGACACGGCTAACGATTTCCATTTCTTCATCAAACGAAGGGTATTCAACTTTAATCTTCAACAAGAAACGGTCGGCCTGCGCCTCAGGAAGCGGATAGGTACCTTCCTGCTCAATCGGGTTCTGAGTCGCAAGGACAAAGAAAGGCTCATCTAATTTGTACGTGGCGTTGCCCACGGTAACCTGCTTTTCCTGCATTGCCTCCAACATAGCGGACTGAGTCTTAGGAGTAGCTCTGTTAATTTCGTCCGCGAGCACAATGTTCGCGAAAATTGGACCCGGCTGGAACTTGAAATTTCGCTTTCCAGACGTGGTTTCCTCAATAACGTAAGTACCAGTAATATCTGACGGCATAAGGTCAGGCGTGTTCTGAATACGTGAAAATTTGAGGTCAAGAAGCTGAGAGAGAGTTCTAATTGTCAAGGTTTTAGCTAGACCTGGGTAACCTTCAAGCAAAGCGTGAGAATCCGCAAGAAGCGCGCAGTTAACCTGCTTCAACATTTCCTGCTGTCCAACGACAACTTTACCCATCTCGCTAAAAACGTAATCAAATGTCTTTTTCGCATCCTCAAGGCGCATATTCAATCCCTCTTTACCGGTTTTTTAATGGTCCATTCATATATAAATATTGTGACTCTGTGAATATTATGAAGTCTTGGTGATCTCAGTAAAGTAAGTCTTAACGATCTTCTGATACTGCTTTGGAATGTCGTCTTGATAGCTGGCGTCGCTTTGCGCCAATATCTCCCTAGGAGGCACTTCACGGAAGCTTCTCTCTTCAGGATCTCTCACCTTGCCAATAACAACATCGCTTTTGAGAGGATTAAGCTGCAAGTCAAGTTGCTGTTTTCCAAGCTCATTGATGCTTTTCTCGCCCAAAATTTCGCTCAAGTTGGTTCCTTCCTCATACTCAAGCAATTCTTCGTTGATGTCATATTCACCGGGGCGGAAATCACGAATTTCCTTCACAGCGTCGCCAATATCCAAAAATTTGACGTTAAACGCCGAAGAACCAATAATAATGAACGAAACAACAAGCATAACTATAAGCTCCCTTGAAAGGCGGCCAAAATCCAAAAAGTAAGAAGTTCTAATCTCCTTCATCATCAGTAAAACTTCAGCGTTAAGCTGCTCAACAACAGGATTATCATCCTTCCAATTGTCCGCGACAGTTGTTAAACGCTCTTTGAGAGCAGGAACACGCTCCTCAATCTTGGCAAAGGAAACCTGCTGCAAATTGCCCCTAGTGTGAATAATCGCGTAAGCAAAAGCGGGAACAACCGCGTACCAATTCGGCAACGTGAACAAAAGGCAAACAAGCAAGCCAAGAAGATAAACAACCAAAGTATCAACTGCTGAGGTCAAAATAGCGATTTGCATTAAAGTAGAATGCGCCTCTTTTAGAGCCAGACCAATGGGTTTTCTCTGAGGTTTGGCTTTCACATTCACCGCTTTTTTATCCACAGGAGTCATTTAACAAGTACACTGCGCTTTGGCAGCCTCACAAGAATCGCGCTGCTGTTTGTACTGGTCCCGCAGGTCTTCACAAACATCAAGTTTGGTGTCAAGCTGGGCGTTTTCAGCAGTCAAAGCGTTAACCTGATCTTTTTTCGCGCTAAGCTCATTTTGGGTATCGCGAAGAAGCATTTCGCTATTTTCGAGCTCTTCTTCAAGCTGTTCAGCAGTCATTTCAAGCTGTTTTTTCTGAGTCGCAAGCTGTTCAGCAGTGGTCTTAACCTCTGAAAACTGCTCTCCGAGCTTTTCCTCACGCTCCTCCTTAACTGAAATCTCAGACTCAAGTTTGCTCAGCAATGTTTGCTTGGTTTCAAGGTCTTTGCTGATTTTATTAAGTTCTGCCAACTTTGAATTATACTCCTCATTAATTCTATCAAAATTAGACTGGAAGAACACAGTCGCCGCGACAAGACTCGTCGAGCTAAGAACTATCAAAAAAAGCAAAATCATATTCGCGTTTTTAGTAATGAACGCCATATTACTCTTTTCTCACCACTCTTCTTATAAATATTTCCACAAGATAAATAATTATCGCAAGAGCGATAAACGGCCATCTCAAATATTCCCTTGAATTAATGACTCTCTTCGCCTTGGTCTTCGCGAAATCAGCAATACCATCGTAATCAGACGCGTCAAACATTTTTCCGCCTGTTGAAGCCACAATTCTCGCAAGCTCAGGATTGATTCCAACTTCCTCATATTCGCGCTCATAATTTACCGCGAAAGAAGTTCCCGCAACCTCCTGGAAGCCAACTTCTTTTGGAATTAAACTGCCAGTGTAAATGTCTTCATCAATCTTGTAAAAGGTAACGCCCTCGGCGACAGGAGGAATTTCGCTTTTGACAGTAATCTCGGCAGGCTCGCCAAGACGGGTATCCTTAACATCAATGAAACTTGCGCTCTTTCTTTCAGGGTCGCCAATCGCCCAATTCATAGTTCTCGCGATAAGTTTGCTGCCCTGCGCCCCAAGCAAAGAACCAGCCCATTTGCTTCCGTCATCGGTGGAAACAGCGGCAACACGGCCAAGACCAAGCCTCCAAACTGTAAGAACTGGGTCGCCGGTTGAAGTAACCGCTAGAAGACGTCCCGCGCCCTTTGGAGACACTTGGTTGAAACCATATAAGGTTGAGTTTGGTTCAAGACCTGAGGTTATAAAGTGGTTTTTGTTAAGTATTACCAATTCCATTTGACCGGACTCAGGCAAATTTTCATCAGTAGGGCCAAAGATAATGTTTAATCTCGACTCCTCAGTAGCCCTAAAGTAAATTCCGTTGGTCAGTTCGGCGATGTCAATCATAGTTTGCTCATCAGTTGTCGGACCAACGCCAACAGTGTAAATCTTAATTCCCGCGTTCGCGGCATACCTCGCAGCCTCATAAGCGGCAGCAGTGCCCTGCGTTTTGCCGTCGGACAACAAAACAATATTCTTACTGCCGGCGTAATCACCAATAACGCTAACAGCCTTCAAAATACCGGCAGCGATATTTGTTCCGCCTCCAAAATTAATTCTGCTAATCAAATCATCAACACCCTGCTTCTGGAAAACAGGAGTAGGCTCGGACAACAAGTACGCTTGAGTATTGAAAGCCAAAACTGCAACTCTGGTGTCAAGCTTAACACCTTGCATGATTCCTATCGCAGCAGCTTTTTCAAAATCAGCCGTACTGGCAAACCTTCCGAACGGAGCTCCAGCGGAACCTGAAATATCCATAACAATCGCGATAACAACATCTCCTTCATCCTTCTCGGGCGCGCCAACAACAACAGGAAGCATAGTCTCAAACAAACTATTGCGATAACCTCCCTTATCATAAGAGTGCTCACCGCCGAATACAACCATTCCGTTGCCATCAGCGACGAAATCATTCAGAACATCAGTCGCCGAATTCATCTCCTGCGCGGTCCTGTCGTTAACAACAACAGCGTAATAATTCGCCAATGAAGCGGGCAAAGTTGTAGCAACATCAACCACGAAAAGCTGGTCAAGCAAAGTCTTCAACGGACTTCCACTTTCAGAAAGCATCAAAACCCTCGGCCTTGGAACAACCTTAATCGTCATATAAAACGCGTTATTGTTCGGGAAATAATCATTGGACTCAATTCTCGCCGTAATTTTGTGAATGCCCGGCGTTAAACGCCTCGTGAAAGAAACAACAGGCTCAGTGGTCAACTGATTGTGAATAGTTTCCCCATCAAGCTGAACAACAAGAGGGACGCTTTGAATATTTCCAACACGGTTTAGAAGGACCGAAAACGAAGCGTCAGAACCTTCCAAAACTTTCGCCGGGCCAACCATCGCCACAGAAACATCATCCTTAATCGCGTTCAGATTAACTGCGTTAATCGTCGCGTTAACCTTGGACGCGTAAAGGGCAACGTCACCCAAATCAGCGCCACTGTTAACGTTACCATCTGAAACCAGCAAAATACTTCCGTGCGACTCCAAATTTTGCAAAACAGAATCGCCAATATTCGAAATTGTGCCCTGGCCAACAGTTTTACTCTCAGTATTCATCCTGTTTTTCAGGCCACTGACGAGATTACTGGAAACATCTTGGAAAACAGACATAGAAGTGCTGTTGTCAGTTAACACTTGAATGAACGGGTCACCTTCGATAATTTTCTCAGTCTCAATAAAGGGAGACGAGAGAGCGACAAGTAGCAAGAAAATCATCATAATACGGGTAAACATCATGATCTTGCGCGTCTTTCTCTTGGAAGCTCGAGATTCCGCGTCATCTCTCACTTCAATGAAAGTTTTTTTCAACATCCAAACAAGCAAAGGAATAGCAGGAATAATCAGCAGAACTACCCAAGGATGCTCGAAATACTGATAGACAACTCTTAAAACATCAGTAAGGCTCACAAGTCACCCCTCCACTTAATGAAAAACACCTCAAACAAAAGAAAAACAAGCGCGATAACGATGAGCCAAATCGTCCAAGGAAACTCACGAGTCTCCTTAACCGGCAAAAGCTCATAATCAGCACTCTTTGTACCAACATCACGCTTCATATTTATAGAAGATTCCAAATCACTAAGCAAACTAGCGGTTACAATGTAATCCTTAAGCTCGTAAGCTCCAGAATCGTCCATAACAATAGCTGAACGAACAACAGTCCTCTTCGGAGTCACAACTCGCTGTTCGTTGTCCAAGATTAAGGTATGGCCGGTTTTGAAATTAAGATTTCTAACATCCTGCCTTTCAGTCAAAGATTTCAAAAGCTCAGTCCAAAAAATAGGGTAATGAGGAGAGTATCTAAACTCGCTAGCTTCAGGAATACCGAAATAAACAACCTTCCCCGCGCCAACAGGCTTAATCGAAACCACAGGAATTTCATTAATTGAAGCTATAACTGTCTGCTCCCCGACAGGTTCGGCCCTGAAAACCTGCTCTGAAGCGCCAAATTCGACATTTTTTGTAAACGTGTTCAACTGGTCAATCTGAATAAAACCGCCATCAACCTTAGGGCCAAGCTTCACAGGAAGCAAACCCTCGTAATCTATACCGCCTGAATCTTCCTGCATCGCGACAACCGCTGACGCGCCATTCTCAACCTGCCTCAAAACGTCGCCGAAAGTTCCAGGCAAAACTTTGCCAACACTGACGAGATCAACAACAATAACCTCATAATTACCGTCTTCGATAACAGGAGGCTCTGAAATAGTAAGGTCAATTTCACCGGAAGCGATAAGCGCGTTTTTCAAAAAAGAAGTCGCGTTGTTAGTAATAAGAAGAACTTTCGCTTTGCCACCGGCGGGAGCTGAAAGATACGCCACATTATCCGCAGCGAAATCATCGTTAACATCAATCTCGATTTTGGTAACGCCAGGAGGAGTCTGGAAAGTAAAAGTCTCAACGCTGTTTGGATTGATGTTTAATGTGGTTTTGGACGAGCCAACCGCAAGAGGAACTGAAACTCTCTGCTCCTCGAAATTTTTAACGTGGACTGTCGTCTGCGCGTTGCCCGCCTCAAGCTCAATAATTCCAATATTTCTAGCAGGAGACTCGGCGACGTTAATGAAATCAACAACCAATCCTTTGTTTTCGAGAACGGTTTTAGCAATGTCTGGGTCTTGTCCGCCCGTGTTTATGAAGTCGCTAAGAACAACAACTCTGCCCTCACTGCCAAGAGTTTCACCGGCAAGAATAACAGCTTCACCGATCTTTGAAGTAGATTCAGTGGGAGCGGCGCTCGCCAAATATTTCAAAGCGTCGTCAGGGGAGGCGTCTTGAACCGCAATAAACGGAGTTTCCTTTGCAAGAATAATTGTATTCTTTGAACCAAGAACTTTTCTCGCTTGAGACATTGCAAGATCAAAACGAGTAGAAGAGCCAACCTTGGCCTGCATACTCCCGCTAACGTCAAGAACAACAACAGTGTTGGACGCGGTAACATCGTGCTGGTACATATTGAACGGGTCCGAGAAAGTCAAAGCAAGAGCTAAAAGCAGGAGCAACTGGATAAGGAAAAGCCAGTCTTTAGTAAACTGCTTAAGAAAACTAGTCAATTTTCTTGCGCCGTTAGACTTCATAAAAAACATCAAACTGGGAATTTGAAGCTGTTTAGGCCTTGGACGAATAAGATAGAGTAAAATCAGGGGAACAAGCGCAAGAAGAGCCCAAAGCCCCTGCGGATTACCAATTGTTATAGGACCTAACGTTAACGCCATCCTCTCTTTTACACCGCTTTTCTCAAGCCGTCCTGCATTTATATAGTTTGTGCAACAAAAGAGTTTATAAATCTGGAAAATACAACAAATTTGATGGTGAGGGAAGACTACGTATTTAGACAACCCAATGGAGAAAAAGGAATTTACGAAGAATTCCATACGGGTTCTGCGGTATTCTACTCAATAGCCAGAGAAAGTAAAACCGCGATGCTCGCGTTCGGGCTGTCGGAAATCCCACTGTTCGCGCGAATTTTGGCGAATTATGAAAAACTGCCGATAAAATACAAAGGCGATGTAGACTGCTTTGACATATTCTTAGGTCCAATTGAAGTAACAATTCCAGACTTAAAAGAAACATTGGAAGAAAGAACTCACCTTCAAAGAAGCCTGCAACAATGCGACGCGGGCAATTATTTGAACAGAGAAGTAGCGTATCTAAATTTGGGAGACTCGATAGAAAAATACGCGGACGCGTTTGAAACACAATGTCAAATCCATACTTGCAGAACATTTAGCGATATCCCAACTTCAGACCTTCGAGCGTACTTTAAAGCGTTTATATTAAAACCCTTAAACTATTCGCAAACAGAACAAGGAAAAACAGGATTACTTATGGACTTTGAACGATTCATGGAAACATATCCTGTAAGCGAGCATGTAAAAATATTCTGCGAGGAAGCCTACAAAAACCCAAAATCAAGCGTTCTAACATATTACTCAAGAATTTTTGAGGACATAAAGAAAGAAAAATACGAAAAAGTAAGCGACAGACTCAAAAAAGTCAGTTCGCGTTTGCAATCCGTTTAGGATATACATTCGGACGCATAAATACTCTGTTAATCTTAACGCACATTCCCTTTTGCTCTTTGAAAATCTGCTCGGAATTAATAAACGAATTTCCAAGAGCGACAAGCTCGCCCTTTAATGACATAACCGCGACAAGGTCGCTCTTTTGGATACCGGAGTGCAATCTGACAACACCAGGAACATTTAAACTCGCCCCGTGGCAAATGCTGTCAATAGCTGAATCGTGAATCCACACTTTAGGCAAATGATCAACTGCGATTTCCATAGGCTTCACGCAATGGCGCAAAAACTTCTCATTGTTTTCTTCTTTCCAAAACGCGTAAGCGTCTTCCAAATCCTGCAAAGTAACCCACGTCTTGTCGGAAAAAGGACCTGCCTTAGTTCTAATCAGCTCAGACATATGCGCTCCGCAGCCAAGCATCTCGCCGACATCGTGGCAGACTTTTCTGACATAAGTCCCGGCTTCACAACCCATTTTGAACAAAACGTCACGGCCGTCAATCTCCAAAATATCAAGATAGTAAACTTCACGCTCGCGCTCCTTTCTGACAACGGCGGACTTCACCGGAGGAAGCTGAGTGATTTTGCCAACAAACTCCCTCATAACTTCGCGAATTTTTTCCTCAGGAACGTCATCGTGAACGTGCATAATGCAAACGTATTCCTTTCCTGCCGGCAAAAGGGCCTGCGTAACTCTTGTAGCGCTTCCCAACGCGACTGGAAGAACACCAGTAACCGCGGGGTCAAGCGTTCCACTGTGGCCGGTTTTCTCAACGTGAAGAATTCTTTTAACATAATCAGCAACCATATGAGACGTAGGACCTTTAGGCTTGTTCAAACAGACAATGCCTGAATCAAGCAAATCAGGAATTTTTCTCTTGAAAGGATCACAGCCGAATTTTGGGTCGGAGACAGCATCAGTCTTGACAAGAATTTCACGCTTCACGTTTTCAAAAGGAAGATTAGTCATAAAATAAAATCACAGAGGCGTCATTATAATGATTGCGGTTCCGCCGGCTGAAGCTCAACCGCCCTAAGCCTATCCGAATTATTATCGTACTTCTCACGCTCGAGATAAACTTTCTCGGTTTTGTCAAAATAAGAAGACTGCCCTCTTTCCTTCGAGTATCTTCTGTCAAAATACTCAATCACGTCAACAGAATACTTGAACCTTTGCCTTAACATTCCTGCGAGCTTGCATTCCTCGAAAAATTTCCTTGAACGCTTTTTCATATTATATCCTTTTGAAAAAATGTATCCCTCGATTAATCTCAACTGGTCCTCTCTTGACGCGTTTTTGAAAGGAGGTATGTTTTCCTCAATGCAGTGCTTAATCGCCCAGTAAGTGACGTTGTCATTTGACCAGTCCCTTCTGAATTCCCAGGGGTGCAAATGCCTTTTTCTTGTCAAGTCAAACCAGCTCGACTGCTTTTTTTCCTTTGACATCTTTTCGTCAAACCACTTTAGAAGCTGGTATGGGCTTCTGTCAGACGAGTAGACGCCCTGATTTAGAAATCCGGCAAGACCGTGTGAATTCAGCCATTTGCCTATTCCGGCATCATCGGCGCCGTCATAAGTGGCTTTAATATTGGAGTCGATGATTTCGATTTGATCGTCCCTTCCCATTTCATAGAATCCTGGGAAATGATAATTGAACGCAGCCTTCAAAAGAGTGTATCCGTTTTTCGGACTAATCTGCAGACCTGGAACTAATTTTGGAGCTCCCTCTAAAACACGCAAATAACTTTCCTTAATAGTTTTTTCAGACATGTCAAACAACGAACAAAAAACGTTGTCTTCAGAAATATCTCCAAAATTTCTTTCCGCCCTTGCCCTGTCAAAAACCAGAATGTCGTCAATGACTTTATGTTTCGCCCCTGTCTCTATTAGAGACTCAACAGCCATGCGGATGTTTATTGGGTACTGGCTCGGCCTCAAATTGTAAATTTCAATCGCGTCCTCGTAAGATATCTC
Organism: uncultured Methanosarcinales archaeon; assembly: GCA_964572035.1. Taxonomy (GTDB): domain Archaea; phylum Nanobdellota; class Nanobdellia; order Woesearchaeales; family ARS49; genus CAZNDX01. Next base: position 164,771 of record CAZNDX010000002.1, read on the forward strand.
TTTGGAAAGCCTTTTGCTCAAAAGTTCAGAGCGCTGTTCCAGCGTCAAAGGTTTAGGTCTCATAAGCCACCACGACGATAAAGCTCAAGAAGGGTATAAAAAGCTTTCGGAAAAATAGTCACTTAAAAGTAGTATAATTTATGCGGTTTTGACGGGTGCTTCTTTCTTAACCGCCTTCTTTGGCGCCGCTTTTTTGGCAGGCTCTGCCTTTGGAACTTCCGCCTTCACTTCGGCAGGCTTTTCAGATTTCACTTCAGCTTCGGCAACTGCCTTTTTCGCCGGCGCTTTTTTCTTCGCGACAGGTTTTTCGAAAGGAATACCAAACAGTTGAGCGGTTACAACTCCCTTGTCATCTTTCTTTACGTTGATTTTTACACGTGAAGGAGGATTCTTAATTCCGTGATGCCAAATAGCGACGTTAAGTTCGGACAAAATCCGAACGTCCTCGCTTTTCATGTGGCGGACTAGGAATTCGCGTAAAACTCTAACTGCCTTCTTCGCGCGCTTGTAGCGAGGGGACTTCAAAAATCCTCTTCGCAATGGAACCACATATGTTCTTTCAACTGCCATTTTAGACCTTCAACTTCTGCCTGCGCCAGTTGCGCTTTATTTTAGTGTGACGACCAGGGTGAACACGGCGGGTCTTGCCGTAAATTTTTGGAACAGACCAAAAAGGAGCCCATCTAGTTTGACGGCCACGCTTCACTAAGCGCTTCTTTCTCGCTCTTGGCTTATTACTCGGCATTTTTTACCTCAGGCGCTTTTTCAGATGACTCTTCAGCTTTCACAGCTTTCTTTTTTGGAGCTGCTTTCTTCTTCGCGACTTTCTTTTCAACTTCAACTTTTTCCTCGACCGCAGGTTTTGGCAAAGAAGCGAGAACAATTCCCTGCTCCTTCATAATCGCGTTAGCCGCGGTTTCAAGAATCTTCATACCTTGAGGAGTAACAATACGACCTTTGTGAACACCCTTTTCAGTCTGCTTGGCAAGGCCTGCTTTCTCAAGCTGCTGCAAAATCTTTCTCAAATGACTTCCACCCGCAGGGAAGAAATGCTCAGGAGCCATACCCATATTTTTTCTGCCACCGTACTTGGTTCGAAGCTTCTCGGTGCCAATTGGGCCGTCCTTGAAAATGCGTCTTAAAACAGAAGCTGCTCTGATGTGCCACCAGTCCTTCTGCATAGGCTGGCGCTCACGGCTCATACCGGTCTTCACGAAACTTGCCCAAACAGGAGGCTTGATAGCGTCAACTTTCTTGAGCTCTTCCGCCGTTCTCTGCACGAGCAATTGAGGATTTACATCATATATTCCCATTGTTTTTCACGTCCAACCTTTCGGTTGATTATGAACGACGTATCGTTCAGAATAACACTTGAACACAGGAGGGGGTTTATAAAGATTGCTTTTTTAGTTACTCTTTTGGCTTGCCGTCTGAAATAATATTGTAATTCTTCATATCCTCCAAGCGATAAATTTGTTTTGCCTGACTTTCAGGCATTTTTCCCCATTCAGAAAAAGGAATAATTTCCGCGCAAGTAATAATGTCATATTTCTCAAACTCGAAACACATCTTATTGACAATTCCGGTGATTTTATTTTCTTCATCGTCAAAAGAAACAATAAAACCAGGATTGATTCTTTTCTTGGTGATTCTTTCTATTAAATTTCTCGTATCAGGATTTTCAAGAAGACTTCTTGCTATCTTTCTTCTTTCCTCAAACGGAAGGATGTCATCTATTGTCATGAGTATAATTTGTCAATAACGTGCGCAAGCTCGGGATGAATAAGCTCGTTCTTTCTGACCATCTCGCGAACGTCAGCAACGCTAAACCATTTGCCATTCGCAGCCTCATCAGGATTCAAATCAAAAGGACCTTCGCTAACCGCGCGAAAAACCTCCAAAAACTTTCTCATCTTATAATGGTCATAAGGAGTCTCAAGAATTCTAGTCAACTGCAAATCAACCCTTAAAGCGTTTTTTAATTCGCGCGCGGCCGCTTTTTCGTAAGTCTCTCCAGTCTGAACATGGCCTTCAGCGCTGGTTGACCAATGGCCAGGACAGAACTTCTTTTTCGCCGAACGCTGCTGCAAAAAGATTTCGCCCTTATCGTTAAAAACAAGAACGTGGACAATTCTGTGATTTAACCGCTTCTCGTAAATCTCTTCAAACTTCGCGACGCTAACAACCTCGTTTTTGTCATTCACAACATCAAGTAATTCTTCCATCACCAAAAAACGAACATTCAAAGTATTTAAAGATTGCAGAACTGCAAAACCTATTTTTCCATCGCCCGCTTTTTGAGGCTCGCGGGCATTTTTTCAATCGCATATCTTAGGGCCGTGCGCGGCATGTCTTTTTTGTTTTTCATAACAAACTCAAAAACTTCATCCTGAAATTTTTTGCAACCCTCCTTCAAAAGCCAGCCGTAGCCTTTCTGAACCAAATCGTCATTGTCTTTCAAAAGCAAACTCGCGACCTCAAACATGTGCTCCTTGTAAAGTCCCTTTCTAACAGGAACGATAAATGAAACGGCAGCAGCTCTACGTTTCCATCTGTTCGTTGATTTTGTCCACGACTTAACTCGTTCGATATGCTCCGGTTTTACAATAAGCAAATGGCCAAGAACTCCACAACATAATTCATCAACGTGCGCCCAATTCTTCAAATACTTGTAAACCCAAGTCTCAAGCATAAAAAATTCGTAAAGCTTCGCTTTTTTCACCCACTGAATCGCTATACTTCCCTCTTCCTGATATCCTGAGGACCACAACGCGTCACAAGCGTCAATTAATTCACATTCAGGACAAGTTGGGAAGAACTTCCTCGCTATCTTTTTCACAACGGGATAACGCACATTGTAAGATTTAATCGGCTCCTTAAACCAGCGCTGAACATTATAAGAAGGGTCGCTGTTTTTTCTCAATTCAATCCGAATGGAATCAATAAGATTTGTCATTAACAGTTTGTCCAAGAACAACAGCATAATAATTCTTTCCAATTCCAAAATAATTCAAAACTTTCGCGACGCACTCTATCTGACTTCCGGAAGTCCTGACATCGTCTAAAATTATCACGTTGTCAGGATTTGAGCTGTATTCCGGCTTCGCACCAAGGGATAAAAGATTGAAATCACGATTTCTATTGTTAGTTTCGGACGCTTTAGGCTTTGGCAAAGTTCTGTAAATAATCCTTTTTTCAGGATTGTATAATTCTTTGTTTTTCAAAATATGACTGACTTCAAGCGCCAACATTTCGTTCGGAAAACTCCTATAACAATACCGCGGGTTAGAGTTAGGCGCGGGAACAAGAAGAGTGGAGCCTTCAAGCTCCGCTTCTTCTATAATTTTCGCGACCTCTCTCGCGAAATAAACCAGAGTTGAGCTGTAATATTCCCAACCCATAATTCTCTGTTGCTTTGTGCTGAAAAATTGGATAATCGCGCGGTTGATATCTTGAGGCCAAACTTCCTTGATATTCTTGTAGTTCAAAATATTTGACGAAAACTTATCTCCTCCTTCAGAATAAGGAATGTAGTCTCCAACAGCAGCCCATTCGATTTCGGGTGGAAATTTATTGAATTCCTTGTCAGGCATATATTCAAATTCTTTTGGCAGTTTGAATTGAGACAATTCAACTTTTCCAGACTCGACATCTTCAAGAATTGACAAAAGATCTTCAACGTTTTTCGCGGTTTTAGTCGGCTCTGACAACGCCAAATAATCAGCAGACAATTCTTGATACCAAGTAGTGCCAATTGAAATTATGTTAAGAAGATGCGCAGGCAAAACATCCTTCGGAGAATCGCCAATCATAACAAAATCTTTTCCACTTTCACCAACTAAATTTTCAAGCGAACCAAACCAAGGCTTTTTGGCTGAGCCGATGACAGGAACAGCAGGAAAATTATGCTTTTTCAAAACAGCGGTGGCGTAATCTTTTGGAGAATTTGTAATCACTGTGACTTTTCCCTGCTCATGGTATTTTTTCACAAGGTCAACAAGTCGCCTGTCAACTAGACGGGTGGGAAGCCTGTCAATATTTTCAGTAACGAATTTTCTGCCGCTGGGAGTCTTTCTATAAACTCTCAACTGCGAAGTTTCAACCAAGCAGTCATCCAAATCAATGAGAAGATGCTTCATACTTCACGACACCCTTTTGTTTTGTCCATTCAAAATTTCTTTTGAAATTAACATCCAGTGCGTAAACAGTTTTTCCCCGTTTAAGAGCCTTATTGACGGCGTGCATAGTTCCGCTCTTGTCCGGCGCGAAAATAACTAGAACTTCATCACTTAACAAAGCTTGAGTTAAATCACGATGAACAAAAGCTCTGCCACTCCTGTCGTAAGTATCGCATCCAACAGGAAACTGGGAAACAACACATTGAGATTCCGCCATTCTCTGCTGCAAAATTTTGTTTTCTTTCGGATAATACTGGCTAAGTCCAACTCCTAGGATTCCGACAGTTTTTCCTCCAAACTTCATAGCGTAAGAATGCGCCAAAGTGTCACAGCCCTTCGCCAGACCGGAAATCACGACTTTGCCGTTTTTAACGATATCTTTCAGCGCATTTCCTGCGAGATAAACAATCCCGCTGAAATCGGGCTGCTCTTCCAAAGACCGCGAGCCGATAACAGCGATTGAAGGCTGACTGAGATATTCAGTTTTTCCCTGCATGTATAAAACAGGGCTTCCCTCAACTTTCAAGCGCTCCGGAAAATTCTCATCAACAACTGTTGTCAAAGAAAAATTGGTGTTTTCCAAATGTTTCAATTCCTTTTTCAAATTTCCAGCAATTGAAGGGATATTGTAAAACAAAGGAAACAATCTTTGATAAATTTTTTCAAATGAACCATGTTCTTTAAGCAACTTTCTTAGCTCATTATCTCCGGATTCCGATTTCCATTTTATATGGTCTTCTTTAATTAATGCGAGATGAAAAAAACATTCTCGCTTCTCTTTATTGTTTAGAATAACTTCCAACCCTTCCATAAGATATTGTGACGAATTCACATATATAAATGTGACTCCTATGAAGTAAATAAAATAAATCACGACAATCTTTTTAAACAGGGCAAGGTCACTTTAACCTATGATAACCATCACACTGCCGGACGGCAGCAAAAAACAATTCGAGAGCGGAATAACAGGACTACAAATAGCTGAAAGCATAGGAAAAAGACTCGCGAAAGACGCGCTAGCGATAAAAGTAGACGGCGAAATAATTGACCTATCTCGGCCAATAGAAAAAAACGCCAACATAGAAATTCTAACATTCTCAAGCAAAGAAGGAAAAGACGTTTTCAGACACAGTTCCGCGCATATTTTGGCTCATGCGATTAAACGACTGTTTCCGGAAGCCAAACCAACAATCGGACCGCCGGTAGAAAACGGATTCTTCTACGATTTTGATGACCTAAAAATCTCAGCTGACGACTTCGCGCGAATAGAAGAAGAAATGCAAAAAATAATCTCCGCAAATTATCCTTTCAAGCGACACGTTTGGAAACTCGCCGACGTAAAAAAATTAGGAAATCCCTACAAACTTGAACTCGCGTCCGAATTTTCAAAAAACGGATGGGAACTCACAGCGTACGAAGACGGCGACTTCATTGACCTATGCGAAGGACCGCACGTTCCATCAAGCGGAATGATAAAAGCGATCAAGCTAACAAAAATCAGCGGAGCGTTCTGGAAAGGAGACCAAAAAAACAAGCAGCTCACCAGAATATACGGAGTATCATTCCAATCGGCGAAAGAACTTGATGAGTTCCTGAAATTACAGGAAGAAATAACAAAAAGAGACCACAGAAAAATAGGACAGGAATTGCAATTATTCATGTTCCACGAATGGAGCCCCGGCTCGCCATTCTTCCTGCCTCGAGGAACAATAATTTACAACGAACTGCAGAAATTCATTCGCGAGGAATACTGGAAGCGAGGATACAACGAAGTCATAACTCCACAACTATTCAACAAAGCGCTCTGGGAACAATCAGGACACTGGGCGCACTACAAAGACGACATGTTCGTCCTTGAAGTAGACGATGAAGAGTTCAGCATAAAGCCAATGAACTGTCCATCGCACGTATTAATATTCAAATCACAAACAAGAAGCTACAGAGACTTGCCCCTACGTATCGCGGACTTCTGTTTCCTTCACCGTAATGAAGTTCGCGGAGCACTTGGCGGGCTGACACGAGTGCGAAAATTCGCGCAGGACGACGCGCACATATTCTGCACTCCAGAACAAGTTGAAAGCGAAATAAAACAAGTAATAGAATTTGTCAAATTTGTATATCACGACGTTTTCAAACTGCAGTTCAAGTTGAAGCTCTCAACAAAACCTGAAAAAGCGATGGGAGCGCCAGAACTTTGGGAAAAAGCGGAAGCATCACTACAAAAAGTTTTGGAGAGTTTGAAAGTTGACTTTGAAATCAAAAAAGGAGAAGGCGCGTTTTACGGGCCAAAAATAGACATAGACGTAAAAGACGCATTAGGCAGAGACTGGCAGCTCGCGACAGTACAGCTCGATTTCCAAATGCCGCTGCGAATGGGAGCTGAATTTGAAGGACAGGACGGCAAAAAACACACAGTGGTAATGATACACCGCGCGATGCTCGGAAGCATAGAGCGCTTCATCGGAGTACTAACAGAACACTTCGCAGGAAAATTCCCGCTATGGCTGTCACCAGAACAAGTGAGAGTTTTGGCTGTTTCGGATAAATTCATGATTCCAGCCGCGAAATTCGTGGAGGAACTGCGAAAACAACACATCCGCGCGACACTCGACGCGACAGCGGAGACAATCAACAAAAAAGTACGCAACGCGCAACTCGACCAAGTTAATACTATTATAGTATTCGGCGAACGTGAAGCGAACGGCGAACCATTAACAATCAGAACACGAGACAACAAAGTAACAGGACCAATTTCAAAAGAACAATTCATCAAAGACTTGCTTTTTGAAATACACGAGAAAAGATAATAACTCGTGTAAAACCATACGCAACATTTAAATAACACATTCTCTAAATAAATACAAAAAGTTGTGATTTTAGGAGGTCATACTATGAAAAGAGGTCAATCAGGAATCGGACTTGTCATTCTAGGCGTTGTAGCAATCATCGCTGTAATAGGGCTCGTCTTGCTATTCACGCGAGCGGGATCAGAAGGAGCAATGACAAGCTACACAGACACATACTTCTCAAGCTATCAAGGAGTAGGAAATCCATACGGCCCAGGAGAAATGGGAATCGGAGGACAATACCCAGTTCCACCAGTATACAGACAACAAGGCGGAGTGGTCCAAGGACCAATGACGCAAATGCCAGCATACGGCTCAGCGGCAACAACAACAGCGCAGCCACCAGTAGTGGTAATGTTCCAAGGAGACTACGGCGCAGTTGACACCACAACATACTGCTACAGAGACCTATTCTCAACAAACCAAGCAGCACCACAGGACTTTTACAGATGCTTCGTCACAGACCCAAGAGGAGTTGAAGACCCAGCAGTAGGATTTTTCCCACCGAGCAGCCCAGCATACGCGAAAGTACCAGCTGGATTGAAAGGACGAGGAGGAAGAGTATTCTGCTTCGCACCAGCGGGCTATGACAGAGACGGCATCGTAAGCAGACTAGAAGCTTCACTTGTCAACAGACCGGACCGAAGCGACAGATGGTCAGTCATAACAACCAACGACGGAAGAAAAGCGCTATTGTGTGAAGCCGGAGCGGCCACAGCATCAGGCGACTTCATCTTCCCACAATAAATTTTTTTATTCTTATTTTCTTTTTCTTATGAACTACAAGCAAGTAATTCTGGTTCGCGCTGATTTGAAGCTAACAAAAGGAAAAATGGCCGCGCAAGTCGCGCACGCAAGCGTAGACGCCGCGTTTAAGTCAAGTGAAACACTCGTTAAAAAATGGCGAGCGGAAGGAATGAAAAAAGTATGCCTGTCAGTAGCGAACAAAGACGAGCTTTACAAATACGCGCAACAGGCAAAAGATGAAGGATTAACTGTTGCCATAATAACAGACGCGGGCCACACCCACCTTGAACCGGGAACAGTAACCTGCGCGGCAATAGGCCCCGGGAAAGAAGAAGACATAGACAAAGTAACAGGCAAGCTAAAACTGATTTCTTAACCACACATATTCCACACACAATCAATAACGAAACGTTTATAAATCACCCCTGAAGACACACGCCTATGGTCAGTTTTAAACTCGTCATAGGAACCAAAGAAGGCAAATGCCTCCAAAAAGACGCGCAGGAAGCGGAAGCTCAAGTCTTTTTGGGCAAGAAAATCGGCGACGCCATCTCAGGAGACAAAATCGGCTTCGCTGGATATGAATTCGTCATAACCGGCGGGTCAGACTATTGCGGATTCCCTATGAGAAAAGACGTAGACGGACTAAACAGACGACGCATTCTCGCAGTTCAGGGCATCGGAATGAAGATGCAGAACAAAGGAGTCAAGCAGCGAAAAACAGTCTGCGGAAACACCATACACCCAAAAATCGTCCAAATAAACCTCAAAGTCACAACACCGGGCAAAGACCCGCTTCCATTCCCAGTAAAGGAAGAGAAGAAAGAATAATTCTACAAAAGACTTATAAAGTTCATTTTCTTGAAATTGACTTGATAAAAGAGTGAAAAATGGTTGACCAAAGAATACAAAAATTCATAGAACTGCACGCGCAAGCTGAAAGACTTGTTGAACAATCACAAGTGCTTGAAGCGAAACAAAAATACCTCGAAGTTCTCGCAGCATATCAAGCAATTGACAAAAGCGATCTTGACAAAATACATAAGGACATCGCGTACGAGCAAGTAACTTCACTTTTCAAAAAAGTGAATTCAGCTAAGGAAAAAGTTCAGATACCAGTAAATATGATAATCGCCGCGGTGTTGGTGATTGGATTCTCAACTTTAGTGTTTTTTGATCCAAGCATAGTTGGACTCGCAGGATTTGAAGACGTTGTCCGGGAAAAAGTCAATTTGACAATAGACAGCTCAAAACTTATTTCCTTGACGCTAAAAGACAGGCCTCTAAGCTTCAAAATAAGCGGAAACATAACAGGGGGAATATCAAAACTTTACGTTAAACAAGGAGAAAAATTAGAGCTAATATTTGACAGCGAAAAAAGCTTTTTGACACAAGACGGACAATTTTCCGAAATTTGCGAAGAAACCTGCGAAATAAATGTCGATAACAATATCGTTGAGTTATTCGCTCAAGTGGAAGGCGGAGTTTTGAATGTCAATGAAATCATTTACACAATAAAACGAACAAGCAACACGCCCCCGCGATATGTTGGGCAATCACAAATATTCAACGCGAAAACAGGGGAAGACCTTGCTTTAAATCTTGACGAGTATTTCATTGACGACAACGGCGATAAATTGACCTACCTCTCAACAAAAGATGAAGGGCTGGAGACACAAGTTTATGACAACTATGTGACATTAAGACCAACAAGCGCGGGAACAAAACACATAATGTTCGCCGCTTCAGACCTGCAGGACGTCACAAGAGTTCCAATAACAGTTGAAGTAAGCTGATTTTTTGAAATTTTGAGTGATTTTATTTAAAAATAATCAAAAAACTTATTCTCGATAACCAACGCAACATTTAAATACTGTAACGCTGTTTTAAATACAATAAAAAGGGTGGATTTAGTGACAAAAAAGGGACAGATAACAGTCTTCATAATCATCGGCATAATAATCGTTGTCCTTATCGGAATCGCTCTCTATTTCTTCAGAACAGGCGAAATCGGAAGATTTGAAGCCGCGCGACCATCCCTTGAGGAGTTGCCACAGGAAGTCGCGCCCCTGCGAGAACAAGTACACTCTGCGATGAGACAAGTCGCTGTAGACGCATTGCGAAGAATAGGCCAAAGCGGAGGATACGTGGACACAACATTTCTTGCGTCAAACTACTACAACCCAACAGAAGGCGACAGCGTTTCATTATTCCCTGACGGAGAACCTACAGCTTACTGGTACTACATGAAAAGCAGGAACAGCTGTGAAAGCGGTTGCGAATTCACATCCAAACGACCAGCACTTTATCGCGAACAAGGCGGAATAAACATTGAAAGCCAACTGGATAATTACGTTTCAGAAAATCTGCCTTTATCGGTAAATTTTGAAAGCGCAGTGCCAAACTGCGATGTAACAGTATTGGACAGTCCAGTTGTAACATCAACAATCTCTGAAAATGACGTATTCTTTGTCGCGAAATGGCAACTGCGAGCGAATTGCGGAGGAGCGACATATACTGTCGACGAATTTTACGTTCCACTCGATGTAAACTTGAAAGAGATTTATGACGTCGCGACAGAAATAACAAACATGCAAGCGGACAACCAAATGCTCGAACAAGCGACAAAAAACATAATCGATTTGTTCTCCCAAGTAAACAGCAAAAAACTTCCACCAACACGAGATTTGGAAATAGGAATATTTGACCCTGGAGAAATGTGGATAAAATATGACGTAACACAAAACTTGAAATCAACACTCGCTTCATACATCCCATTCATGCAGGCGTTCGGCACACGAAACTATGACTACGTCGTTTCACCAACAGACGCAAGAGACGCAGAACTTTACGAAAACATATACAACAGACACTTCTTAGTCCCACTTGAAGGATTCCATCCAGACCTCGAAGTACGCTTCGCATACTACGACACATGGGAACCATACTTTGATTTGAACTGCAACGGACAAATATGCCGAGCAGACAGCGCCCAAGTAATGATTCCCCCATTGTTCATGACGATAAACAGATATAACTTCCCATATGATTTGAGCTATCCGGTGCAGGTTGAACTTCGCAATCCATATGCTTTGAACGGAGAAGGATACGTATTCAACATAATGCTGGAACAAAATTTACGAAACACAGAGCCCGCAGTATTAGGCCAGCCATTCAATTTGACACTGCCAGCACGCGAACCATCATTATTCTGCGACCCGGGACAAAAAACAGCGGGACCAATAACCTTGACTGTTAAAAACGGACAAACAGGACAGCCAATACAAGACGCTAATGTCGCTTACTTGTGCGGGGAAGACATTTGCTCAATTGGAAAAACCGGAGCGGACGGAAAATTAATTGAGAAATACCCATTATGCCTCGGAGGCAATTTGCGAGTCGTAAAACAAGGAATGCCATCCGCGAACTTACAGCTTGACTTAGTTGATGAAACAGAATATAATTTCACAGTAAACTTACAGCCTGTCCGAAATTTGAACGCAAGCATACGTAATTATTTGTTCACAAAACAAAGCAAAAGAGGACAATGGTCTGTTGAATCAGGACCGCCAGTAAGACCGGAAGACTATCAACAAAGCATAATCACGCTTACAAAAGAGACACTCGCCAACGAAGAGCCGTTTGTTGTTGCGGCAATAATTGAAGGAGATGGAACGGCAAACCTAGAACTCGTTCCAGGAAAATACCACGTAACAATTACAAGCCTGTTGCGCACGAACATAACAATACCAGTAGACGAACGATGCACTAAAGGCAAAAAAATCGGCGGAATAATAAAAGTTAGCGACGAAAAATGCTACAAAGTTCCAACAGAACCGATAGTATTCGATGACACAAAACCATTCCCCTACTCAATGACACAATTCGATTGGGAAGTTACAAACTCAATGCTGGCCGGCAAAAACAGAATACAATTCAGACAATTCGTCATAGCGATAGACAAAGTCCCTCAAAATCAACGCGTGGTTGAAGACCTGACGCAAATTGAGAAAGTACAATTGTTCACGGAAGCAAGCAAAAACAGAATATTACCGGTGCTAACATGAAAAGAACAATACTACTGAGATATTCCGCGATTTTCATGGCTATCTTGATAGTGACGCTTCCAGTAGCTTTCGCTCAAGAGTTGAATGTGAACAAGTATTCAGGCATGGACAACGCGAACGGGGCGATAAAGTCAGAGGATAATCTGACAATCGAGGTTCGCGCGCAAATACCAGGCGACCCAACAATAATGAAAGACCAAGTGCGCCTCGTTTTGGGAACAGAATTTTTGACATTCGACAATTGCGTAAAAACAGCGGAGCCAAACTATTACACCTGCACATTTGAAGACGAGGTTGAAGTTTTTGAAAGCCTTCCCTTTTCCATAGAATTATGGAATGATGACAACCAAAAAATTAAAACAGCCAATGCCAGCATTATAGTTGACGCCCTCGCGCCGACTGTCAAAAATTTCAGCGTAACGCCAGAAATGAGCAACGGAAATGTTGATATTTCTTTCAAGATTGAAGATTATGGACTAAATTCTGCCGTCGCGGCGCAATGCTCAGGAGTAAAATCAGTCCTGATTGTTTCACAGCAAGGCGATGTGAACACAACAGTCGCGACAAGAACAGGAACATCAGGAACTTGCCTGCTTGAAGATGAATTCCCAGTCACACTAACGACATCAGGAGAACAGACGATTTGTCTTTACACAAAAGATTTCGTCAACTATGACGCGCCACCAAAATGTGTCGAAATTGTTGTAGACCACACACCGCCGAACATTTCCGCAATAAGCATAGTTAACCACTTAGGAGATGATATAACTCACGTTCACTCAGGATACGAAATACCGGCGAATATTCACGCTCTGATAACGGATGACGGACAAATTGACACAACACAAGTATTCGCCGACTTTAACAAGTTAAGCCCCGCTTACGGGATGAATGCTCCTGCAGATTACAATACGGGAAGCATTTACACTTGGTCACAAATACCGGTCAAAGAAGTAAGTCCGTGCAGCCTGACAATTAAAGCAACAGACACTCTTGGAAACACCGCGGTGCAAACAATCGACTGTTCGATAAGAGCTGACGACGCGGCGCCAATATTTGTAAGGCACAAACCGCAAGCTCTGCGCGGAAATATCTCACTCTTAGGATATGATACTCCCTTTATCCTTGAATTCGACGAAAAAGACAACACAGGCGCAAAGGGAATTGGAATGAGCTTGATTAATTCGTATTTAGATATGTCAGATATTGGCTTGACAAACTTTGAAAGAGCAGACACTTGTTATGAAACAGAAGGAACAAAATGGGAATGCGCCTGGTATGTAAAACCTCCCGCATCAGTATCGCAAGGAGCATACACTTTCACACTAGTAGAAGGAACATCGGACGACCTTGATAACTTCGCAACATTCGGTCAAACATTTGACGTCGTTTATGACAATGACGGGCCGGACGGAGCAGTGATTAAAGAATTCGCGATAATCTCACAAGAAGAAGCGCCTTTGAAAGAAGGAGCGATAATGGGCGACAGTTTATCATTCGTCGTCAGCGCGGCGAACTTCACATCAGTAACGGCGAACTTCTCAGACTTCGGCGGAGACCAAAAGGCAACTCCTGTGCAGGTGGGTTGCAGTTCAGACAACAACACAGTGGACTGCGAATTCGTGCAACCAATAGAATTAGAAGGACCATACACAGGAAATGCGACCTTCACATTCGTAGATGACGCCAATAACAGAGCGGTAGTTTCGAAACAAATAGAAATTTACGGAGTAGGCGGCGAAACATCGGCAAACTTCTGGACAGTACACAGCATAGACTGCACGCCAAGACTGATAGATAGAGAAGTGGCGAGCGCAAGACCTCCATACGTTTCTTGCAGAATAACTTTGAGAACGCCACGAACGGATATAACACCATTAAGTGTGGTCTCGTCAACAGATCCATTGACTGATTGTACAGGAAATACGACGTACCTTCGCGATGTTTATGTAACGAATGATATTGTCGGTAAAAAAGATCCTTACTTGTTTTATGTACTTGAACCAACTAATTACGACATAAATCAACTAAATATTTCATGCCCACTAATAGTTCGCTCACTAAAAACAAATAGCACAGGGAAATTTGCGATACCAGGAAGTCAAACAATCAAAGTTAACACGACATTTGAGTTCTACAACAATCCAGCAGGAGAAGCCTTTGCGAACGTAGACAGCAAAATACAGCGCTCGCTAAACAACGGTTTCGCAATGCAAGACTGGCTAGGGCAATTACAAAAGATTTTGTTTTATGCGCAACAAATATGCACATTATTCAGCACGATATCTGTTGTGTTGAATGCGATAGCGCAAATAACCACTGCGTTTGGAGTAACAGGAAGCGTACTCAAAAAGGTGCCGTACGGACAGGCAGCAGGTCAATCACTTGAAAACACCGCTTCAACTTTCTGCAATACTGAAGTCACACTTGAAGATAGCATTTATGGCGAAACCGTAAAGCCAATACTAAACACAATTTGCGGACTCGCAACCTGCCAGTCAGCAGCAGATGACAACTGGTCACCAGACATAAATTGGCTTGGAGGAGGAGTCCCATGGTGTAGAGGAGAATTTAACCTTGGAACATGGGGAATTCCGGCACTAGAACAATTGGGTGCTTCATCACAAGATGTCAATATTCGCGACTCGCTAGTTCTAAGCACTGCGTGTTTGTGCCTGCCAGGAATAATTTATAATTTGGAAAAAATGAGGCAAATTTACTGCTTTGAAGCTGTATGCTACCACGATATGGTCAAAGAAAACGGTTATCCAGTAAGCTTCTGCAATGGACAATATAACTATATGTGGTGCACTTTCGTGATTAATGAAGTATTCGCTGGAGCGCCATTCGTTGGACTATTCAATAGGATGATGGACATGGCGCTAAGCATAGTAAGCAATCCATTAATTGGAGTCGGAATCGCTTTTGGTGCGTATTGCCGAACAGCCTGTCCAAAATTCCCTGCAGATGGTGCGGTTGCTTCAGCGGAATTTATGGCATGCTCGGCATACAAACTATTTGGAGCACTAATGGAAGGAGTCAGCGTATTCTGGGCAATGGCGGAATCTGGAAGCGAATTCTGGAGACCAGTACAAAATAACTATTGCTCAAGAGCTGAAGATATACGGGACGATTATGAGGAAGATTAAATGAAAAAAGCAATATTCACGATAGGAGTAATTTTAATGTTCTCCATCATAGCAATAGCTCAGCCGGTTTATGATGATGTTCCAATAGATGGAGGTCAAAGTCCAAGTGAGTCTGCACCAATTCCACAAACAACACCTCCTCAAACACCCGCTCCAACCGCTTCTCCTGCTTCTCAGCCATCGCAAGGACTTCCATATAATCCGTTCCCATCAACAATTCCACACAAACCAACAGGATACAAGATAGGAAAAGAACAGAAATATTCTGGCTATACTGGATTTAATATGAACCCGCAGACAGGACAAAGAACAGGATATACCTACTATGGTACGGATGGAAGCAGCGTTGCCAGAGTAAGTCCCAGCGGTTATGAAACTTGGGACGGAAGCAAATGGACAACGACAACATACCAAGGAATGAGAGACAAAATTTTGGAGTACGAAAATCAATACGTTGACAAAACGGTAACAGATCCCGCCCAAAGAGAAGCGCTCAGAGGAAAAGCGAACGAAAACGCCAATGACGCAGCAAAACGCATGGAAAACCAAGCAGTAGCCGGAGGATACGTATCCCAGTGCGCGAATCCCTGGAGATGCATGGGCAACATGATGAAAGCATATGATGAATACAGCGGAATTGGAGAAGCAACAGCGATGTTTTTCCCATCGTATCAACAATGGACCAGAGATGTCAGAAGAACAATCAGCCAAACATTCTGCGGATTTGTAAGCATACAAAACTGCTTTGAGAGTTTGATATGCGGTGCGGTGTTAGATATCAGTTCAGGAAATGTAATCTCAGGAAATGTTCTTCTTGGAAGAAATGCGCAAGGACAGCCAATTCCAGCAGGACATTTAAGTGCTGAGAGGTCGTTACCAATCGTTCTGAAAGGATTGGAAAGAGAACTTCTACTTGATATAATAGGCACTGAAATCGCAGTCATAAACGGTAAAGTTGTAAACATTTCTGAAGTTAACCTTGAAGAACTACCTGCAACAGAATTAAGACTTTACAGAATACAATACAGTATAACAAACAGTCACACGGATAAGGATTTGAAATTTAACCTTGAGGTAAAAGGACAAACAACAAGAAACTTCTTTT
Organism: uncultured Methanosarcinales archaeon; assembly: GCA_964572035.1. Lineage (GTDB taxonomy): Archaea > Nanobdellota > Nanobdellia > Woesearchaeales > ARS49 > CAZNDX01. Next base: position 180,863 of record CAZNDX010000002.1, read on the forward strand.
CAAATGATAAAACCTTGAAGCCAGGACAAACGGCGACACAAACAATAGAAGTGTACAGCGCGACAAAATATGAAGATATTTGTTTAACTTTTAATCCGTCATTGCCGGCAGGAACAGGAAGCACTTTAATAGTAGCTCCAAAAATGGTAAGCCAACTCTGCAAACCAATAGTTGAATACGCGGGAGGAGCTACCTCAGTAGGAAATTACGCCGCTCAAGAAAAAGAATCACAACAGAGCGGAACACCACAAGGGGGATTCATATGAACACTAAGCTAATCTCGATTGCAGTTATAATAGTCGCGGCCGCGGCATACTTCATGAAAATACCTGGCGCAATAATACTTGGAGCCATAGGAATACTTATGTTATTGCTCCCAACAAAATACATTTCAGACTTAATCACAAAATACTTCAACGTGCTCAAACAATACAAAAAATTAGCGTCAATAGTCGCTTACGACGCGCTATTCTGGGCGGCAGTATCTGGTTTTGCTTTAATTTATCAAAATTTATTTGAGAAAAAACTTTTGGCCGAATACGCCGAAACAGGATTCAGCAAAGAAGCGCTGCTTGACCCTGCCTCAACGGCGGTACTCGCAGAATCACTTCGTGGAATAATAATTTACACTTTAGGTGGACTCGCAATATTCGTTTTGCTAACATTTATCGCGTATACGATTAGCAGATATTACATCTGGACAGAATTATCATCGCAAAAACGCAGCAAAAAAATATTTTGGGCCTATGCCAGATTAACAGGCGTATGGTGGGCGATATTAATAATTCCCGCAGTTGTAATAATAGCAGCCGCGACAAAAACACCACAGGTGGCTGCTTTGGTTTTGATATTTTTTATCGCCGCAGGACACTTCACAAACTTCCTATACACAAACTTAGTCAAAACAAGCAAAGCAGGACAATCTCTCACAATGGGAATAGCTATGGGACTTTCCAAAGTTCATAGGGTAATTGTTCCATACGCGATAATATTCGCCACATGGTGGGCGCTAAGCACAATAGCAAGCATAGTTAGTTATATGCACCAAGGAGCTGCCACAGCAGTAACGCTTTTATTCGCACTAACAATACTAGCGATAAGCAGAGCATACCTATACACAATCATCAAATCATTGTAAAAAAGAGGAAATGAAAAAGAGCAACAGAAAGGGCCAATTAACGGTCTTCATAATAATAGGACTCCTTATACTGATTAGCATCGCGACTATCATTTACTTCACGCAAGTCCGAACAACAGCTCCATTACAGAGAGTAGTCGCGGTACCGGAAGACATACAACCAGTATACGACCACATAGCCCAATGCTTGAACGACATAAGCAAAAGAGGACTTGAACGACTGGGAACACAAGGCGGATACATCAACATGCCACCATACATTTCAAACAATCCAAACGCGCACATCAAAAATGATGCGCTAGGAGTATCACAAACAGCACTATGGTACTACGAAGGCGAAGACAGAACACCAACAATAGAATTCATGCAAAAAGAATTACAGGATTACATCAAAGCGGAACTGCCAGCGTGCGTAAACTTCATAGCATTCGCGGACAGATACGAAATACAAGTCGCGTCGCCACTAACAAGCATCGTGACATTCACAGACAACCAAGTAATCGCTGAAGCAAGATGGTTGCTGAACATTAAAGTCGGAGAAAAAATAATACAACACGACGAATACGTCGCGCAGCACAACCTCGCCTTCGCGCCAATAGTCCGCCTCGCGACTGAAACAATGAAGTATGAAAATGAAAACGAATGGTTTGAAGATTTGACAATACAATTATTGACATCAAATCCAGAAATTCCATTCGACGGTCTAGAATTCTTCTGCGGAACCAAAAAATGGCAAGTCAGACAAGTTAAAAGTGAAATACAAAACACGCTCGCAACAAGCATGCCTCTGATAAGAATAGCGGGAACAAACTATCCTGCTCCACTCGCGTCACCAAGCGTTTACAGAAATCTCAAAGATGAAGCGGAAGATATACGCGACGACTTGAACGAAGGAAAAGAACCGGATTGGCCAACAAACGTGCCAGCGGACGTTTTCGAAATGAACAGAATGATGCTCGACATAGGAATACCATCAACAAACTTGGTCGCGGGATTCGTCTACCAGCCACACTGGACAACATACATGGACGTCCAGCCAAGCCAAGGCGGAATGATGTCAACAGCACAAATGAAAGGACCCAAACAATACCTGAGATTCCTATGCATGAACCAATGGCATTTCACTTACGACTTGATTTATCCAATAAAAATGATGATACGAGACAACTCGGCGTTTGACGGACAAGGATACATATTCAACTTCGGATTCCCAGTAATAATAGAAGACAACGCCGAAAGCAGAAACGTATTCGGAGTAAGAAGATTTGACGTGCCAATAGAAGGAGTAGACTTCTGCGACAGAATAGGAACAGAAGCGCTTGACGTCCGCGCGACAGGATTCGTAGAAGGAGGTTTCACCGCGGAAGAGTTGGCTGACGTAAACATAACATATTCCTGCGGACCGCAAGCCTGCGTCCTTGGAAAAACATACAGCGACGGAAGCGGAGCAATAAGATTACAAACACTTCTCCCAGAAGGATGCGCAAATCCAGGAATAACAGGAACAAAAGACGGATACTTATCAGACACGAAATTCGCGCTAACAAACAGAGTAGACTTGCAGCTAACAAGACTCAAACCAATGAACATTACACTACAAATAGTTCCATACTACGAAGTTGTAAATCCACAAAACCCCATGAGCGCATCCCAACAAAGATGGCTTGACGAGCAAACAACAAGCAGATTCACACAATCAATGAAAGCGACAGTTGCCATCAGCGCGACAAACAAAAACTATGACCAATACTTGATGTATCCATTATCAAAAGATGAAAAGGACGCTGGACTTGGCGGAAACATTAACTTAATTTATGACACAGCGCAATACGACATTGACGTAATATTATTCCAAGGCGACACGCCAATCGGCGGATACCACGCTGAAAACATCACAATAACGTACGATGAACTTGCGGCGACAAACAACATGATATTAAACGTCGTTGAATACAGACCAAAACCAACACAGCCATACCAAGAAGCGGGAATGTTCATATTCCTATACGAAAGAGGAGAAAAAGACGGACAACCGTACTATTTGGCGCTTAAGCCAACATTCACATGAAATTGAACAAACTAAACAGACACATATCAATAATGCTTATCTGGTTAGTAATGACTCTGCCATTCGCTTCAGCTCAAGCGACAAGCCCGCCAACAGTCACAATATCAAACGTTCAACTAAACCACGGCGCGCAAACAGTCATAACATGGCAAACAAACGTTTTAGCCAACGGATACGTTGAATGGGGAAACACAAGCGCTCTAGGAACAAACACGACAACGCCGCAAGGAACACTACACACCGCGACTTTGAATACAGTCGCTGGACAAACATACTATTATAGGGTTGTAAGCTGCGAAACAACCTGCGCAAGCACACAAACAGACTCGTTCACAGCAGGACCGCTCTTCATTACGACAAGCATAGCGCCATACGTCAGAACAGCAAATATAGACATACCGGGAAGAACAAGAGCAGGAGCAAGAGTAGACCTTTACGTGAACTCAGTAATGGTTCGCTCACAAAACACTTCGACGGAAGCGTTTGTTTTCAGAGGAGTGCAATTACAACCGGTAAATAACGTAACACTTCGAGCATTCTACAATAATGAACAAGCTGAAAAAAGCTTCACATTGCGGGTTGACAGTGAACCGCCAAGAATAACAGTTGATATGCCAAGAATCGCGACACAACCTTCAGTCGTCGCGCGGGTCACAACAACAGAACCGGTAAACATCAGCGTAACAACAAGAAGGGTTGACGCGTCGCCGCCAGGAAGACCAACGGCGCTGACACTTCAAGGATCCACAAACAACAGAGTTGAATTAGCGTGGACAAACGCAAGCGGAGCAACAGAATATTTGGTGCGAAGAGACGGAATAATAATCGGCAAAACAACATCAAACACATACGCGGATACGACTGTTGGCGCGGACAGACAATACGATTATGAAATACTCGCCGTGAATGCCGCGTGCATGCAAAGCGAGCCATCTGCAACACTCGCAGTAACAACACCAGGCGGAACAAACACACAAGGGCCAGTTGTTGAAGTAAAAGCGAGCTGTGAAAGAGACGCGCAAAGCTATTTGGTAACGGCAAGCGCGGATATAACAGTAAATTTAGTTGAAGGCGAGAATTTGGTTACGTTCACCGCAACAGACGCCGCAGGATTTGAAAGCATAATAGAAGAAACAGTAATTTACGATTTGGCGCCACCACAATTCTTGGAACAAAACTTGGACTCGCTGACTCCGTCGTATTCTCCGCAAGTAGTGGTTCGCGGTAAACTATCAGAAAAAGGAAGTGTTACCGTTTTTGTAAACGATAGAGCGGCGGCGACAAAAGCGACAGAAGACGATGGAAGTTTCACAATACCAGTACTTCTCGACAGAAGCGTGCAAGTAAAAACGGACGTGCTGGCAGCAGGATTGGATACCGGCGTCGGATACAGCAACAAAATGCAACTAGAAGCGACAGACGCAGTAGGACAAAAAACAAGAACAGAACAAGTAGACGTCGTATACGCAATCTGCGGATTCGGAACAGACTTTGACATTAAAATATCAAACCCAGTCCCGGACGTTCTCAACCCAAGATTAATGCACGAAGGACTGCAACAACTAGGAATATCATTCTCATACGAATACAAAGGAGGAAACAACGCGGTTGTCGCTCCCGGAGCAGTTCGCGTAACACCAATACAATTGGCGCCAGCAGTCGCGAAAGAATATGATAATAGTTTAGTTACAATAAGTTCTCAGACACAGGGCAAAAGAGGCTCGCAAAACGCAGGAGAAGGATACGTACAAGTAACATTTACTCCAATAACAGACCCGTGGACACAATTCGGTGAAGGCAAAAAACCAAACAATCCAACTTTGTACGATATAGAAGACGCGATAGCAAGCCACAGAATGGCGTACAAAGATTTGAAAATCAAAGAGTGCAAAACGCCGGGAGTCGGATGCTACCGGTTGTTCATGAAATTAGAAATACCATACCAGATATCAACACAATCACAACAGTATTTACCTGAGCAGCCATTCGCAGGACAATTACAACCCGAGAATAAAGTCCAACAAACCTGCATCGATGTTGAAGTCGCGATAGACAGAAGAATAGACCCTGCGCATTTACCACAAGGCTTCTTGAAGGGAATGAGCGAAACATTAGGAGCAATAATAGAAGGAGTCGACACAGTATTGAAACCACTCAGGACGATTTATCAGTATTTATTCTACACTTGCATCGCGGGATGGTTTATTAGTTATGTTCCAACATTCCTAGAACAATACAATTGCAAATATTCGGTAATTGCTACCGCGGTCAGTGGAGAAGGCAAATTCGACGAGGGGGTCGCCGCGATAAACGCGTGCAAGACAGAATATCAAGGACAACAGGAGAGTTTGGACAACTGCGAAGCCTGCGCGACATGGAAGAAAAACAAAAAATGGGTAGCGGACGTTTACAAACAAATCTGCGACAGAGTCGCGTGCCCAGCGGCGCCGTCATTGCAACACTACATAAAATCACGAGCAAATCAACAGTTAACAGCAGTCAATGCACCAAAAGCAACTGCTCAAATGACTCAATACACCGCGAAAACGGGCGGCAAATTGTATCAAGGCTCGGATTGCGCGGCGTGGATGCAGGAAAGAAATAAACAAATAACTGGACAGGACGCTAAGAAACCGCCAAGTCTAGTTTTCACGACATCTGAAATAGAAGGAATTTACAATGACTGGCTAAAACACCGCTCAGACACAAGAACAGCAGATGAACAACAAGGAGTAGTCAACTGCGCGGCGCCACACCCAGCGACACCCGAGTGCTGCGGATATGAATACATGGACCAGTGGGGCTCAGCCTGCGGAATCGGAGGAACACTTGTTGGACAAGGAATAGATACGTTCGATGAAATTCAGGAAAGCACGTGCCTAGCGATGGAAAAAGCGAACAAGCAACAAATCGGTTCAGGCGATACTGCGGTCTCGTGCGGCGGAATATCAAACGCTCTCGCAGGATTCTGCACAGCGGAAGGAGGAACGCCGCTAGATTACATCAAAGTCACAACATTCAGCGGAAGCGCGACAGAAAACACAGGAAAACTCGCTGAACTTGGAATAGGAAAAGCTTCAGACCACTATTTGTACATATTACTCGTTCCACAAACAGGAGCAGGAGCAACACAAGATTACTCGATTAAATTAGGATACATCGTTGAAGACATAGAATTCGCCCAAACAGAACAAAGCAAAACAGTTTCTGACGAAAGCAAATATGACGTAAACAAAAGAATGAGAGCGGTTGAATTGCAAGGATATGATGTTCAAAAGTATTTCTCACAAGATAATATTGACAAATATTACGCAGGCAATCTCAACACCGCCGTCTATACTGATTTGGCCAATACACTTTGCGCCGCGGCAGATAAAGGCGGTAACTGTGTAAACGGCAAAACAATGTATGACGCTGTGATAAACAAAATAGGAAAACCCGATCAGGAGTATATTATCGACCCGAGAAAAGGAATAATCAACGCGATAAGATGCATTTGCCTGCCCGCTGTAATAAGTTATTTGCAGTTATGGAGAAACATTATGGCTGCTGTCAAAAACTGCGTTGACACAATAAGATTCACTGGCGACGGAAACCCAGGAGTCTGTCAAGAAATGATATCCAAATATGCTTGCGACTTGATTTACGAAGCTCTTGCCTGTTTCACTGAAAAATTCAGCGTCGGAGGAGGAAGACCCGGAGGTCGAGACCTCTTTGGAGCGTTGACATCAGCAGGAACGGAAATGAGCAATGACATCCAAGGAAGATATGGAGGAACAACAACATACCAAGCAATGTTCACCCAAGGACAAATCGTAAAGTCTGTATGTAATTTCGCGTTTACTGGAACTTGGAGCTTGGACTTCGCGGCAATAGCGGATTCAAGCATAGATGACTTCCCAATCGAAAGCCAGAGCTTCCTGTACCCATGCGACAGAAGATTCGTAAGTTTCAACCCGCTAACTTCTCCGCCAGGAATGACCACCTGGATATACCATTTCGGCGTATTCATCGCGCCAGGAGCGGACATTGACATAGAATTCGCTTTGAAATGCAGCGGCGGATACAAATGCAGCGAAAACGACGGATTCGAACGCGGCAAATGCGACTGTGACACAGAAAAAACACTTTCAATCGCTCCAACAGACTTGCCAACAAGAGCAACCAAAGGAGAAATAGTTGACAGCGCGGTATATTATACTGTAGCAGGAAACCCTGGCGGAACGATACGTTATGATAAGGCAGTTCTAACATACAAATGGAAAGACAGCACAGGAAAGGACGCAAGCAAATCACTAGAGTGCAGAATCAACCAACTCGGCGGAGCTCCAAACTTCTGCAGATTTGACATGTTTAGCGGAGCGTATAGATGCCAATTCGGACCTGAACAGGGCGGAATACAACTCGGAGCTCCAGAAGTAAGCTATTCGCACAACGTATCAGTAACAGCGGGAAGTCCGCCACTCGGAGTCTACGCATTAAATGAAAACTTGAACATCAACGTACCAATCAGACAAGCGTATATGGGAGAAGTCTCAGAAACCAAATTCCTCCAATGGGAAATATTAGGACCGGGAGGAGCGATGGTCGCCAACAATTCAGCAAGCATAACAAAACTTGACACCAACGGCGACTACATGAAAAACATTGGCTCAAGCACATTCGATCCAAAAGTTCCACTCAAAAAAGAATGGTTCGGAGGCGCGACATCGGCCGGCGGACAAACAACAACATCAACATACTGGCACACAGGACTAACAACCCCAACAACAGGAAACTGGATAGCAAACGCGCAGTACCTTGAGAACGGCGCAGCGTACCAAGGAAACAAACAGTTCGTCGTTGAAAAAGAAGGAACAACATACCGAGTATACAACGCAGGACCACAAACAGGTGTGAACGCCCAAGTAGGATTCACAAGCAAAGGAACAAGCGCGTGCACACCAACAGTATTGCCGAATACACTTGACTGCACAATTGCCCCAGGCGCAAACGAAGTCAACCCGCCAACAAGAAGATTACTGGTAACATTGGGACAAACATTCCCGGCACAGCCAAAAATACAGGCGCACATAAACATCGGACTAATAACGGCATCCGGAGACTTCTGCACGGGAGACAACAGATACAAACCAGTAACGTTCACAGTAAAAATCGCGGCGTACGATGGAAACGAACTCGGACAAATAACAGACATGATCGCGATAAATCCAACAACAAACGAAGAAGCGAGAACAACAGCCACGTTCCAAGCAATGTGCGTAGACGCGACGGACCAGAAGTTCAAGGATATGGAAAAAATGGTTGGAACAATGTGTCCTGTTGGCTATGCTGATGGCACAACAACCGGATGCTTCGCTCAAAAACCAAGCGATGAATGGACTCCGGTTCAGGCAAGTTGCGTAACAGGAATCTGCTATCAGGCAAAGCAACAAATTACAGTTGACAATGCGCCTTATGTTCCTAATATGAGAGTCGAACTTAAACCCGTCAATGTGGTCTTTAAATTACCATTATTAAAAGAAACAGATTCTGACAAGCCAACCATAGTGCTCAGCGCAGGAATAATGGGAATTAATTTGGATCCGCAATCAGACACTTTCTCAAATAATATGAGAACAACAACGTTTAATTTTGACACTTCAACTTTAACAGCACAAACTCCTCTATTCTTGAGATATAAACTAACAAATAAAGAAGAAACTTACACTCCATTAAATTTCACTTATGCCCAAACAATTGATACGGCAAAAACTCAACTGCTTAACGACCTCAAAGCAGACCTTCTTAAACAAGCAGATCAAAACATACAAACTCCTACACATGGAAGATACTTCAAAATACTCGCGGCAAGAAATCCTGCATCTTGGAGCGACAATAACAAAGCAGACGTCTTGAATAGAGTGAATGGCGCTCTCGTATCATATCAAGCAATGAAAATAAAACTTGACACGGCGATGAACGCGCTTACAGCTCAGGATAGGGCATATCTTCAAAACGCGCAAACAAATATTGATTCATTAGTAGGTAAACTAAATTTGGCCAAGTTAGACTTGCAAAGAACGACAGTTCCTGTGGAGTATCTTAACTGGGGAGAATATCTCTCTGAAACAATCGCAGACCTTAGCACTACGATGGATACAGTTTTCGTTAACTACTTGAGCGCATACGACCAACTCGCAGGAGGTTCATTCAAGGTCAATGGAAAAACACAGCCATTCGTTCTTCAACCAAAAGAAACTCTCACTGTTTCACAAAATTCATGGGACATATATCCACAGGGAGCTCATTACTTCACTAGTGAAAAGCACTTCTCATCATCACAGGCTTTATTCCCGACTTATTTGACAACATATGGGGCAAAAGAAATAAGAGGAACTTCACTTGGACCATTCAGCTGGACAAATCCAGTCATTGTGACATTTGAACTGCCTGCCTTGAATACGCAAATAAATCCAGTGGTCCAATACGCAGTTCAGTCGGGAACACAGTACAATTATGCCAACGTTCCCCAAATAAGTGGAATTTATCAGGTCCCAGTTAACTTCGCGATTTTTGACGCTCGCATCACAGTTCCAGGCGCGAATTTCCAAGCGGGAGGCAATATTTGCTTCCAAGACAATTCACAAGGCAACCCTCCACAGAATCCGTCAGGATTAATCAAATATTGCAAATCATTAACATACTCTACTCAAAATAATGAATTCACTTCTCTTGACATTAATCCTTCAATAGTCACTCAAAATCTTGGCCGCAACAAACAATATGTCTTTTTCATGACGTACGAATCAGGCGGGGCGCAATATAAAACCAACAATTTCCCAATAATTTTCCAATGAAAACCCTTAATCTAACTTGGAACGCAATAAAAAATCACAAACTAAACTTCATTCTATCAATTCTTCTAGATTTTGTATTCATAACTGCGCTAGTTTTAGTTCAATACGCTTTCCTCGTTCCCACAATTGAAGCGCAAATGAAAACACTTGAGATAATAAACGCTGAAACAGCCAAACTGCCAACAGCGGAATACTACCAGCTGGACAGCATACTGACGCAAAACGAGGAATTTGAGGGCGCGTGGGCTGTTGTGAAAACATTCATCATAATGTTTTTGTTAACCGGATTTGGCGAGTGGATAATATTCAAAACACTTGCGTGGTGGCTGTCGCTTAAAACAATTTACAACAAAGTCCCGTTTTCAGAAATAGCGTACAAGTTCCCACTGCTTTCATTATTTTGGTTTGTAGTTTTGTTTGTTGGCTTTGTTATATATTCAACCAGCACAAGCTCATTGATTCCAATCGTATCTCCAACAATCGGCGCAGTACTTTATGGGGTCTTTTTCTTGGTTGTTATATATTTCGCGAGCGTCAGTTTCTCTCTTATTCCGGCACGACAAACCTTTAAAAACACATTCGTCTTAGGATGGAAACATGCCAAGAAAATCCTGCCGGCATACGTCACAAACATTGTTCTCATTAGCGCGGTCTTTTACTTGCTATACCTCGCGGCAAAAGCTCAAACACCTGCAGCAGCATTCCTATTCATCCTACTGCTTATTACATTCGCGTTCGCAAGAACACACATTATCGTAGCAACATGGCAAAAGCATCAATGACAAACATTGTAATTATCGTATTATTGCTGGTGATACTTGGAGTGCTCTTGATTTTGGCGATACAAACTCCGCCATTACAAACAACTCCAGTAGAACAGCCAACACCAAAAGCGCCGTGGCTGGATGAACAGGTGATAGTAGTTGAAGAACCAACAACTCCAACACCAGACGCGCCAGAACCAACAGAGCCGGAGGGCGTTCCATTTGAAAGAGTTTACGCCCAAACAGTACAATTTTTTGTCAATAACATAAGAGTAGGGCTTGTAGACACTTATGATTACATCCCAATAAAGAAAAGTCAAGTGAAAACATTCGCAGGAACCTTTGGTCCTTACGCCCAAGACCCAACAGAATACATTCGCGTTGAACTTTGCGCAGAACTGGTTGATTTTCCGGCAAAACCCGCTTGTGAAGTCGTTCCAGTATTATACAGAGACGGTTATGTAAGCTTCGCGCGCGGATACAAATACGACGAATACATTGGAGCGCAGGCAGCGAAAGATTACACCGCATACTATACTGTTTATGTCGGCGACACAGTCGTCGCTAACGGACCAAGAGCCAGAATAAGAACAGTCAACGATTAAAATTCGGTAATTTTTGAAAATTTTACAATTTTTACTGGCAAACACATTTTAAGCCAAAAAGAAAGAATTTTCTTGCTTGCCTGTCTTGCAACAAGGTGCTCCGCAAGGCAGGCGGGCATTTTATTGAACTTATCTTCTGCGACATATGTTCGTCGATTTTCAATCGACTGAGTCAAAGCAGGCTTTGACTTTTGCCAACCTTTTTAAACCCATCACAGGAATAATACATTATGACTCTATACAGCCTGAACAAAATAGACAAATGGGACAAAATAATAGATATGGCTTTCAAAAACGGAGCCCAAGCGGCTGAAGGAGTCCGAGACACAAGAGCAAGAGACAAGCTCACAAAAAGCAAACACATAGAGTCAACAAGAATACAGGCGATAAGCAAGTCGCTCTGCAGAACACTGGACAACATAGTTCACTCATTTCCAAACTTTGACGGAGTAGACCCGTTTTATCAGGACTTAATGAACTGCACGTTGGACGTTGGAAACCTGCGAAAAAGCCTCGGAGGACTAACCTGGGCCAAAAAACAAATACAAACACTGACTACGCAGGCGGTAACAGACATAAGAAAACAGGCCAAATTAGAATACATCAACAAAAGAAGAACCGCGTTCTTAGGTAGAGTAAGCAGTTTGATTAAACAGGTCAAAGTCAATCTCGAAAACTTGGAACAAGCCAGACTAATAATGAAAGACTATCCTTCCCTGAAAACGGGAAGGCCAACAATAGTAATCGCCGGAGCGCCAAACGTAGGCAAATCGACACTTTTGTCAGCCATAACAGGCGCGGAGCCAAAAACAGCGCCGTATCCATTCACAACACAACAACTGAATTTAGGATACGACAAAGAAGGCAATCAATATGTAGACACCCCTGGACTTTTGGACAGGCCAATTGAAAAAAGAAACCCGATTGAAAGGCAGGCCATATTGGCGCTAAAACATCTAGCGAAACTCATAATTTTCGTTATAGACCCGACGGAACACTGCGGATATCCAATAAAAGACCAAGAACACCTGTTGAAAGAAATACGCAACATGTTCAAATTACCGATAATAATCGTTGCGAACAAAGCGGACGAAGGAAAAGAATACAAAAACGCAGTGCTTGTCAGCGCAAAAAACAAAACAGGAATAGACGAACTAAAAAAGAAGATAGATGAAGTTGTAAAAGAATAGTTAATGCCTCACTTTCTCAGACCAATACCACAACGCGCAGCCAAGAACAATATAAATTCCTGCCAAAAGCCACGCGCTGGGAACATATTCCTGAACCCATTCTTTGACAAAAGGCGCTTTTGAAAAATAGCCGAGCAACTGCGCTTTTCGCATAGGACCCATAAATGAAAAAACAACCGCTAAAAAACCAGGAATCAAAGTCATAAAACCAAGAGCTCGAAGCGCGACCTTTTTTGACTTTGTGAAAATATAAACAATAAAAAAGCTGACAACAATCAAAACAGAAGCGACAATCAAAGAATTCCTCGCCCCAATTAAATCAAACGGAGAAAAAACAAGAGGAATCAATGGAATCAAAAGCGCAAGACCTGCGAAGTAAATAATCTTTGCAACTGTAGTAATTATCTCATAAATGGCGAATTCCCAAACCTTCCTTTTAATCTTCTTTTTGAACGTCATAGAATTATGTAACAGTCGGCTTATTTATAGGGTAATCGTGCGCAGCTTTCCAGCAAATATCAACTCTATTAGAAGTTTTGCTTTTAAGCGTAAAAAGAAGATAATCGGCTTTTCCTGACGCGAAAGGGTTCGATTCAAATAAAAGACCGTCACGCATAGGATAATTATGCTGCTGTGAGATTAAAGTTCCAAATAATTCTCTTGTCGGCTGACTCGCGAAAACAACCTTCAAATTAGTTGAAGTCACAGGACCAAAAGGATTCACCAAATAAACACTGGCGAACAAAGTCGGCTGACCTGCCGCGTTTAATTGTACAATGTTATACTGCCACGGGTGAAGCAGTCCAAGGTTAAAACTCGCCTCGTTTCCAGTAGTATCTACCCAAGTTGGCGGACAAATAAATGATGTACTGACTTGCTGAACACATAAATCGCCCTGCCTGACAAAACCAGGATCGCAAACAATTGTGCAATTTGTACAAATCGCGTTCGCAGGAGTTGTAGAAGGGCCATCACACTCTTCAGCGCCTTCTCTTACGTTATTACCGCAATATTGCTGAACTGGAGGCTCCTCAGACACAGAAGGAATGCAAGAACAGTTTTGGTTGCAAAAGCCAGCGGTGCCATTAACGTTACTGCAGGCATAAATCGCGGCAGTCGGAGGCAAAGAACTCATAGGGTTGTAAGGCGGCTCGCAATCCTCTCCAACTTCCAATCTATTGTTACCGCAAACTTGAACAGGTGTTGGAACGCAAGACTTGCAGTCATTAGCGCAAACATACTGAACTGAAGAGCCTAATGAAGGCTTAACTGATGTTTGAGATATAACTGAAGTTTGACCTGTCTGAGCAGAAATAATCGAAGAGCCATTAGCTGTTAATTGTTGAATAGGACAAAGCTGTCCAGGAGGATCGCAAACTTCCTTTGAAGAAACAAAACTGTCGCCGCAAACGCCAACCTGTTCAAAAGCGCCCAAAAGCCATTTCGCCCCATTACAATCCCACAACTTGCTTCCCTGAGCATTATATCCATTGTCAGCGCACCAATAAACAACAACATAATTCAAGCCAGCAGGGAATTTCTGAGGATTAACAGGAACAGAAAACACTGCCTTATTCATATGCCATTTATTTCCCTTCAAAACACCGCTTTGTGAAGGTTCAGAAAATCTCTGATCCCACATATTATATTGACGATTAAACTCATACATCGTTCCAAAAATGTAAAGTTCGCGAGTATCCGAAGCAGGACGTTCAACAGTAACCTTAATTGTGTCGCCTGATTTGACAAATTCAGGAGTGATATCGGTATATTTTAACGGAGCAGCCCAATTTGGAAACGCGCCAATAGGAATTCCGCCAAGCGCCATGCCAACGGCCGCTTCACCAGGGCGATTTGGTTCTGGAGGAAACTCCTGTCTTTCGCAGGCAAACAGAAATAAAATGATGAAAAGAAAAACAAAACGCTTCATTGCTTCACAAGGTCAGACGGGTACTTCTTCAAATACGCGTCAATAACCTCCTTATTCGCATCATTGCCGTAGGTTTGCACGTAAATAATTTTTTTACCACTGGTCCAAACCGCAATTCTATGATTCTCAACAGATTGGAACAACGCCAAATTATTTCCACTATGGAATTTCCATCCTTCCTTAATTATGTCGCCAAAGAATGTTTTCGCGGTAAACATAACGTCTTCCCTGTTATCGAAATCAAACACGTGCACAAGAACAGTCAAGCCGCCACCTTCTGGGGTAGTGTATTTCGCGTCATAACGCACACATTCAACTTGATGTCCTCCGAACTCATCATACTCGGCCAAAGTTCCAGACATTGTGAAAGGAGTAATTTCGCTTACAACAATCTGAGGAATATTCGCTGATTCAGGAATCTTAACAGCAGCGGTGTCCTCGAGGTTAAACTCCAAAAGCATCCACTTGTTGCCGTTGCATTCCCACGCCGCGTCAACTTTTGTACAGCCGTAAACTACGACAAAATTTTTGCCAGGAGTGAATTTCATTTCAGAGATGTCGACGCTGCCGACAGCGCTTCCCTGAATCCAACTCTGAACTTTTTTACCTGAAAGGTCAAAACGCTCCCAAGTTCTTGAATTAGAATTGAAAAGGTAAGCTGAAGAATAAACATAATCATAATTAGTAACTGACAAAATCGCGCTATCGCCATATTTAACATCAAGAGGAGTCAAAGTCGCGAATTTCGCCTGAGCTGCCCAAGAGGGCATTCCTGCAGCCATGCCCGCAATTGCCTGACCGGCAACACTTCCGCCAGGAGGCGGAGGACTTGGCGGCAATTCATCGCCACACGCAGTAAGAAGTAATAGTGAAACCAACGCCGTAATTAGTGCAAGCCTTCTCATAGTCAACCTCTTTTTTGTTTTATAACGGCACTGCCATTTATAAAGGTTTACTTGGCGGCGCGTTCATAACTTCATTAATAATATCATCAGACCAACCGGAAGCTTTAAGGTGCATCTTCAGCGTTTCAAGGCGATATCCTTGCTTTTGATAATTTATCAAATACTGTTTGAGCAAACGCTTAGACTCCTCTCTCTCGTGCTTTCTTTGAATGATGAGTGAAGCAAAATAACCGCAAATGATTAACAAAATGAAAATGGAAAGCGAGACGCTCAAAATTGTGTTCCATTTTATTCCGTCTTGAAGTTCCTGCGCGTTAAACGGCATCTGCTGCTGCGGAAGTCTTCTCATTTCATTTTGCAACGCCTGAACAGAACTCTCAAGAGCGGAAATTCTCTGATCAAACGCGCCAACATTTCTCGCCATGGCTTCAGCGTCATTAACACGCTGTTCAAGCATAACAAGAGAATCAAGCGCTCTTAGTTTAAACTCAATGGCTTCCAATCTCGCCTCAATTGAAGAGGCGCTGGTAGTTGAAGGAGCCTGACCAAGAATTTGGGAAACATCACTCGTGCCAGAAGAGCCAGCCGCGCAAGTGCGAAGAGTGCCGGGCTTGCTAACACTAGTTCCGCAATTATTTTTGTCAGTGCAAGTTCTTGTTTGCTGACCATTATAACAAGAGCTCCAAGAACCGCAATCCCAGTTTTCAGTACAAGACGGCTGGGAGGGCTGTTGTTGCTGAGAACCATCCATTCCAGGAGGAGATGGAGGAGCAGGCAAATCAGCGGCGGTAAGCATACCGGTAAAACTAGCGTAGCCATTAAGCAAAACAAGCCCAAAGGCCACGACGGCCAAACTTAAAATCACTGCGGCTCTTTTTTCCATCTTACTTCTCCTTGTGAACTATATTTAACAATGTTATGATAAATATTCCCAAAGACGCGATAAGAACAATCGCCAGTTGAGTTGCCTTTGAATTCGCGACATCATTTAGTGAGACAGCGCCTGTAATAGCCGGAACATTTGAAATTGGGAACTGAGGCTCAGCGAACTGAACTTGGGACATGGTGGTTGGCTTGCAGGCGACTAGATATCTAGTCTGACTTGGGTCATTATAACAGAAATCATCCATATTTGATAATGAGCAAGAGCTTCCAACATTGGTTGGGCCAATACATCTATTATTAGGGCAACGAACTCCTTGAGAACCACTTGAAGAACATTCTAAGTGTTCTTGCCAAGAATACGCAGTAACGCTTGTAACGTCACCACATTGAGCGAGAACATAGGTATCAGGATTTCCACCTTGATCAACTTTTTTCGCTTCACCTTTAGTTGAACAAGATTTACCTAAGTCGTTTTCATTAATGTCTCCAGGAGGACAAGCTGCCGCACACATGGAACCTTGACATTGAGGAGTACTGCAAACGCCTTGAACGAGCCACCTTAAATCCTGAGGAACGGTAGGCCCGGAACCAGTCGCTTGAGCGACACATTGAAGCAGAGGAATGGTTCCGCTTCCAGTATAGCCACTAGAGTCGACGCAGTAATCTCCAACTTGCGATGACGAACAGGAAGACCCAATTCCGACACTCATCGCTCCACAATCTCCTCTTTGAGAAGGACATGAAGGACCAGGGGGAATTGGAGCGCAGGCGCCAGAACTCTGCCAACTGTATGTTGTTGTGGACTGCACCTGACAAGTGTAAACATATTGATTGGCAAACGAACAGGTCTGGTTCAGACCAAAACACTGTCTTCCTTCAGGATCGCTTCCTGACAGCGGGCATTGAGTTGGGCACTGACCGAAAATCTGACCGCAAGTACTTGTTCTGTGCCACGCTAAATTCTGCTGAACCTGAACACACTGGTTTCCTGATTTCGCGTAACCAGAATTGCAAGTGATTGTGCAATTAGAGGTGCATACTCCATTTGTAATGTTGCCGGGAGGGTCGCACTGCTCAGTTCCGTTAATTATATTGTCGCCGCAGTAAAGTCCGGAAGTTTGATTAGTTTGATTTGACGCGTTTAATGAAGGGGTTGATGCGGTGATATTCATACTAAAGTCAACAAGCGCATATTCCGTCTGAACGGCAGTTCCAAACGTTGTTCCACAAGCCTTGTTGTCTTTGTTCTTGTAAACTTGCATTCTCATTTGGTAAATTCCCTGCGATAAATTTCTTGGAATTTCTAAGGAGCCCAGGAATACTGAAAGTTCATTATTTGGAAGATTAACATCTGAAACGTCAGAGAACCAGCCATTTGAAATTTCATTACCGGTTGACATATCGTGACCGCCGACAATAATGTTGTTCTGCTGAGCTGTTGGATTGCAATAACTTCCGGTTGGGGCGCTCAAACATTTAATCTGGGTTCTGAAGCAAATATCGGTGCCGGTTGGATTTGCCGCTGTGTTATTCACTCCGATGTAAACGTCATCTTTTTCACCTGCAATTGCAGGAGCCGGAAGCAAAATATCCGCTTTCTTACCGCTCGCCATAATCTGCGCTTCAAGAACTGCAGCTCTTTGCTCTTCAGGAGTCATACACATACAGGATGAACAAGATTTTCCGCTTGAACAATCAGAATCGCGCTCGCACTGCTCGTCAGCGTCAAGATAGCCGTCACCGCAGTTAATCCTCAGAGGTTTGTACTCGAACGCGCCAATCTTCCACTTGCCACCTTCACAATCCCAAGTTCCATTCGCGACAGCCCTGCCGCAATAGTAAACAAGGAAAAAGTTCTTTCCATCGGCAAGGCGAGCATCCATTGTCAGCTCGAAAACGCCTTTGTCAAGCTTCCAAGGAGCGTTAGTCGCGGCTTGCGCTCCACTTAACGTGTTCGAAGCCGCAAGCTGAGTCCAAGTTTTTGACTGCGCGTTGTAAAAATATGCCTTATCATAAATAACGAATTGAGCTTGAGAGCCTTGATAGAAAGCAGGTTTTTGAGTTGTGATGACTAGTTTTTCACCGGTTTGAAGAAGATCCTTGTTTATCGTAGTGTATTTAATCGGAGACGCCCAGCTTGGCACGGTTCCAACATCGGAAATTGCCCTTCCGTACAATTGCTCGCCACCGGGAGCTGGAGGATTAGGAGGCAAATCGAAAGAAGACTCTTGAACTTGGGAACAAGCGACTAAGGCTACCGCGAATAACACTATATATAGTGACCGTTTCATATCTCCTCTTTATACTGGATTTCTAGCACCCTGCAGTATTTAAATGTTACCAGCCAAAAATTATGACTTTTTTGTCGCAAAATGTTAAATTCTGGGTTGTCTTATTACTGAATAGTATGACAAATATGTCATAGGAGTAAAAATGGCAAACGAAGAACAAATCGGATTCCATAAAGGCGCCCTAACGACACTTGCGAAAGAAAGACAGGAGCTTTCACGAATACTGCAAATCGTAGAGCAATTAATGCAGGCACACCTGAAAGCGCTAAAAGATATGGGCGTAGACCTAGAAGCCGAAGCCAAAAAGGCAGCGCCAAAACTTGAAGACGCTCTGAGAAAAGCATAATGTACAATAACCAAACGCTCGGATATGAAAATTTGAAAAACGATAATTATATCGCTAGAGAAATTTACAAATCACAGACATTTGGATACCAACCAATTCAACAATACTTCAGCTCATCACAAATTGAAAACGCGTACTTTGGAAACAATCAATACTTTTCACGCGGCGAAGACATACACAACGCGATAACAGACCTGTTTCTCGCGCCAAACAGACCAGCAACTCCGTTAGTTTCAGAATTCGGCGCGGTAAAAGAAATAACGGAAGAAACTTACAAATTATTGACAGAGCAGGATTTTCCACATGAATCGGTAAAAGTTTTTGTTCTGCCTGAACTTGCTTTCAAAAAAGTTTTTACTGCTACAGGAAATTACTGGAACGAAGGAATACAGGGATTCAGCCTAAACAGATACGGACACGGAATATCAGAAATATTCATACGCGAAAACAACCTTGACTCAGTTCTGCTGACACTTGGTCACGAACTTGGCCACATTTTGTCAAAACCACTTCCAAATTTAAAAGATGAAGAAGCAAAAGCTCACGCGTTCAGCATAGCGTGGATGAACACAATAAGAGACAACAACATCTCAGGACTAAAACCAAACATAGTGTTGAACCCCGCGAAAAATGGAATACACGATGCGGGATTAGAAATTGTAGACTATTTGATGAGCTCAGGAATAAGCGCGCTCGACGCGTTCAAAACACTGGCTCACGGACTAACAAGCAGAATCTAAGAGGTAACAAAAATGGCAAAAAAAGATTACAAAGAAGCAAAAGAAACTGACAAAAAAGAAACAAAACAAGAAGACGCATTAGCGCTGCCACCAAACTTGCCGCCAGAAGTCGCTGACAAGCTAAAACATATCAAAGAAAAGCTAGAAAAATTTCAAAAAAGCATAGTTGAAAAGTTTGATAAATATATTGTCGGTGTCGCGTTATTGCCTCCGCCAAGACCTCCCTCTCAAAACACGCCTCCTGAAATCTTTGAAGAAGAAAAGAAAAGATATGATGCTGAAAAAGACAAATATCATACGCTGGTTTTAATCGACGATTCAGAACCGACAAAAATGACAAAACAAGAGCTAAAAGACAAGCTCTCAACAATAATCGACAAATCGGCTGAGGAAATTGACAAAAATATACTTCCACAAACAATACTGCTTTCTGAACTATGGCAAAATTGTTACGATGCGAAATACGATTTATTGCAACTTATCGGAATGAGCGCTCCAATTTACGATACCGGAATGCTCGGCGCGATACGCATAGCTGAAATTCACAAAACAATGGTTCTCAAGAAATTTGAGAAGTATATTGTCGCTTACGTCATGGCTGGCTCATTAATACAAGGACGCGCGACAAAAGACTCAGACATAGACGTATTCATTGTAATTGACGACACGGACGTCAAAAAAATGACTCGAACAGAACTTCGCGACAAACTGCGAGCAATTATCATCGGAATGGGAATGGAAGCAGGAGAAATGACCGGCATCCGCAACAAATTAAACATCCAGATTTACATTTTGACAGACTTCTGGGACAGCATCAGAGAAAGCAATCCTGTCATCTTTACGTTTTTGCGCGATGGAGTTCCATTTTATGACAGAGGAATATTCATGCCGTGGAAACAGCTATTGAAGATGGGCAAGATAAGACCATCAACAGAAGCCATCGACATGTTTATGCAGACAGGAGAACAAGCGTTATCTCGAGTCAATTTGAAGCTGAAAGACATTGCGACAGAAGATTTCTTCTGGGGAATCCACACTCCAACACAAGCAGCACTAATGCTGTACGGCATACCGCCACCAACTCCAAAAGAAACTTGCGATGTCCTTCGCGAGGTATTTGTCAAAAAAGAAAAACTTCTAGAGGAAGAGTATGTTAAAATTCTAGAGAACGTGATAAAAGTCCGCAAAGACATAGAACACGGAACAAAAACAGAAATAACAGGCAAAGAAATCGACAAACTGCTAACTGACTCGGACAAATACATGAAACGCCTGAAAAAATTGTTCACTCAAATTGAAAAAATAAAGGAAGAAGAAAGCGTGCTGCACATACACGACACAGCTGTAACAGTGGTTCGCGACGCGCTAAAATTAGAAGGCGAAGAAAAAGTCAGCGATGAACAGCTCGTTAAGAAATTTGATGACAAACTAGTCCACACAGGAGGAGTTCCATCAAAATACAGCAGAGTGTTTAGCGAAATAATCAAGACCAAAGAAAAATACACAGAAGGCAAGCTAAGCAAAACGGATGTGGACAAAATAAGAAAAGACAGCAACGAACTCATCCGCGCGCTGGTTGACTATATACAACGCAAACGAGTAGGAGACTTAGAAAGAGCAAGACTCCGCATAAAACACGGAGACAATATAGGAGAAGTAACTGTGCTTGGCAAAACGGCGTACATACTGCGCAACGTTGATGACAAGCAAATGGAAAAAGCAAGCATACAGCCAGACGGCTCCCTGTGGAACATATCTCCCTGCACGCTTGAAGAATACGAAAAAGCGCTCGCCAAAATGGCTCCACAAAGAATTACCCTAAAAAACACGTTTTTGGAAGGACTGAGGGCAATATTTGGGGCAGACTTCGAAGTGCTTGTTTAATTGCTAAATCTTTTTATATTATTTCTTTATTTTTCTAACTATACATATGGCGAAAGGCAAAAGACAAGAAGAACCGCAGGAAATCAGCGGGCGAGAAGTCACAAAATACATGTTCATAGCTATCGGCGCGATAATCGCGGTAGGGCTTCTAATGGCTGGCGGATTAAATTTGTATTTTATGATCGCGAAAACAGAATCAACAGGACCACAACCACCAGTTGAGACTGTGGAAGTAACGCCAATCGTTGAAAAGCCAGTCGCTGAAGAACCAGTAGTTGAGCCAACAATTAATGAAACTGTGGCTGAAAACACCACAGTGAATCAAACCGTTGAACAAAACATAACGCAAACAAATCAAACTACAACAAACGAAACTGTAACTCTCGAAGTCACGAACACGCAAAACACGACAAACACATCATCAGTAGTAAAATACAACTTTGACCAATTAAACATCAAATTCCCTGGAACGCTAAATTATACAAAAATGGGAAAAATGAGCCACCACTACATTAATGTCACAGAGCCAGACAACACTCCGACATTGAACAGCGAAGGATTTGATGTGGAAGTAACACTGAAACCAGCTCAAGGAATGTCAACTCAAATAATTCCTCAATATGAAAAAGGACAATGGCTGATAAGCTTTTACTCGACAGCTCAAGGAGTCAACACACTCATAGTAACGGTCGGATGCAAAGACTCAGTAAACTATTGCAGCAGAATATACAGCGGAACGCCAAAAACAGAACAAACACAGTTTACGGTTTCTTAAGTCACTCCCTAGTTGTTCATAACATTAATAAATTTGAAACATATTGAACTTTTTATGTACAGGTTAAAAACGGGGTATAGCGTTGGAGACGCGATGACTGTCAATCCGGTAACGATTTCTTCAAAGAAAACACTCCGCGACGCCGCAAAATTGATGGCGAAAGAACACGTTGGTTCGCTTCTGGTTAAAGACGACGATAAAATAGTCGGCATAATAACTGAAAAGGACATTACGCGAAAAGGAGTCGGACAGCCGGGAAATCCGGCGACGAAAAAAGTCAAGGAAATAATGGCCGAAAACTTGGTAACCTGCGCGCCTGACGAAGACATATTTGAAGCTCTTCGAATAATGAGGGATTACGATTTCAGACACCTGCCGGTTTTTCACGATAAAAAATGTGTAGGTTTGATTACAATGAAAGATATTTTGAAGATAGAGCCTGACTTGTATGAAATTCTTGTAGAGAAAATAACCATACGAGAGATGGAAAGAAAGCCGGTTAAGTAAACAATTTTTTAATTTCTTCAAGCGGCGCAGTGGTCCTTAAGCATTCTTTGCCAAAATGGGACATTTTAGCTAAATATCCTTTCTTTTTCAGAGAATCGAGCAAACCTTTTTGCTTTGGAGAATTTTTCCCAAGAACACTCGCTAGTCTGGGCAGGGAAAAAGTTCCAAAAGAAGAGATTTCACTCTCTTTCTCAATTGTTTTCGCCAAATCATTTGTTTCAGGATAAACCTCGCAAAACTTGGCGACATTTTTCGCCAATTTACTGTCCCATAAATTTCCAAGCCATAAGGGGCCTGCAACTTCTGTAAGGATATTGCAACAATTTTTTGGCTCGTTGAATTTAGAGGTGAATCTTTCCAAACATCGAGGGCAATAATGAACAAAACCGTGCCGGTGCAAAACATCTTTCGCCTTTTCAGCGCCAGCTTCGCACTTAAAGTAAGCTCTCATATAGTGTTTTGTTGAATGGCAGTAAATTGGAATCAGCGCTTTTTCGTGCTGAGCGCCAATCTCCTGAACTTTTTTTATTAGGATGCGCATGCCAATCTCGTGCATCATCTCGCCGTGCATTGGCCTCGCGTTGTATTTTCTTACGCAAGCGGCAAAACTAGCGCCGGACAACGCAGCGGTGTCAGTCGCGGCAACCGCGAGAATTCCATTGTTGGCAAGCCTTCGCATTGAGGTATCAAGAAAAGGAACAGGACTTCCAAACGGATCAATGTCAATGTAGTCGATAAGGTTAAGACTCATTAAGAATAAAGTTGCTTCATTGTTAGATACTTTGACTTTTGAAACTTTATTTGTTTTAAGGTTTTTTTTTATCAACTCAACAGCTTTTTTGTTTATGTCGTTGATAAAAACCTCTTTTATGGCGTTTTTTGGAGCTTCTTTCAGCAAACGAACAGTTCTTGCTCCAGTCCCTCCCAAAACATCAGCCATTCTCAAATTTTTTCTGTCGAGAGAAGAAATTACTGCGATTCCAATGTCTCTTGAGATCTTAGCGTCAGGATTATAGAACGCCTCAGCGTTTTTTCTCGGCGCGCCGGCAGGAACGTTAAGAGTGGCCTTACCTTCAGTAAGTTTCATATCATAGAATTACTTTGTAGTGTATAAAAATGTGACTAAATTAATTTAGGCTTAGAAACTCTCTCATATCTGTGATAAGTAAAATCTGGGTAAAATGTTGTCGATTGAACCATCCAATCTAATATGTCAAACTTTGGAAAAAACGCATCGCCTTCATACTTTTCCTTAATCCAAGAAAGATGAAGCATATGCGCATAAGGAAAAGCCTGCTCGTAAATTTTCTGACCGCCAATGACGAACAAATCCTCAAAAACAGAAGCCTGTTTCAAAGCATCCTCGAGAGTTTTAACAACTTGAATTTCAGAAGAACTCTTAAGAGTTGAGCTCACAACAATATTTTCCCTGTTTGGAAGAGGGCGGCCAATACTTTCATACGTCTTTCTGCCCATCACCAAGGCATGGCCCTCGGTAATTTCCCTAAACAGACGCAAATCATTTTTAATCTTCCAAGGAATCTTATTATCTTTTCCGATGACAAAATCTTCAGTCAGCGCCGCGATTATGTGTATCATACTGCAATGGGGAACTCAATTTTTGGATGAGACTCGTAATTCTTTATTTTCGCGTTTCTTGAATCAAACGTCAAAAGCGACTCAAAGTTATTTAATTTCAAGTTTGGAAGAACGAATTCTTTTCCCCGTCTTGACAGTTGCTCTTTCGCTCCATCAAGGTGGTTTTCATAAATATGCAAATCGCCAAGAGAAATCATCAATCTTCCTGCAGAATAGCCGGTTTCCTTCGCGAACAATTCAAGCAAGTAACCGTATCCCGCAAGATTGAATGGAAGTCCAAGCATTGTATCAATAGAGCGCATATTGCAAATCAAATTGATTTTTTTGTCGGTTACGGTCAATTGGAACGCGTAATGGCACGGAGGAAGACCCATTTCATCAAGATGAGAAGGGTTCCAAGCGCTGACAAGAATTCTGCGGTCGCCAGGAGATTTTTTTACTTTTTCGACGGCTTTAACCAATTGGTCAATGCCCTGCCCGTCGTAATTTGCTTCATATCCTTTGTATTCCGCCCCAAAATGGCGCCACTGAAAGCCGTAAACAGGACCTAAATCTCTTTCTTCAAACATTCTTTTTTTGGACTCCGCATCGTTTCCGTAAGGTACTTTTTTCTGCCAAGCCCACTCATCCCATATGTGGTTGTTTCTATCCTGGAGCCATTTTTTGTCCGTTAGGCCTTTGATAAAAAACTCCATCTCAGAAAACGCGTTCTTATACGCGACTTTTTTGGTCGTTAGAAGAGGAAAACCTTCATTCATATCGTGGTCAATCATTCGGCCAGCCACAGTGTAAGCGGCTACGCCGGTTCTGTTCTCTTTTCTCCATCCTTTGCTCAGCACATCATCAACAAGACCAAGGTATTTTTCATCAAGCGACATAGTTCATTCCCCCTCTTTCATGAATTCAACCTATTACAACTCATTTAAATTCATTTAGAAATTGCAAAATAGAAGTCACAAAATTTAAACCATATAAAATAAAAGATTATCAAAAATAGCAAATTAGAACAATTAACTAAAGAGTGGTAATGAACGATTATATTAGATGTTTCTTTTAGTCCCGAAATGTCGAAAAAAGTGTTGGCCTTTGGCGCCTTTGATGGAGTACATTTAGGACATCTTTATTATTTGAAAAAAGCCAAAAGATACGGAAGGCTGATTGTTGTTATAGCGAGGGACAGATCGGAATGGCGGCCTAATGAGTTATACGGATTCTCTGAAAACGAAAGGAAAAAATTGGTCGAGGAACTGAAAATTGCCGATAAAGTAATTCTTGGAGGACTCAAAAGCGCATTTGAAAAAATAAAAAAAGAAAATCCAGACTACATAGTTATAACTCCATTCCATCATGTTGACTCAAAACTTCTTCAAATTGACTTAAAACAACACGGTCTTAAAACAAAAGTGATTCTTCTTCCAATGTATAAGCCGCGCATTTACAAGTCATATTTTGGATTTGACGAAAGAAAACTTCCAAAAGTAATGCGGCTAAAAATAAAAAAAACATTCTAAATTACTTGGTTCTGGTTTTATTATACTTGACAATCTCCTGAAACATCTGCTTGTGCTTGTCGTCAGTAGACAAGTCAGCGACATGATTCAAAGCGTCCTTTTCCAAGGCGACCATGTCATCCTGCACCATTTGACGGATTTTCTTCTTTTCTATAAGTTCAAGAACAAATTTTAAATCAGCATCAGTGGCCTTACTGTTTCCAAAAATTTTCTTCAGCTTTGCGGCTTCATCATCAGAAGCTTCCTCAAACAAGTGAAGCCTGAAAAGAGTTTTCTTGTCATCTTTAATGTCGCCAAGAACAGACTTGCCAGTTTCCTTCTCAGTGCCAAACAAGTTAAGCTCATCATCTTTAACTTGGAACATAATTCCCAAAGACTCGCCAAGCTCGTCAAGATTTGTAAGCTCCATATCGCTTTGTTCAGCGAGTTTCGCGCCAAGAACCAAAGGCAAGGAGAAGGTATACCTTGCCGCCTTGTATTTGTGAAGATAAAACACGTCAGCAGCGCTGGTCTTTTTCTCGCTGGCTCCAAGATACAAATCCTGCATTTGCGCAACCGCCACATTAGTAAATTCTTTAGAGAACAACTCTATCATTCTGGGACGCATTTTAGACTGTAAAGTAGAAAGCAACTCGTACGAAAGGAAGAAACAAATATCTCCCGCGCAAACACCCATATTCTCGCCAACACGCCTCGGATTCGCGAGCTTCTCTTTTTCCGCAAGATCAGCGTATTGAATGAACACTGTTTTTTTACCCCTGCGCAGAACGTCAGCGTCCATAATATCATCCTGAATCAAAAGACCGGAATGAATAATTTCAAGCGCAGCAGCCGCCTTAATCGCGTCGGCGTCAATCTTGTCATTATACATCTCATAAGCAGTAGCTAGAAGACAGCCTCTCAAAAGTTTTCCACCGGAGCTTAATTCCTGGATTCTTCCGATAACATCAGAACCCCAGCGGTTTATTTTTCCAAGCTCCTCTTTCTTTTCATTCAGAAACGCGTTCAGCACTTTATGAATCGCGTCCCTGTGCTTGTACACCCTTTCCATACTCCGAAATTTACCACATCCCTTTAAAAGCGTTGCGCTTAAATAAATAATAAATAACTAATTCAGAACCCAAATGCAATAAGTCAAATATGTCGCGAAAGTAACCCACAAGGCATAAGGCAACAACAACAAAGCTGAAATTCTTTGCTTCTTCCACAACGCGAAAATAAGAGCATAAACAGAAAAACCAAGCAAACCCGCTTCAACCATCGCTGCGCCAACATCATTCAACCTGAAAAACAAATAACTCCAAAAAATGTTTAGGATTCCATTAACCGCAAAAAGACCAATAACGACCCAAAACCATTCAGATTTAAGATGATTCCAAACAAAAAGCAACGAAACCGCGCAAAGAGCGAAAATAGTCGTCCAAACAGCGCTAATCACCCATCCTGGCGGAGTAAAAGAGGGTTTGTTCAAATTTTTATACCAATCAGAATCCGCTGAAGTAAATGAACTACCAATTATCGCCACAAACAAAACTAGCAGAGGAATAACGAAATAGTTAAGTTTCATAACAACGCTGAAAACACCTGCGCAGTAACATACGTCTCAACAAACGCCGCAATGAAAAGCAAAACAATCGCCGCAACGAGCATTTTTATCACGTTTTGCAAAACATTTCTGAACTTTTGGTCTCTAACTTTCTCGTGAATTAAAGCGCGCGAGAGCGTCGCGCCAGAAATCGCGGCAAGAATAAAACCCGCGCTCTCGGGCAACAAGTGGACGAGAGAAATACCGGCAAGCTGAACACCTTCAACAAAACGGTTTATCAATCCGATAACGAATGATGCGAAAAACGACGCGTTAAAAACGATAAGGAAGACCGCGCCGGCGCCGTAAAAGATTGAAACAGCAAAACCGAGAATCAAAAACTGGAGATTATGAGTGAAAACAGACATCGCGATTCCAGGAGAAGGAGCATATTTGTTCTGCAAGAAACTCTCAATGTTCTGCTGGTTCAAATGCTCAAGCTCAAGCTGAACACTCTGATAATGAAGCGCTGAAGGGTTGACCAAACCAAGAACAAGAAAACCCGCGAGAACGCCCAAAAACGCGCCAAGATAACACTTGAAAATAGTTCTGTGTTTTTTCCAAAACTGGCTCCCGCCCTTGCTCTCGATTTTTTCTTCAATGACGATAAGATGGTGAAGACTTGGAGTAAGCAAGATAGCAGCTAAAAGAACAGTGGCAACAGATTCTCCCGGAAAAAACAACTCTCCGACCGCGAAAGCCACAAAAACGAAAACAGCGCTAATAAAAAAAACAAAAGTCAGGTGCGAAAGCACCCATTTTCTGTCAATAAACTGCTCAAGAACCATCGAAATAACCGTCCCAGTCAACTCCGCCTTTCTTGTCCCCTTTTGGACGCTTGCTGTAAGCGTACGCCGCAAGGCCTAACAAGGCGATTACCGCAAGAAGAGGCAAGAGCCAGTTCAAAGACTTGCCAAGGTTGAAAATACCTGTAGCTTGAGGCGTCGCCGCTCTTCTTGGCGTTTCTGGCTCAATAGGGTTGTATCTTGGACCAAAGTCGTTAGGATCCTTCTCTTCAACCTGCTCCTCAATCTGTTCAGAATTGCCTTCTTCAGGTTGCTCATTCTCAACCGCGTAACCGCTGGTTCTCCATGCTGCGGCGCCAATACCATCGCTAAAGCCCCAGTTATTTCCGCCAGAACCGTCGGGGTCGTTAACTTGCAAAGTCGCCTGAGCGGTGTAAGTGTGTCCGTTCTCAACGAACTTCGCTATTATTGTGTGAGTTCCTTCAGAGCCAGCTGTGAACTGAACGCTATAACTGTTGCCTGACAAGGCGGTTGAAACATCGCCGCCAGGAGTCGTGATGGTCACAATTGTCTCATTCGCGTCGCCATCCTCGGTCAAAGTTCCAGACGCGGTAACAGAATCGCCGGAATCGGCAATTGAAGGGTTCAAAGTCAAACTCAATTGGTGGTTTGGAACAAAAGTAATGTTGTGGTCTTTTGCAACTACATTGCCAACACTATCTCTCGCGACAACTCTTAGAACCTTGGTTCCGACAGTAGGGCTAGTCACAAAGCCAGTGTGGACATTTCCGTTTTGCGATAACAAAACTTCATTTCCGTCGAGAGTCGCGTTCAAAACAGTTGGCGTCGCGTCAGTCACGGTAATCGTGAATTGGTTAGCAACAGTTCTTGGCATCGTCGCTGAGACGTTGCTTGTCAATTGCGGAGGCGCAAGGTCAAGAACAACGGATTGCACTGAATTTGCCAAAAGTCCGACGCCGTCCTGACATTCAACTGACCAAGCGCGAGTTCCTTCGCTAAATCCTGAAAGATTTTGTGTTGTTGAAGTGTGCGCTTTTGAAACAGCTGAAACGGTTGTCAAATTTGTTGTTTCAAACTTAACAACGCAAGACAATTGCGAGGCGATGTTGTCAGAAGCATTGAAAATAAACTCGGTGCTTTGAGTCGCGTAAGTTGTTGGAGCGACAAGCGTTACTGTTGGAGGAGTTCCATCAAACTGGAGCTGTCCGTCGATAACAACTGACTCTCCGCCTTTGTTAGTAGCGTTAACTCTGTAACAGGCGGTTTGGCCTTCGTTGAACGCTGTAAAATCAGCGACACCGGACCAAGTTCCGTTATTCTGGGTTAATTGAACATTTGTTGAGGAACCGTTGCCACAATTGTTCCAGGAGTATGTGACAATATCGATGCCAGTTTCTGGGTCGTCAATGGTCAAGATAATTTGCTGAGCGGGATTGTTCGCTCTCGCGTAATTTTGAGGCTGAATGCTTGTAACATTCGGAGGAGTGTTATCGTTCAAGATTTCAAGGTTGAAAATTTTAGGAGTTCCATCAAGAGTAACGGTGACAGGAACCGTATAGTTCGCTGAAATTTTTGGAGCGGTAACTTGGAACTCGAACAAAGCGGAACGAACGTTAGTTTCTATTGTTCCACCAGTCCAGCTAGCGGTGTTTCCATTAGAGTTTGAAGTCCAGCCAGTATAGTTTTTCGCGTTTTGAATTGTGAGGTTAGGAGACAAAACGTTAACAGAGGAAACAACGGAAGAACCGCCATAATTGTCAACATCAATAGATTCCCAAACAGTGTTTGTTTCGTACACTTGCAATGGGGTTAAGGTCACGTTGGCGGCGCTCACCGCAACAGCGGCAAGAAGTAATGCTAATAGTACTGGCGTTCTCACTTTGTATCCCTCACACTCTTTATATGGCATATAATGATATGTTGGTATATAAAAGTTACTTTTTTGTATACTGGGTGAGGTTTTTTACGAATTCCACTCTGGAGTAGTAATGCATGTTTTTAACCCGTCAAAAGAGAAACATAAACGGGGGAATTTATGGGGAAGGTTGTTGGGGGGTTATTTTTATCACTCTTATTTTTCGCATTAGGTGTACTTTTAGCTCCTTACGTCCCAGTTCAAGCTGATGAGAGACTTGCTTCACCTTCTCAAAATTTTGAAAGCATATCACGAGTGCCGTTTGAAAACATCAAAGTTTATTCTGAACAGGTTGTAATCGACGCGCCAATCAAGTACGCTAAGGTTTCATCAAACTCAATGGCTCCGTTCATCACGGACAAAAGCGTGGTATTTGAACAAAAACCGACATCACCAGAACAAATACTCGTGGGTGACATCATCTCGTTTACAACTGCGGGGGAAAAAGAGGTAATAATGCACGCGGTTGTTGAAGTAGTCCAAAAGGACGGAGCCTATTATTATCATACCAAAGGATACGCGAATTCTGAAACAGACCCGTGGCTGGTCAGCTATGACGATATAGTTGGCGTAGTAGTTGGAACATTAAGATAACAAAATAAAAAAATTTAGAAAACAGCTATTACTGCGACAAAAAGCGCGCTCATAATAGCAAATCCAATTGCAAATGTTACTTCGTCTTTCACTCAAACCACTCTCCAA